>RPRB01000004.1 GCA_003818285.1 Myxococcaceae bacterium
ACGAGGAGCCGCCTCTACGCGCTGCGGTACGCCGCCTGAGGCGGCGAGTTCCCATCCGCAAGGTCGCCGCCTGGTTCGAGCATGCGCTCGGCCAAGCTCGAATCAACTGATCCCGGTGTTAGCGAGCCGGCGGCGTCCAGCTCCGCATCTTCTCCTCCAGCACGTCGAGCGGCAGGGGGCCGGACTCGAGAACCGCGTCGTGGAAGCCGCGGAGGTCGAACGCGGAGCCGAGCCGGCGCTTGGCGTCCTCGCGCATCCGGCGGATGGCGATCTCCCCCATCTTGTACCCGAGCGCCTGGCCCGGGTCGGCGAGGTAGCGGTCGATCTCCAGCTCCAGCCCGACATCGTTCCTTCCCATCGTGGTCCGGGCGTAGGTGAGCGCCCGATCCCGTGACCAGCCCTCGTGGTGGAGGCCCGTGTCCACCACCAGCCGCACCGCCCGGAAGAGCTCGCTGCGGAGCTGCCCCGCCCGCTGGCGCACGTCCTGGTACAGCCCGAGCTGCGGCCCGAGCCGCTCTGCGTAGAGGGCCCAGCCCTCGACATAAGCGTTGTAGAGCGCGAAGCGCCGGACGCGTGGCAGAGCCTGGTTCTCGCCCGCCAGCGCCACCTGGAAGTGGTGCCCGGGCAGTGCCTCGTGGAGGAAGAGCGACTCGGAGGGACGCACCGGTCGAACCCGCAGCGCGCCGGCGTTCGCGTAGAAGACGCCCGGCCTCGACCCGTCCGGCGTCGCCGGGACGTACTGGCTCGCCGCGGCGTTCTCGCGGAAGCGCTCCACCGGACGCACCTCGAAGTCCGCGGCGGGCATTCGCCCGAAGAGCTCGGGAAGGCGCGGGCGCACGCGCGCCTTGATCGCCAGATAACCGTCCACCAGCTCCTGTTCGCTCTTCACCGCCCCGGTGGGATCGGCGGTGATCGACTCGAGTTACTGGGCCGGAGTGCCGTCGAACCGCTCGGCGATGCGCAGGGCGTCGAGATCTCCGCGGATCCGCTCCACCTCGTCCAGGCCGAGCTGGTGGATGGCGTGCGCCTCGAGCCGGGTGGTGGTCTGCTTCCGCACCAGGAACGCGTACCGCGCCGGTCCATCGGGCAGTGCCTCGATCGCCGTGGTGGCCCGTGCCGACGGGAGTACGGTGCTCCGGACGAAGTCGGCGAGCCTGCGGTACGTCGGCACCAGCGTGCCGGTGATGGCGTCGCGATACGCCGCCGTCAGGCGCTGCCGGTCGGCGGCGGAGAACGTTTCTGGCATCCGGGAGACGGGGCCCCAGAAGGTGCTGTCCTCGGGACGGGCCACCACCTGGGCCTCCAGCTGGGGCAGCAGCCGGGCCACCACCGGGCGCGGGCGGGTGATGCCCCGCGGGATCCCCTCGCGCGTCCGAGCGATGGCGGCGTCCACCCAGGCAGGGAAGGCCCGGATCCGCGCGAGGAAGTGCTCGTAGTCGGCGACGGTCCGGAAGGGGTGCTGCCCCATGCCCGACCCGAGAACCGGGAGCTGGACGGGCAACGAGCTCATCTGCTCGAGCGGCATCAGGTGGTCGTCGAGCGGGAGCTCTTCCAGCGTGGTGCGCGTCAGGTCGTCCAGCACCGCCCAGGTCAGCACGTCCTCGCCCCGGAGCTCCGTGCGGGGAATGGCCTCCAGCGAGGCCCGGGTCCGGAGCGCGAGCTGGCGCTTCTCCTCCCGTCCGCCGTCGGTGAGGTCCTCGGGGAGGCGGTCGTCGTATCGACGGTCACCGACCATCGTGGCCAGCAGGGGGTCGAGGCGGAGCATTCCCTCGAAGTGCTCCTCGGCCAGGGAGCGCACCCGGGCGCTGGACTCGGCAGACCCGGGACCGGTCGGGGTCGAGGCCGCGGGAGGAGACGAACGATGCGTGCAGGCGAGGCTCAGCGAGAGCAGGAGAACGGGCAGGGTGGGGCGCACGGAGCCGGCGAGGAGACGCGGGCGACATGGCGGGCGTCAACGGCGAATCCGCGAACGTCGCCTGGCGCGCTCACGGCCCTTGACCACATGCGTGGCCCTGCCACAGAAGTCGTGACTCGTTGCCTCTCTCCGACTACGACTTCGACCTGCCCGAGGCGCTCATCGCGCAGGCCCCGCTGGCCGAGCGCGATGCCTCCCGGTTGCTGGTGCTGGACCGCGCCACCGGCGCCGTCGCCCACCGCCGGTTCGCCGAGTGGCCCCGGCTGCTCGGGCACGGGGACCTGGTGGTGCTCAACGACACCCGGGTCATCCCGGCCCGGCTCCTCGGCCGGAAGCAGGGCAGCGGAGGTCGGGTGGAGCTGCTCCTGGTGCGCCCGGATGCGGACGTGGACGCGTCCGGGGCGCTGTCGGGCTCCGCCGAGGCGCTCCGCTGGATCTGCCTGGGGCAGGCGAGCAAGAGCCTTCGCCCGGGGACGGTGGTCGAGCTCGAGGGGGGCCGGGCCACGGTGCTGGAGGCGCTCGGCGAAGGGGAGCTCCGGGTGCGCTTCGAGGCCCCCGGCTCGGTGGGCGCGCTCCTCGAGCGCAGCGGGCGGGTGCCGCTCCCGCCGTACGTCGACCGTGAGCCGACCCCCGAGGACCGGACTCGCTACCAGACGGTGTACGCGCGTGCCGACGGCTCGGTCGCCGCGCCCACCGCGGGCCTGCACCTCACCGCGAGGACGTTCGCCGAGCTGGAGGCGCTGGGAGTGGAGCGCCGGTTCGTCACCCTCGACGTGGGTCCGGGGACGTTCCTCCCCGTCCGCAGCGAGGACGAGTCCTCCCACCGGATGCACGCCGAGCGCTACCACGTGTCGGACGAGACCGCGGCGGCGGTGAACCGGGCGCGTGCCGAGGGCCGGCGCATCGTCGCCGTGGGCACGACGGTGGTGCGCACGCTGGAGAGCGCTGCCGGGTACGGCCAGGTGCGGCCGGGCGCGGGATCCTCCCGCCTGTTCATCCGCCCGCCGTACACCTTCCAGGTGGTGGACGCACTGCTCACCAACTTCCACCTCCCGCGCTCCACCCTGCTCATGCTCGTCTCGGCGTTCGCCGGACGGGAGCGAGTGCTCGCCGCGTACCGGGCCGCGGTGGAGGAGCGGTACCGCTTCTTCAGCTACGGCGACGCGATGTTCATCGCCACCGGAGCGGTCCGGTGAGCGTTCGCTTCGAGCGGCTCCACGTCGACGCCGGCACCCGCGCCCGTCGCGGGCGGCTGCACACGCCCCACGGCACGGTGGAGACTCCGGTGTTCATGCCCGTGGGCACGCAGGCCACGGTGAAGGCGGTGGGGCAGGACGATCTCCGGACGCTCGGCGCGGAGATCCTCCTCGGGAACACCTACCACCTGATGCTCCGGCCGGGAGAGGAGCTCGTCGGTGCCCTGGGCGGCCTGCACCGGTTCATGGCCTGGGACCGGGCGCTCCTCACCGACTCCGGGGGCTTCCAGGTCTACAGCCTGGCCCAGAACCGGAAGATCACCGAGGAGGGCGCGAGCTTCCAGTCGCACCTCGACGGAAGCCGGTGGATGCTCACCCCCGAGCGCTCCATCCAGATCCAGGAGGTGCTCGGCGCGGACGTCATCATGGCCTTCGACGAGTGCGCCCCGTCACGTTCCGAGCGCCGGTACATGGAGGAGAGTCTCGCCCGCACCACGCGCTGGCTGCACCGCTGCGCGGCAGCGTGGACGCGCGGGCGGAGTGCGCTCTTCGGCATCGTCCAGGGCGGGCTGGACCTCGAGCTCCGGCGCCGGCACGTGGAGGAGGTCTGCGCGGTGGAGCTCCCCGGCTATGCACTGGGCGGCTACTCGGTGGGCGAGCGCCCCGAGGAGATGCACGCCTCGGTCGCGGACGTCGCGGTACTCCTGCCGGCCGACCGGCCCCGGTACCTCATGGGGGTGGGCACCCCGGTGGACCTCGTCACCGCCATGGCCGCCGGGGTCGACATGTTCGACTGCGTCCTCCCCACCCGGTGCGCACGCAACGGGCTGCTCTTCACCCACCTGGGACGGCTGAACCTCCGGAACGCCACCCACGCCCGGGACGAGCGGGCGCCCGATCCGGAATGCGGCTGCTACACCTGCCGGACCCACTCCCGGGCCTACCTTCGCCACCTCTTCGCCGCGGACGAGCTCCTCGCGCTGCGGCTGGCAACGCTGCACAACCTCCACCACTACCTGGAGCTCATGCGCGGTGCGCGCGCCGCCATCGAGGAGGATAGGTACGCGGCGTTCGCCGAGGACGTGCGGCGGCGGGAATCCGGCCGGGCCCCCAGCGGCTGAGGACGGCGTGCCCGGTCGGTGCCCGCGGAGCCGTCGAGGGCGGCGAGCCGACGCGCGGCGCACGGGCCCCTCTCACTCGCCGGCAGGCACGCGGGCGAGCGCGCCTGGCTGATCCACCGCGTGCGCAGCGAGGGGCGCACAGGTTCCAGGAAAGCGACCCGGGAGCGCGCCCCGAGGAATCCCGCGGGGCTGGCCGGTGTTGAACACCCGTTCAGAGGGGCAGTTCTGATCCGGTTCTGATCCTGGTGGGACTTCGTGCCCGCTCGCTCAGCCGGGGAGCGACGCGCCTTGTCGTCCGGTGCGCCCTCTTGCTAAGGATGCGCGCCCTCTCACGATTCCACTCTTCGAGAGGCCCTGACGGAGTCCACCCCCGTGCTCACCCATCAAGTCCTGCTGGCCCAGACGGGCGGCGGAAGCCCCTCGTCGCTCTTCATCTTCATCGCCGGGATGTTCGCGATCATGTACTTCCTCATGATCCGGCCCCAGCAGAAGCAGCTGAAGGAGCACAAGAAGCTCCTCGGCAACCTCAAGAAGGGTGATCTGGTCGTGACCCAGGGGGGGATCATCGGCCGGATCTTCCTGATCGCCGACCGTGAGGTGCAGATCGAGGTCGCGACCAACGTGAAGATCCGGGTGCTGAAGACCTCGGTCCAGACCGTCCTCAAGGACCCCAGCGAGACGCCGAAGTCGGACGAGGCCAAGGCGGAGAAGGAGTCGAAGTGATGGGCCGCAGCAACTGGGGCCGGTGGCTCATCATCCTCGCCGTCACCCTCGGCTCCATCTGGTACCTCATCCCCACCTACTACTCGTTCTTCATCCTGCCCAAGTCGCAGCGGAACGACGAGAAGGCCCTCCAGGCGCGGCTCCCACGGTGGGCACCGAGCGCCAAGCACCGCCTCAATCTCGGTCTGGACCTGCAGGGCGGCATCCACATGGTGATGCGGGTCGACACCCAGACCGCGCTGCAGAAGCGCGTCGAACGCCGCGGCCTGCAGATCCTGAACTTCCTCAAGGACCAGAAGATCGAGGGAGTCACCTACACCACCAATCCCGAGAAGCTCGAGCTGACGCTCAAGGCGCCTGACCCCGCTACCCTGGACAAGGTGGAGAAGGAGCTGAAGGGCTTCGACGACTTCACCCGCGTGGGCCGCGCCCAGGATTCGATCACCTATCAGCTGAGGGACACCCAGGTCTCCCGCTTTCGCGAGGACGCGGTGGACCAGGCGATGCTCGTGATCCGCCGCCGGATCGACAAGTGGGGCGTGGCCGAGGTCGACGTGCGGAAGATGGGCACGGACTCGATCCAGATTTCCCTTCCCGGCCGTCAGGATCCGGAGCAGGCCAAGGAGCTCATCGGCACCACCGCCCAGCTCGAGTTCCGGATGGTGGACGAGAAGAGCAATCACTTCAGCCAGCTGGTGGCCAAGCACCCGCCACCGGCCGACTCGGGGATCAAGCTGGTGCGCCCCAACGCGTACGAGCAGCTGGAGGGCAAGGACCGCGACCAGCTCCTCGCCTATGCCCGCCAGGATCTCCCCGCCAACCAGGACGTGCTGCTCCAGTGCGTGACCGCGCAGGCCCAGAAGGGCAGCTGCGACAGCTATCTCGCCTACCTGGTGGACAAGGCGGTCCCGCTCACCGGCGAGAGCCTCGCCGGGGCCGACGCCAGCCGCAGCCCGACCAGCAACGACTTCGAGGTCAACCTCTCGTTCGACACCCAGGGGGGCGTGGAGTTCGGAAAGCTCACCGGGGACAACGTGGGCCGGTACATGGCCATCGTGCTCGACGACAACGTGAACTCCGCTCCCCGCATCAACGAGCGGATCCCCAACGGCCGCGCCCGCATCACCATGGGCCGTTCGCTGGGGAAGAGTGACGAGCAGGCGTACCAGGAAGCGAAGAACCTCGAGCTGGTGCTCCGCGCCGGGGCGCTGCCGGCGCCGGTCACCACCGGCGAGATCCGTCAGGTCGGAGCGAGCCTGGGGGACGAGCTGGTCCGCAAGGGCAGCCTCGCGGCCATCGTCGGCCTGGCCCTGGTGGTCGCCTTCATGGCGGTCTACTACCGGAAGTCCGGGGTGATCGCCGACGTGGCGCTGATCCTCAACGGCCTGCTGATCCTCGCCGGCCTGGCCCTGTTCAACGCCACACTGACCCTCCCGGGCATCGCCGGGTTCGTGCTGACGCTGGGCATCGCCGTGGACGCCAACGTCCTCATCAACGAGCGAGTCCGCGAGGAGCTGGCCGCGGGGAAGAGCGCCCGGGCCGCGGTGGACCAGGGCTACGACCGGGCGTTCTGGACCATCTTCGACGCGCACGTCACCACGCTGATCGCCGGGCTGATCCTCCTCTCCACCGGCACGGGACCGGTGCGCGGCTTCGCCACGTCGCTGATCATCGGGCTGGTGGCCTCGCTCTTCACCTCGATCGTCGTGACCCGGGCGATCACCACCTACTTCGTCCACGGGCGCGGCGCCCGGGTCTCGGTCTGACGATGCAGATCATCAAGCACAAGACGAACATCGATTTCATCGGGAAGCGGAAGCCCGCGCTCTTCATCAGCTCGGTGCTCAACCTGGCCATCCTGGTGGGCATCGCGATCTTCGGCTTCAACTTCGGGGTCGATTTCGCGGGCGGGACGGTGGTCGAGCTCAAGTTCGACCACCCGGTCCGCGCCGACGAGGTCCGGGCCCGGGCGGAGAAGGCGGGCCTGCACGATGTGAGCGTGCAGGGGATCGGCGGCTCCAGCGAGAACAGCTACCTGCTCCGGCTCGGTGGCGTGACCCAGCTGACCCCCGAGACCGCAGTCACCGCGAGGCAGGCCCTCGAGGCGCTGGGAGGCATCACCAACTTCCACGCCGACGTGCAGAACGGGATCATCAACTTCCGCTCGGGACAGAAGCTGGACCCGGACCGGGTGCGCCAGGCCATCACCGGCTCCGGGACAGGGGTGAAGGAGGTCCGTGACCTCGGCCCCGCGCAGGGCGGGGGACAGGACTACCAGGCAGTGGCATCGGGCATGGCGGACCGGATCACCTCTGCCATGGCCAAGGGCCTTGCCCAGCCCGACTTCAAGGTGCAGCGGGTGGACTACGTCGGCCCGCAGGTCGGAAACCAGCTGCGGAACAAGGGCATCGCCGCCCTGCTCTACGCGATGCTGGCGATCCTGGTGTACGTGGCGTTCCGCTTCGACTTCAAGTTCGGACCGGGGGCGCTGCTGGCCATGGTCCACGACGTCATCATGGTGAGCGGCTACTACCTGGTGACTCGCCGCGAGTTCAACCTGACCTCGATCGCGGTGCTGCTCACCATCACCGGCTACTCGATCAACGACACCATCGTCATCTACGACCGGATCCGGGAGGAGATGGCCCGGTACAAGGGCAAGCCGCTGCCGGAGATCATCAACATCGCGGTGAACGACACCCTGTCGCGCACCATCCTCACCTCCGGCGTCACCGCGCTCTCCCTGGTGGGACTCCTCATCTTCGGCGTGGGGGAGATCTGGGACTTCGCGATGGCGATGCTGATCGGCATCATCGTCGGGACCTACTCGAGCGTGTACATCGCCAGCCCGCTGACCATCTGGCTCGACCAGCGCGCGGCGCGGAAGAAGGCCGCCGGCGGTGCGATGAAGGTGCGGGCGGCCTGAGCGCCATCTGCCGGCCCTCCGCGTGCTTCCGACTCCGGGAACGTCCCGGTTCATGCCGGGCACCGGCCGCCGCCTGCCGTGACGACCTCAGCGCCCGCTGGGACCACGGGGCGTAGGTGGAGTGCCGCCGAAGGCCCGCGAGCGGCTGAGGACCCTCCGCTGGACGCCTGAGCCATCGCGCTCGGGACGATGCACCGCGTGCGGGGCCCGGTGTCCTCCCGGGCATGGGAGGATGGCCACTCCGCTCGCGCGTCGATCGCCGCCAGGCGCTCGCCCTCCTCGCCCGGGGCGGCGCGCTCCTCGTCGCCGCCTGCGGGACGACACCCGGGGGGCCGGCGTGCGCGCTCGCGCCGATCCTCACTGCCGGCCCGTACTGGCGGGATGCGCCGCTCCACCGCCTGGATCTGCGGTGGGACAGTCAGCCGCTCGCCGGAGCGGGGCCCGTCCCCGGCGTCCCGCTCGTCCTCACCCTCCGCCCCTTCACCAGCACGGACGCGTGGTGCCGCCCGATCCGCGGAGCCCGCGTCGATCTCTGGCACTGCGACGCACGGGGTGCCTATTCCGGTGTCCAGGACCGCGGCACCGGTGGGCGTGACTTCCTCCGTGGCTACCAGGTGACCGACGACGCTGGGGAGGTTCGCTTCGTGACCGTCTATCCCGGCTGGTATCCCGGGCGCACGGCTCACATCCACGCCAAGGTGCGGCTCTTCGATCCCTTCGGAGAGGTCACCACCGAGATGAGCACCCAGCTCTTCTTCGACGACACGGTCACCGACGTGGTCCTCGAGAAGGAGCCGTACGCCGGCCGCGGGCCGCGTGACACCCGCAACGTGGACGATCGGATCCTCCGCGGTCATTCCGCCCCCTTCATCTCCGTCGCCGGAGACTTGGAATCGGCGCTGGAGGGCAGAGTCGAGATCGGCGTCCGGGTAGGGGAGATCCAGCGCGACTGAGTCGCGCGCTTGCCGGTGAGACGGCGGCGAGGACGGCTTTCGATGCACGGGCGGGACCGACGCTGGCGAGCGCTCCCGCCGGTGTGGACGGGCCGCTGCCTGCTCGGTTCCACGCGGGTCGAATGGACCGGGCCGCCCGGGGTCAGACCGATCGTCTATGAATCGTCGGCGTCGGGGCGCACACGATGCGCGCTGCTCGGAGGCACGGCCCGGCAGGCGGTGTGACATCGCACCGACACGTGGCCGCGCACTGAGGCAACGTCGGCTCTCGTCGTCGTGGGCTGCAGCAACCGTGATCCGTTTGCTCGCGCTCGTACGTCGCATCCCGACTCCAGCGACATGCGCTGATCCTGCGCGCAGCCATTCCTTGCGTGTGCACGGGCACATTCCACGCGCCTGCTGATCCTGCGTGGGCGCGTGTCGTTCGCTGTCAGACCACTCCGGTACGAACATTCCAAACGGCGGGCGTTTGCACGAGAGGAGTTGCCGGTTGCGCTGGGTGTTCCGGGGTGGAGAGCGAGACGTCGAGTCCGAGCGTCGCGCCGCCCGCCGTCTTGCCATCGAGGTCGGCCTGGACCCGCTCGCTGCGCGGGTCCTCGTCGCTCGCGGCGTCGCCGAACCACAGGACGCCGCCCGTTTCCTCTCGCCCGAGCTCACGGACCTTCCCGACCCGTTCCGGATGAAGGGCATGTCCGCCGCGGTCGAGCGCCTCACCCGAGCCATCGTCCAGCGCGAGCAGGTCACCCTCTACGGCGATTACGACGTCGACGGGGTCTGCTCCACCGCGCTGCTCTCGCTCTTCCTCGACGCGGTCGGCGCGCCACCCAGGACGTACATCCCTCACCGGATCGACGAGGGCTACGGGCTCAACCTCCGCGCCGTCGAGCGCATCGCCCGCGAGGGCTCGCGGCTCCTCGTCTCCCTGGACTGCGGCATCGCCAGCGTCGCCGAGGTCGCCCGTGCACGGGACCTGGGCATGGACGTGGTCATCGTCGACCATCACACCGTCCCGGAGACGCTCCCGGCCGCCACCGCGATCCTCAACCCCCACCAGCCCGGCTGCGAGTACCCCACCAAGGCCCTCTGCGCCGCCGGTGTCGCCTTCAACCTGGTGATGGCCCTCCGGCGCTCGCTCCGCACCCTCGGCTGGTTCGAGAACCGCCGCGAGCCTCCGCTCAAGCCCTTCATGGACCTCGTCGCGCTTGCCACCGTCTGCGATGTCGTCCCCCTCACCGGTGCCAACCGCATCCTCGTCCGGCACGGGCTCGATGCCCTCGGCCGCGCGGATCGCCCGGGCGTCCGCGCCCTCAAGGAGGTGGCGAAGCTCGAGACCGAGGGACCGGTGAGCGCCGGTCAGGTCGGGTTCCACCTCGGCCCCCGCATCAACGCCGCCGGTCGCCTCGACGACGCCACCGTCGGTCTTCGGCTCCTCCGCACCCCGAGCCTCGCCGAGGCCCGCGAGCTGTCCACGAAGCTCGACGAGGCCAACGAGGAGCGCCGCGCGATCGAGCGGCAAATGCTCGTCGAGGCGGTCGCCCAGGCCGAGGGGCGATCCGGCACCCGCGGTCTGGTCCTCTGGGCCGAGGGCTGGCACCCGGGCGTGGTCGGCATCGTCGCCGCGCGGGTCGTCGAGCGCTTCCACAAGCCCACGCTGGTGATCGGCGTCCAGGGCGGGGTGGGGAAGGGCAGCGCCCGGAGCATCGAGGGCTTCCATCTCGTCGAGGCTCTCGGGGAATGTGCCGAGCACCTCTCCCGGTTCGGCGGTCACCGCCACGCCGCCGGCGTCACGCTGGACGCCGAGCGCCTCCTCGACTTCCGAAGAGACTTCGAGGCCGTCGCCGCCCGCCGCCTTCGCGAGGAGGACCTCGAACCCCGCTGCCGCGTGGATGCCCTCGTCCACCCCGACGAGCTCACCGAGCACGCCGTCGGCGCGCTCGCTGCCCTCGGTCCCTTCGGCGCGGGCAATCCCGAGCCCATCTTCGTCGCCGAGTCTCTCCACGCCGAAGCTCGGATCGTCACGGCGAGGAACGGCGGCGCTGCCCATCTCAAGCTCGTCCTTCCCCAGGCGCCGGCCATCGACACCATCGGCTTTGGCATGGGCCCCCGGCTCGGGGAAGTGGACGGGCCGGTCGACCTCGCCTTCCAGCCCTCCCTCGAGACCTGGAAGGGTCGCACCCGCGTCTCCCTCAAGATTCGCGACTTCCGAACCGCCGACTCCGCCGAGCTGTCCGCGACCGGCTCCTGAAGCCCGATTCCAGAGTCGCCCCGGCGCTTCCCTGCACCCATGACGCGTAGCGGCGACATCCGCGGCGCGCTAGGTTCCGCCCCCTCCATGTCCGTTCCCTTCGTCACCGAGGTCAAGCGCACCCACAACTGCGGCGAGCTCACCGCCAGGGACGTGGGGAAGACCGTCGTCCTGTTCGGCTGGGTCCAGAACCGGCGGGACCATGGCGGCGCCGTCTTCATCGACCTCCGCGACCGCCAGGGCCTCACCCAGGTCGTCTTCGAGCCCGACATCGACCCCGAGGCGCACGCCCTCGCCGGCACCCTCCGCCTGGAGTGGTGCGTCGGCGTCCAGGGAAAGGTCGTCAGCCGCGGCGCCAACGTGAACCCCAAGATGAAGACCGGGGAGATCGAGGTGAGAGCCACCGCCCTCACCGTCTTCAACCGGAGCGAGCCCACACCGTTCCCGATCGAGGACAGGATCGAGACCGCGGAGGACAAGCGGCTCACTCACCGCTACCTCGACCTCCGCCGCCGGCCGCTGCAGCAGTCGCTGATCACCCGCTCGCGGATGAACGCCATCACCCGCAGCACGCTGGTGGAGGAGGGCTTCCTCGAGCTGGAAACGCCGTACATGGGCAAGTACACGCCCGGGGGCGCGCGGAACTTCCTCGTTCCCAGCCGGCTCAATCCGGGCAAGTTCTACGCCCTCGCCGAGAGCCCCCAGCTCTACAAGCAGCTCTTCATGGTGGCCGGGTTCGACCGGTACTTCCAGATCGTCAAGTGCTTCCGCGACGAGGACCTCCGGCTCGACCGGCAGCCCGAGTTCACCCAGATCGATCTGGAGATGAGCTTCGTCAGCCAGGACGACGTGTTCGCCGTGGTCGAGCGGCTCCTCGTCCGGTTGTGGAGGGAGATCCTCGGAGTCGAGGTCCCCACCCCCTTCCGCCGGATGCCCTTCGACGAGTCGATGGCCAGGTACGGCAACGACAAGCCGGACCTCCGCTTCGGCCTCGAGCACGTCATCCTCACCGACGTCATCACCGCCCACGGCGGCGAGGGCGGCGTCCCCATGCTCCTCGAGGCCGTCCAGCAGGGCGGCATCGTGAAGGCGATGGTCATCCCGGCGGCCCACCCCCTCTCTCGCGCCGAGGCGGACAAGCTGGAGGAGGTCGCCAGGGGCAGCGGCGCCCGCGGTCTGGCCCGGGCCAAGGTGGGGGAGGGAGGGGAGTGGACCCAGTCACCGCTGGCGAAGAGCATCTCCCCGGCACTCCGGACGGCGATCAACGAGGCCTGCAAGGCGAAGCCGGGCGACCTCATCCTCTTCCAGTTCGGCAAGCCATCCCTGGTCCACACGGTGATGGCGAATCTCCGCGTGCACGTCGCCAAGAAGCTGGGCCTCATCCCCGAGGTGGGCTCGGGCGGCCGCTGGGAGCTCCTCTGGGTCGTCGACCCGCCCCTCTTCGAGTACGACGAGGAGCGCCGGGGCTGGGTGGCCGCGCACCACGCCTTCACCCGTCCCCACGACGAGGACGTCCCCTATCTCCTGACCGATCCCGGGCGCGTGAAGTGCTACCGGTACGACGTGGTGCTCAACGGCTTCGAGATCGGCGGCGGGAGCATCCGCCTGCACGACCCGCGGGTACAGGCCGAGGTGTTCGCCGCGATGGGAATCGGCGAGGAGGAGGCCCGGAACAAGTTCGGCTTCCTCCTGGACGCGCTCCGCTACGGCGCGCCGCCGCACGGGGGCATCGCGCTCGGCATGGACCGTCTGGCGATGCTCCTCACCGGCGCGGAGTCCCTCCGGGACGTCATCCCGTTCCCCAAGAGCAAGAGCGGCATCGACAGCATGACCGGCGCACCCGGCGAGGTGGATGAGCAGCAGCTCCGGGAAGTGCACATCCGCCCGCTGCCCCCGCCCAAGTCCTGAGGTCCGGACCGCGCCGGGCGGCAACCCTCACTCTCCGACCGACTCCGTCGTTGCTCCCGCGTCAGGACGCGCGCGGAGCGAGCGGCTCATCCGCCGGCCGCGTCCAGCAGGTCGGCGGCGCGGGCCGTCGGCGCGGCGACCAGCGCCCGGACCAGCGCTCGCATCCGCGCCAGCTCGAAGGGCTTGGTGAGGAAGGCCGCGCCCAGCGCCTCGGCCCGCGGCACGTCCGCCGGCTCGAGGAACGCCCCCATGAGGATGACGCCCAGGCCGGGCTCGCGGCGCTGGATCTCCTCCACCGCCTCCAGCCCGCTCCGCACCGGCATCGACAGGTCGCTCAGCACCACCGTCCGTCCGTTGCGCCCCGGGGGAAGCGCCGCGTGCGCCACCACCAGCTGCTCGCCGTCGGGAACCTCGAGCACCCGGTGCCCGTCCTTGCGCAGGACCGAGGCGAGGAGAAAGCGCAGCGCACCGTCGTCCTCGGCCAGCAGCACCCAGCGCTCGTCACTCCCGTTCTCCACGCGGAGTCACATGCTAGCGCGCTGCGCCGCGAGCCGAGAGAGGACGACCTTCCGGGTCCCGGCAGGGTGCCGCGAAGCGTCAACCCACTTTGTTGCGAGCACTGTCCGGTGGCGTGCGACAGTGTCCGACCCAGCCGATGCGCACCTTCCTGGTGGTGAACCCCGAGAGCGCGGGCGGAGCGACCGGCCGACGCTGGCCGGAGATCCGTGCCGAGGTCGTGCGCGCGCTCGGAGACGGCGCCGAGCACGCCTTCACCGAGCGCCCGATGCACGCCGCCGCGCTCACCGCCGAGGCGCTCCGCAACGGCTTCCGCCGCATCGTCGCGGTGGGAGGCGACGGCACCCTCAACGAGGTGGTGAACGGGTTCTTCCAGGCAGGCTCCATCCCTCCGGACGCGTGCCTCGCCCTGGTCCCCCGCGGGACCGGCGGAGACTTCCGGAGGACCTTCGGGCTCAACGGCTCCCTCCGCGAGAGCTGTTCCCGGCTGAAGGGGGACGTGCGTCCCCTCGACGTCGGCCGCCTCAGCTTCACCCGGCCCGACGGCAGCCCCGGCGAGCGGTACTTCGTGAACGTGGCGAGCTTCGGCGTCAGCGGCCAGGTGGACCGCGCGGTCAACTCGGGGACCAAGGCGCTCGGCGGGAAGGTGAGCTTCTTCCTCGCCAGCGTCCGCACCCTCCTCGGCTGGCGCGACCAGGCAGTCCGCATCCGGGTGGATGGCGGACCCGAGGAGTCGCTGGCCATCACCACCGTGGCCATCGCCAACGGCCAGTACTTCGGAGGCGGGATGCGCGTGGCCCCGGAGGCCGACCCCTCCGACGGCCAGTTCGACGTCACCATCTGGAGCGGGTACCACCTCAAGGACTTCGCGCTGAAGTCGGCGTCGGTCTACGACGGGCGCCACGTGCGCTGGGCGGGCACCCGCACCCTCCGCTGCCGGCGGCTGGAGGCAGCGAGCGACGAGGAGGTCCTGCTCGACGTCGACGGTGAGCAGCCGGGGCGGCTGCCGGCGAGCTTCGAGCTGCTTCCCGGGGCCCTGCGGATCCAGGTCTAGACGGGTGACGACAGCGCCCCGGGGAGCCGCACATGGAAGCTGCTCCCGACCCCCGGAATCGACTCGAGCGAGAGGCGGCCCTGGAGCTGCCCCACCAGCTCGCGGACGATGGCCAGCCCCAGGCCCACGCCGGGAGTGTGCTTGCGGAGAAGCGGCTCGAGCTGCACGAACGGCTCGAAGATCCGCTCCTGCGCCTCGGAAGCGATGCCCCGCCCGGTGTCACGGACCGAGAGCACTGCGCCCGGGCCGTCCCCCAGAAGGCCCACCGTCACCGAGCCCGCCTCGGTGTACTTGATGGCGTTGGAGACCAGGTTGTTCACCACCAGCCGGAGCAGCCGCGGATCGCTCGTCACCGTGACCGGATCGGCCGCCTCGAGCCGGAGGGCGAGCTGGCGCAACTCCGCCTCCGGCCGGAGCTCGTCGAGGACATCCTCGAGCAGCGTCCGGAGCTCCACCGGCTGCGGCGCGAGGACGAGACGGCCGGACTGGAGGCGGGCGTACTCCAGCAAGGTCATCATCCGATCCTCGAAGCGCTGGGTGGTGGCGTCGAGGCGCCGGATGGCGTCCGCAGGTGGCGTGACGCTCCGCTGGACGGCGCGCACCAGCCGGTCCACCTGCAGCCGGACGGCGGTGAGCGGGGTGCGGAGCTCGTGGGAGACGAGGTTGAGGAAGGCCGATTTCGCCTCGCTCGCCGTGAGCGCCCTGTCCCGGGCGACCTCCAGCGTGGCGAGCGCCGTCTCCAGCCGGCGCTTGTGGTCCGCCAGATGCCGCGCCAGCTCCGCCAGGCTGGCCCCGCCGGAGGCCACCTCGCCCCGGAGCAGGTCCGAGGCGCGCTTGGCCTCGAGCAGGTTGCGCGCCCGGGCGCGGAGCTCCTCCGCCGCGAACGGCTTCACCAGGTAGTCCTGCGCGCCGTCCCGGAGCAGCCGGGCCCGGGTCTCCACGTCCGCCCGGGCGGTGAGGATCAGCACCGGTACCGTGGCCGTCGCCGGCCGGGATCGGAGCGTCTGCACCAGGGTGTCGCCGGAGAGGTCGGGCATCATCAGATCCGTCACCACCAGGTCCGGCGGGCTGGCCAGCGCGGCCGAGACCCCCGCCTGGCCGCCGATGGCCACCTGGACCGCCGCGTCCGGGGCCAGCACGTCCGCAACGTGGCGCCCCATCTCCGGGTTGTCCTCCACCACCAAGACCGCCGGCTTCCCCTCGGGGGACTGAGCCGGGACGCCCCTCGCCTCGGGCGGTGGGCTCAGCTCGCCGGCCATCTGCTCCGCGGCCGCGCTGGCCTCGGTCCGGACCGGGCGGGCCCCGGGCTGCACCGGGGGAAGCGGGAGCACGCAACGGAAGAGCGCGCCTCCCTCCGGGGCGGTGGTCACGGTGAGCTCGCCCCCGTGCGCGCGGGTCAGGTCGCGGGCCAGCGCCAGGCCGATGCCCACGCCGCCGAAGCGCCGGGTGTTTCCCAGGTCGAGCTGCCGGAAGCGCTCGAACACCGCCTCGCGCTGCGGCTCGGGGATGCCGGGCCCGCTGTCGGCCACCTCCAGGACCGCGCGCGCCGGCTGGACGTCGTCCTCGCGAAGCGAGACGCGCACCGTGCCCTGGTGGGGAGTGAACTTGAAGGCGTTGGACAGGAGGTTCAGCACGATGCGCAGCACCCGCGAGGGGTCCAGCGCCCCGACCATCCGCGGCGGGGTGTCCACCCGAATCTCGAGCCCCCGCTCCCGGGCGAGCGAGCGGAACCCCTCCACGGCATCGCGGACCGTCGCGGCGAGGTCCAGCGGCGAGCGCTCGAGCTCGGTGCGGCCCGCCTCGAGCCTGGACACCTCCAGGAGGTCATCGACCTCGCGCAGAAGCTGACGGGCGTTCCGCTGGACGATGCGCAGCTCCGCGCGGTGCTCCCCGCTCAGCTCGGGCGCGGCGAGCAGCGTCTCGGTGGGCCCGAGGATGAGGGCCAGCGGCGTGCGCAGCTCGTGGCTGACGTTGGCGAAGAACTGCGTCTTGAGCGCCTCGAGCTCCCGTGCCCGGTCGTACAGGGTGGCCAGCTCCTTCACCACCGCCTCGAGCTCGATGCCCCGCTCGTGTGCCGCCCGCGCCCCTCGGGCCAGCGCGACGGCCCGCGGCACGAGCGGGGGCAAAAGGAAGGCGGTCCCCACCGAGGCGGCGGCGGTGATCGCCCGCACGCCGCCGTCCACCCAGTACAGTGGCTTCCAGATGGTCACCACGTCCATGAGGTGGGTGACGCCACAGCTCAGGATGAAGGCGCCGAACGCGAGGTAGATGAGCTTGAAGGGGATGTCGCGCACCCGGCGGACCAGGACCGTCAGGGCGAAGGCGATGCCCGCGTAGGCGACGCCGATCGCGCCGTTGGTCAGGACCTGAAGCCAGACCAGCCCCGGCTCCCACCGGTAGCAGTGCCCGTGGGGCATGAACCACTCCGAAGAGAAGATCTCGGTCAGGTTGGGCATGGCGCCGGGGAGCATGCTCCCGCCGGGCAGACCCACGCCACGGATGAACCTCAGCTCAGCCAGAAGTACGCGGTGCCCACCAGGGCGCGCCGGTCCACCACCTTGCCTCGCGCGGTGCGCTCGGCCAGGGAGCGGTCCTTGAGGCCGTAGCGGGTCTCCTCCTCGTTGCGGAGGGCAGCCAGACGGCGCCGGTGCTCGCGCTCCGCCCGCTCGATGGCCGCCCGCGCCCGGGCCCGCTCCGCCCCATCCTCGACTCCCACGAGACGCGCCCGGGCCTCCTCCCAGCTCGCCCGCGCCCGGGCCAGCGCCTCGCGCGGCTCGAGCAGGCACTCCTCGGCGTAGCGATCCGCCTGCTCCCGGAGTCGATCGAGCTCGTGCTGGTTGCGCCGCTCCGCCTCGCGGAGCAGGCCCTCCCGCGCCGCGGACAGCGCCCGCTCCTGGGCGTGAGCGACGGAGATGGCCGCCGGCGGCCGGAGCTGTCCCTCGCGTGCCGGCAGGCGGGCGAGTAGCGCCGCGTCCTCGGGCGGCAGCGCCCGGAACCCGTCCCGCTCCCTGAGGAGCACCAGGTGCAGGAGACGCTCGTCGGGGAGCAGTCCCGTCGCCTCGAAGCGATAGACGAACCACCAGCCCTCGCTTCCCGCCAGCCGGGCGAGCCGCGAGGGGAGGGTGGAGGCGTCGAGCTGGAGCCAGTGCACTCCATCGGCCGGGCTCGCGCGCACCGCGCCTGCCGCGACGCTCACGGTGCGGCCGCGGGCTTCCTTCCCCAGGACGTGACGGGTGAAGGCGCGGGCGTTCCGCCGGTGCCGGTCCACCGCCGCCTCGGCCTCCTCCCCGGCCATCCGGAGTCTCCGGCGCACCTCGCCGTCGAATCGTTCGAGGAGCAGGGAGCGGGCCTGCGTCATCCGCGCGTCGATGCGGTGCTCGAGGTCGTCGCGGAGCGCATCGAACGCGCGGGCGATCTCCACGGTGGACCGGCACGACTGGTAGATGTCCAGGACGCGCTTCTCGAAGTCGATCCCGGTCTCCAGCGCCCCGAGGATCTCGTCCGAGGCGCCGAACACCCCGTCGAAGAGGTGGAGCTTCCGCTCCAGCAGCTCGTACAGCCGGGCGTCGGCGGCGTTCTGGCGGTTGAGGAAGTTGAGCACCAGGACGTCCCGTTGCTGCCCGTAGCGATGGCAGCGGCCGATGCGCTGCTCGATGCGCTGCGGGTTCCAGGGCAGGTCGTAGTTCACGACCAGGTTGCAGAACTGGAGATTGAGCACCTCGGCCCCGGCCTCTGTCGAGAGGAGGATCTCGGTGCGCTCGCGGAACTCGTCCACCAGGGCCTGACGCTCCTCAGGCGTCCCCGCGTCGCCGGAGAGGAGCGAGATCCGCCCGGCCCAGCCGTGCGCGGCGAGCAGGTCGGCGAGGTAGCCCTGCGTCCGCCGCGACTCGGTGAAGACCACCGCCTTCTCCGGCCACTGGTGCGCGCGGGCGACGGTGAAGAGCCGATCCAGCGCCCGCTTCAGCGCCTCGCCCTTGGCGTTCACCCGGATCGATTCGGCGCGCGCGGCGTAGCGCTCCAGCTCGAACGCCTCCGCCTCGAGGGTGGCCGGGGCGGGAAGGGTGGGGCGGCCGGGCTCGTCCTCCCAGGCCTCGGCCTCCTCGGCCCAGGCGCTCGCCTCCTCGGGCTCGAAGGCCCCCCTCTCCCCGGCGCCGCGCCTCGCCGCGTCGATGCGCCGGCGCAGGCTCTCGGCCAGGCGCCGCAGGGTGGGCGCGATGGCGTACGTCGAGGAGGCGAGGAGCTTCCGGTAGACGAGGGTGAGAAGCGTCCTCTTCCCCGGCTCGATCGCCGCCGTCTCGCTGCGGCGGAGGTACTCGGACACCTCGTCGTAGAGCGACTGCTCCTCGTCGGAGGGCGCGAAGTCCTCCACCATGCTCCGGCGATTGGTGAAGCGGACGTACTCCCGCACCTGCCGGCGCAGTGTGCGGTGCACCACCGGGGAGAGGCGCTCGCGGAGCTCCTGGACCGGCCCGTCGGGAAGGCCGCCCACCTCGGGGTCCACCGAGTAGCGGCTCTTGAAGGCGTGCTCCGGGCCGAGGATCTGCTCGTCGAGGAAGGACATCAACCCGAACAGCTCCATCAGCTCGTTCTGGAGCGGAGTGGCGGTGAGGAGCAGCTTCGGCCGGTCGCCCAGCGCGTCCCGGAGGGCCCGGGCGATCTTGTTCCCCGCCCGGTGCGCGTTCCGGAGCCGGTGCGCCTCGTCGATGACCACCAGGTCCCAGGGGAGCTGCCGGATCTGCTCGGCCCGTCCCGCGGCGAAGGGGTGGCTGGCGATGACCGGCACCGGCTGCTGGAAGGGGTTGTGCCCCGTGCGCCCGGCCCGCCCGTCGACGATCACCGACTCGAGCTCGAACTTGTCCTGGAGCTCCGCCTGCCACTGCGCGCGCAAGGTGGCGGGGGTGAGCACCAGGACCCGCCCCTTCCCCTCGGCCACCAGCTGGGCGAGGACGATGCCTGCCTCGATGGTCTTCCCCAGCCCCACCTCGTCGGCGAGCATGCATCCGCCCCGCGGGAGCGAGTCGAGCGCGAACGCCGCCGCCTCCACCTGATGCGGATTGAGGTCGACCCGCGCCTCCGAGAGCGCCGCGGCGAGCCGGTCCGTGGCCCGGCCTGCCTTGAGCGCCAGCTCCTCGGCCAGCAGCCGCTGATGAAAACGCGTGAGCGGGGTCTCCCCCGCGAGCTTCTCCCGGACCGGCTCCGCCACTCCACCCCTCATTCCAACGTGGGGACCGTCGACACTGGCGGCCCGGCCCGAAGTCTATCGCGGCTGGATCGATTCCCATGCGCAGCGACGGCTCCAGTTGCCACCGGAGCGGTGATCGCCCCCGACGATGTCCGCTGAATCCGGGGAGACTTCGGGTGGGCCTGCGTGCCAACCTCCGGGCGCATGCGGGTCCGTGACTGGGGGGTCTTCGTCTCCATCGCGCTCGGCTGTGCCACGGCGCCCAGCAAGCCGCCGCCCACCGACTTCGCCGCCGTCGAGCGGGCGCGCATCGCCGAGCTGGAGCTCGCCCGCGACACGCGAGGCGAGGTGCTCGTTTCCCGTGCCCGACTCCACGCCGATCCGACGGTCCGCGCCCGGGCCCTGCTCGCCCTGGGCCGGGTGCAGGACCTCTCCACCGCCCCGAAGGTCGCCGAGGCGCTGACCGACCCGGTGC
Organism: Myxococcaceae bacterium; assembly: GCA_003818285.1. Lineage (GTDB taxonomy): Bacteria > Myxococcota > Myxococcia > Myxococcales > Myxococcaceae > RPRB01. Next base: position 20,215 of record RPRB01000004.1, read on the forward strand.
CGGCCGTGCGCGGCGCCGCGGCCTTCGCCGCCGGGGAGCTCGCCCTCGCATGGGAGCCGGTACCGGACGAGACCCGGGCCCTCCTCGCCCAGGCGCTGCTCGACGCCGAGGCAAAGGAGACCGATGCCACGGCAAGGCTCCTGGAGGTGGACGCGCTCGGCCGGGTGCGCACGCCCGCCGCGCTCGAGCGGCTCACGCTGCTGCTCGCCGTGCCCACCGGGCAGCGCGCGGACGAGACCGACCCCCGCAGCGAGGTTCCGGTCCGTGCCGCCATCGCCCTCGGGGTCGCCGCCCGCGCGAAGGCGCCGGTTCCGGACAGCGCTCGACCCGGGCTCGAGCGGCTGTCCGGTGCGCTGCTCGCTCCGTACCGCTGGGCCGGTGTGTACGCGCTGGCCCAGATGAAGACGCCCGCGGCCCGGCCGCTGCTCCTCGGCGCCCTGCGCGACGACGATCCGGAGGTCCGCGCCATCGCCGCGAAGGGCGTGTCCGACCTCGCGCTGGCCGAGGACACGGCGGCGCTCCGGGCCGTGCTGCGCGACCTCGACGGTCGGGTCGCCGCGGAGGCCGTCCGGGGGCTGGTCACCCTGGCGTCCCGCTGCGCCCCGGGGCCGTGCACCCCCGCCGAGGCGCTCGGCGAGCTGGATGCCCGTGCCGCCGGGCTCGGAGCGGCGAGCCTCCCCCAGGCGGTGCCGCCGCTCCTCGCCCTGGCCCAGGCGCCGGTGCCCGAGTCCGCCCGCCGCGTGCTGGTGCGGTTGCGGACGAGCCTCCGCGCCTCGGCGGAGACGGCGCCGGACGCGGTGCGGGCCACGGCGGCCTGGCTCGATTGCCGGATGGCGGCCGCCGAGGATCGCCAGCGGGGCTGGCTCGACGAGACGCTCCGCTGCGGTCACGACCGCGTCCCCGAGGTGCGCCGGCTCCGGCTCGGGCTGGAGGCCGTCGCCGCGAGCCCGCGCTTGGCCGAGGCGCGGGTCCAGAAGACGCTCCTGCCGTTCCTCGCTCACGCCTCGCCCCAGATCCGCGCCGCGGCCGCGGCGGTCGTCCCCGGCACGAAGGCGCCCGAGCTGACGCCGGCGCTCCGGCCCCTCCTTCAAGATCAGGACCCGATCGTGCGGGCCTCGGCCGTGGAGGCGCTGGTGGCGGTCGGCGACCGCGCGTCCGCGCCGGGCATCCTCGGCGGCGCGCGCACGGCGACGGTCGACGTGGTCACCACCTACGCCGAGGCGCTGATCAAGCTGAAACCCGAGGGCGCCGCCGGCGTCGCTCGCCAGTGGCTCGGCTCGCCGCAGGCGCACGTCCGGCACGAAGGGGCCCGGGTGTTGACCGCGCTCGAGAGCACGCCCGTCCGGGCTCCCGCGCTGCCGGCGAAGGCCGAGGCCCCGTCCGCGCCGCCCCTGGTCCAGGGGTCCCTCTGGCGCATCGAGACCGCGCATGGGCCGGTGGTCATCGCCCCGGACGTCGAGGATGCCCCGGTGACGGTGGCCCAGCTCTCCCGCCTCGCGCGCGAGGGGTACTTCCGTGGCCTCACCTTCCACCGCGTCGTCCCCGACTTCGTGGTGCAGGGCGGCGACCCGCGCGGGGACGGGGAAGGGGGCCCGGGCTTCACCCTCCCCTGCGAGGTCTCCCCCCGGACCTACCTCCGCGGGACCGTGGGGATGGCGCTGGCCGGGAAGGACACCGGGGGCAGCCAGCTCTTCGTCTCCCTCTCCCCCCAGCCCCACCTCGACGGGCGTTACACCATCATCGGAACGGTGGTCTCCGGGATGGAAGCGCTGGACGGCATGGTGGAGGGAGACACACTCTCCGACTGGGTCGTGCTCAGCCCTTGAGTGAAAAACGAGGTCTCTGAGACGTCGTCGGAGTTTTGGTTGGCGCACCGGACCCGCCGGGCGTAAAAGCACAAACCCTCGAAACAGCGGGAGATTCGGTCGGAAAATGGCCAGGGTGGCGAACTCGGGCCCGGTGCCTGTGGTGGTGATGGGGCTCGGGGCCATCGGGCGGGAGATCGCGCGCGCGTCCTTGCAGTCGGAGGAGGTGACGCTGGTCGGGGCCGTGGACACTCATCCTGCCTTGGTGGGCAAGCGACTGGACGAGCTGGGGGTCCCTTCCCCCATCCAGGTCGAGCCGGCGCTCCGTCGTGGCCCGGCCCGGGGCCGGCGGCCGGTGGTGCTCCACGCGACGGGCTCCTCCTTTCCGGCGGTGGCCGAGCAGCTGCTCGCGGCGGTGAAGGAGGGGCACCCGGTGGTCTCGACGTGCGAGGAGCTCGTCTTCCCCTGGGTCCGCTATCCGGAGCTCTCCGACCGGCTGGAGCGTGCTGCCCAGCGCGCCGGTGTCTCCGTGCTCGGAACCGGGGTCAATCCGGGCTTCGTCCTCGATCGGCTGGCGGCCACCCTGGGGCAGACCGTGGGGCCGGTGCGGCACGTCCTCGCCCGGCGGGTGGTGGACGCGCGGGGGAGGCGCGAGGCGCTGCAGCGGAAGATCGGCGCCGGCCTCACCGAGGACGAGTTCGATGCCCTGGCCGCCAAGAACGCGGTGGGACACGTGGGCCTGCTCGAGTCGGCGGCGCTGTGCGCCCTGGGCCTCGGGCTGGACCTCGACGAGTACGAGGAGGAGCTCACCCCGGTCCTCGCCCACGAGGACATTCCGGGCGGCGCCTTCGTCGTGCCCCGGGGCCGAGTGGCCGGCGTGAATCAGACCGTCGTCGGCCTGGTGGACGGGCAGGAGAGGGTGCGTCTCGAGCTGATGCTTGCCCTGGGAGCAGAGCCCCCGGGAGACCAGATCGTCATTGAATCCGACACTCCTCTTCGCGTCGAGATCCCCGGCGGGATTCCGGGGGACTCCGCCACCGCTCAGCTCGTGGTACACGCCGCTCCACGCGTCGCAGCCGCGGAGTCGGGGCTTCTCACCGTGCTCGATCTTCCGGCGGGACGCTGATCCGCCAAAGGACCTGACATGCTGGACAAGAACGCCATCGGCCGCTCGTCACCGCCGACCCTGAACGAGGTCGAGAAGGGTTCGATCCGCCGATTCGCCGAGGCGCTCGGCGACTTCAACCCGATGTACTACGACGAGGAGTACGCCCGCGCTGCGGGCTACCCCACCATCGTCGCCCCGCCCACGTTCCCGGCGAGCTTCCACTCGGCCGCGGACCTCCGCGAGCTCCTCGGGGTGGGGATCAAGAGCCTGCTGCATGCCGAACAGGCCTTCGAGTACGACCGTCCCATCTTCGCCGGCGACCGCATCTACGTGTCCACCCGGGTGGCAGAGGTGCTGGAGCGGACTGGCCCGGCGGGCAAGATGGACGTCGCGGTCATCGAGGACGAGGGGCGCGACGAGGAAGGCAACCTGGTCTTCAAGGCCCGGCGCACGCTGGTGGTGCGCGCGAGCAAGGAGAGCTGATCGGCGATGGCATCACGCAAGCTCTACTTCGAGGCGGTCCGCGTGGGGGAGGAGCTCCCGGCGCTGACGAAGACGCCGGTGGACCGGGTGCAGCTGGCTCGCTACGCGGGGGCCTCCGGCGACTTCAACCCGGTCCACGTCGACGAGACCTATGCCAAGAGCCTCGGCATGCCGAGCGTGTACGCGCCCGGGATGCTGATCATGGGATTCCTCGGGCAGCTGGTGTCCGACTGGGCGCGTGGCGCGCAGCTCCGGCGGTACTCGGTGAAGTTCTCGAAGATCGTCTGGCCCGGGGACACCGTGGTCTGCAAGGGCAGGGTGACCGAGCGCTGGGGCGACGAGGGTCGGTACTTCGCCGAGCTGGACCTCTGGGCCGAGAACCAGAAGGGCGAGCTGGTGCTCCGCGGCGGGGCGCAGATCCAGCTCTTCCTCTCCCTGGAGGACGAGAACCGCCAGCGCTCCGGCCAGCCGCCGGTGGTGGTGCCCGCTCCCAGGGAGAGCATCCTTCCACCGGCGCCCCCGACGTCTGCCCCCCGGAAGGAGCCCGCGGTCGCAGCGCCGGTGTCCGGGGTCAAGAAGGCCACCCCGCGGGAATCCCACGCCCTGCGCAAGGTGCCCGAGGCGAAGAAGTCGACCAAGAAGTAGGCCTGTCGGGGCCCTGAACCGACCTGCCAACGCGGGGCGTCATTTTGGATTGACTCAAGAATCAGCCGGACACATGCTTCCCCCACGTCCCGTTGATTCTGGAGTCGACCGATGGCGGCAGGACTGAACTGGTACAAGGCGGACCTCCGGGAGCTCTCCTTCGTGCTGCTCGAGCAATTCAGGCTCGGGGAGCTCCTCGGACAGGCGCCTTACGAGGCCTGGGGTGAGGAGGAGGCGAGGGCGGTCCTCGACGCCGCGCACCGCTTCGCCCGCGAGGTGCTCGGGCCCCTGAACGCCTCGGGTGACCGCGAGGGCTGCCGCATCGAGGCCGGGCAGGTGAAGACGCCGAAGGGCTTCCAGGATGCCTGGAAGCAGCTCTACGAGAACGGGTTCAAGTCGCTGGGGGTGGCGGCCGACCACGGCGGCCAGGGGGCGCCGCGTGCGCTGGTGGTGCTGGTGGAGGAGCTGCTCTCCGGAGCGAACCCGGCCTTCAACATGTATCCCGGCCTGGCCTTCGGGGCGGCGGAGACCATCATCGAGTGCGGCACGCCCGAGCAGAGCAAGCGCTACGCCGAGAAGATGCTCGACGGCACGTGGGGCGGGACGATGTGCCTCACCGAGCCCCACGCCGGCAGCGACGTCGGGGCGGCGAAGACCAGCGCGAAGCGGCTCCCGAACGGCAACTACGCCATCAAGGGCACCAAGGTCTTCATCTCCGGCGGTGACCACGACCTTGCCGAGAACATCGTGCATCTCGTCCTGGCGCGGGTGGAGGGCGCGCCCCCGGGGACCAAGGGGCTGTCGCTGCTCATCGTGCCGAAGAAGAAGATCTCCTCCGACGGAAAGGTGGGCGCGAGCAACGACGTCACCGTCGGGTCCATCGAGCACAAGATGGGCATCAACGGCTCGGCGACCTGCGTCCTCAACTTCGGCGAGAGCGACGCCTGCGAGGGCGAGCTGGTGGGCACCGTCGAGAACCTGGGCATGTCCCAGATGTTCCGGATGATGAACGGCGCCCGCATCGCGGTGGGCATCCAGGGGCTGGCGACGGCGGCGGCCGCGTACCAGAACGCGGTGGACTACGCGCGGGACCGGAAGCAGGGCCCGAACTACACCCACTGGAGGGACCCGACGGTGCCGCGGGTGGCGATCCTCGAGCACCCGGACGTGCGCCGGATGCTGCTCGACCTCAAGTCGCACACCGAAGGGATCCGCGCGCTCATCGTGAAGCTGGCCTGGCACGGCGACCAGGTTCGGGCGCTGGCGGGGAAGGACGACGAGAAGGCCACCTACCACAAGGGCCAGGTGGACCTCCTGACCCCGCTCGTGAAGTCGTTCGCCTCGGACGAGGCGTTCCGGCTCGCGGCGGTGGCGATCCAGGTGTACGGCGGCGCCGGCTACCTGAAGGACCACCCGGTGGAGCAGTACGCCCGCGACGCGAAGATCTACAGCATCTACGAGGGCACCAATCACATCCAGGCGATGGACCTGGTGGGCCGGAAGATGGGCCAGGCCGGCGGGGCGAACTTCCAGGCCTTCCTTCAGGACGTCGCTGCCTTCGTCGAGGCGAACCGGGGCGACGCGACGCTGGGCAAGGCGGTGGAGCTGCTCGCCGCCGGCCAGGAGGCGCTCATGTCGAGCGCGATGACCCTCCTCGGCTGGAGCCAGAACGGGGGGCTCGGGCTCATCGGCCTGTCGGCGAACCGCTTCCTGACCATGATGTCGCAGGAGGCGGTGGGCTGGGTGCTGCTCGACGCGGCGGCGCTCGCGCAGAAGAAGCTCGCCGCGGGCGGCCTCTCCGAGCCGGAGAAGGCGTTCTACACGGGGAAGGTGCAGTCGGCCCTGTGGTTCGCCCGGAACGTGCTGCCCCAGGTGGAGGCCTCGGCGCGGTCGCTGGCGACCGAGGACGCCTCGGCGCTCGACATCCCGGACGCGGCGCTCGGGACCGCCAGCTGACCGTGCTTCCCACCGGCCCGGCCAGCCGAGTCGGTCCACGGCTCGCCGCGGCGCGCTGAGGCATCGTCAGAGAGGATGGTGACGTTCACCAGCCTTGGTTTGCGCTATGTTCGGGCCGCCTGGAGACGGGCAGCCATCGCAAGGAGCGCAGGTGCTCGAAGAGTTCTTCGCACCGTTCCGCGAGAACATCGTCGGGGTGAGACATAGTCTGCTCGGCCCCTATGGAGAGCGGCCTCTCGTCTATGCGGACTGGACCGCCAGCGGTCGTCTCTACCGGCCCATCGAGGAACGCCTCCTCGAGGAGTTCGGGCCCCTGGTGGGCAACACCCACTCCGAAGCGAGCGCCACCGGGATGGCCATGACCCGGTCCTATCAGCGCGCCCAGGCGCTGCTGAAAGAGCATGTCGGCGCGGGCCCGGACGACGTGATCATCACCCAGGGCTCGGGAATGACGGCGGTGGTCAACAAGCTCCAGCGGATGCTCGGCCTTCGCCTCCCCGAGCAGCTGGCCCCGTTCTGCCGGCTCCCGCCGGAGCTGCACCCGGTGGTGCTGGTCACCCACATGGAGCACCACTCCAACCAGACCTCGTGGCTGGAGACCGTGGCCGACGTCGAGGTGATTCCCCCCGACGAGCAGGGACAGGTGGACCCGGCGGCGCTCGCCGAGATCCTGGAGCGCTACCGGGACCGTCCGCTGAAGATCGGCTCCTTCACCGCCTGCTCGAACGTGACCGGGGTACGCCCTCCGGTGCACGCCCTCGCCCGGCTGATGCACCAGCACGGCGGCTACTGCTTCGTGGACTACGCCGCGTCCGCCCCGTACGTGGACATCAACATGCATCCACCGGACGAGCTGGAGAAGCTCGACGGGGTGTACTTCTCGCCGCACAAGTTCCTCGGCGGACCGGGGTCGCCGGGAATCCTGGTGTTCGATTCACGGCTCTACCACAACCGAGTGCCCGATCAGCCCGGCGGTGGAACGGTGAACTGGACCAATCCCTGGAAGCGCCACAGCTTCGTCGATGGCATCGAAGCCCGCGAGGATGGGGGGACCCCCGGCTTCCTCCAGACCATCAAGGCGGCGCTGGCGGTCCAGCTCAAGGAGGCGATGGGCACCTCCCGGATCCAGGAGCGAGAGCACGAGCTGCTGCAGCTCCTTCTCCGCGGGCTGCGGACCATTCCCCGGTTGCACATCCTTGCCGACCACCTGGAATCGCGGCTGGCCATCGTGTCCTTCTACGTGGAGGACCTTCACTACAATCTCCTGGTCCGCCTCCTGAACGATCGCTTCGGGGTCCAGGTGCGCGGTGGCTGCTCCTGTGCCGGCACCTATGGGCACTACCTGCTCCACGTGGACCCGAACCGCTCGTCGTTGATCACCGACAAGATCGACCTGGGCGACCTCTCGGAGAAGCCAGGCTGGGTGCGGATGTCGCTGCACCCCACCACCACCACCGAGGAGGTTCACGCCCTAGTCGAGGCGGTGCGGGAGTGCGTCCGGCACGGAAGCGAGTGGGGTGCGGACTACCGCTACTCCTCGCGGACCAACGAGTTCACCCTCCTGAGCGGAACGAGCGACGGTCCGGACATCGAGCCGCTCTTCCGTCCCTCGTAGGGTCGCCGGTGCGGGCAGGTGGCGGAGGTGCGGGGATGGGTCGAGCTTGGTGCGCGGTGCTGGCCTTGCTCCTCGGGTGCTCGGGTGAGCCTCAGCCCCGGCCGGGCCCCGGAAAACCGCCGGCGACGGTCCGGGTCGTCCAGGTCCAGCGCTCCAGCCGTCCGGTGATGACCGAGGTGGTTGGGACTGTCCGCGCGGTCCGCAGTGCCACCATCGCGCCTCTGATCATCGGCACGGTGGCCGAGGTCCGCGTTGGCCTCGGGAGCTCGGTTCGCGCCGGGGAGATCCTGGTGAGACTCTCGGCCCGCGAGGTCGACGCCCGTCTCGACCAGACGCGTGCGGTGACCGCGCTGGCCAGACGCGAGCGCGAGCGGGCCACCACCTTGAAGGGCCAGGGGGCCATCTCCAGTTCCCAGTACGACGCGGCCATGTCCCAGTGGAGCCTGGCCGAGGCGAGAGAGGCCGAGGCGAGCACGCTGGCAGATCGAATGGTCCTCCGGGCTCCCTTCGCCAGCGTGGTCACCGCCAAGCTCGCCAACGTGGGGGACACCGCCATGCCCGGCCAGGCGCTCCTGGTCCTGGAGGCTCCGTCGGCCCTCCGCTTCGAGGCGCGCGTTCCCGAAGCCTCCGTCGACTGGCTCAGCGTTGGAGCATCGGTCCCCATCCGCCTCGACGGGCTCGACAAGGAGCTGGAGGGCCGGGTCGCGGAGATCCAGCCTGCCGCCGACGACGCCACGCGGACCCGGCTGGTCAAGGTCGATCTCCCGCAGGTCTCCGGGCTCCGGTCCGGCCGCTTCGGCCGGCTCCTGCTGGCCACGGGGTCCGCTCAGACGGTGGCGGTTCCAGCCGAGGCGGTCACTCGCCATGGCCAGCTGGAAACGGTGTTCGTGGTGGATTCCGGAACGGCCCGGCTGCGCCTGATCCGCACCGGCCGGGAGCGGGAGCAGTGGGTGGACGTCGTCTCCGGGCTCTCCGGCGAAGAGAAGGTCGCGCTGCCCGGAGCGGTGGAGCTCGTCGACGGCCAGCGCGTCGAGGAGGCCCGGTGAGACGGGCCCGTCGCCAGGGGCTGGCGGGGGCCATCGCCCACGCCTTCATCGACTCCCGGTTGACGCCGCTCCTGGTCATCGCCTCGGTCCTCCTGGGCCTGCTGGCCATCGTCGGGCTTCCGCGAGAGGAGGAGCCGCAGATCAAGGTGCCGATGGTGGACCTCCAGGTGGCGATGCCCGGGGCGAGTGCCGCGGAGGTCGAGAGCCGGGTCTCGGCACCGCTCGAGCGTCTGATGTGGGAGATCCCTGGCGTCGAGTACGTCTACTCGACCAGCCAGCCGGGGCGCTCCCTGGTCGTTGTTCGCTTCCGGGTCGGCGAGGACGTCGAGCGCTCGCTGGTCAAGCTCAACCAGAAGCTGCAGAACCACTCCGATCGGATCCCCCCTGGTGCCTCTCCGTCCATGGTCAAGGCGCGGTCCATCGACGACGTGCCGATCCTCGCGCTCACCTTCCACTCCCGGCTCCACGACCATCTGACCCTGCGCCGGGTCGCGGCGCAGGTCGACGCGGAGATCAAGCACCTCCCCGAGGTCTCGGAGACCACCCTCATCGGCGGCTACCGGCGTGAGGTCCGGGTCCACCTCGATCCCGCTGCCCTCGCGGCGCGGGGAATGGGGGTCATCGATCCGCTGCAGGCCCTGGGTCCGACCAATCGCCAGGAGGTGGCCGGTGCGCTGACCACCGGGGATCGCGACGTCATCGTCCAGAGCGGGGCCTTCTTCACCACCGTCGAGGAGGTGGCGTCAGCCGTGGTGGGTGTCCATGCCGGCAACCCGGTCTACCTGCGCGACGTCGCTGAGGTGAAGGATGGATCCGAGGAGCCCACGCAGTACGTGCTCTTCGGCGCGGGAGCAGCCGGCAAGGATCTCGGCGCCGAGGAGCCGGCGGTCACGCTCGCCATCGCCAAGCGCCCGGGGAGCAACGCCATCGCCGTGGCCCAGGCGGTCCTGGCCCAGACCGACCGGATGAAGGGAACGGCCATTCCCGCCGACGTCGAGGTCTCCGTGACCCGGAACTACGGGGCGTCCGCGGCGGAGAAGGCGAACGAGCTCCTGCTCCACATGGCCATCGCCGTGGCGGCGGTCTCGCTCCTGGTCCTGTTCATGCTCGGCTGGCGCGAGTCGGCGGTGGTGGCGGTCGCCATCCCCGCCACGCTCTCGCTGACCCTGGTGGTCTTCCATCTCCTCGGCTACACCCTCAACCGGATCACGCTCTTCGCGCTCATCTTTTCCATCGGCATCCTGGTGGACGATGCGATCGTGGTGGTGGAGAACATCGTCCGCCATCGCGACCTCGAGCGCGGCGAGCGCAGCTCGCTGCGGGAGATCGCGGTCCGCGCGGTGGCCGAGGTGGGGAATCCGACCGTCCTGGCGACGCTGACGGTGATCGCCGCCATCGTGCCCATGGGCTTCGTGGGCGGCCTGATGGGCCCCTACATGCGGCCCATCCCCATCGGCGCCACCGCGGCAATGGTCTTCTCGCTCCTGATCGCCTTCGCGGTGACGCCCTGGGCGGCGGCCCGCCTGCTCCTCTTGCGCGTCGCGGAGGGGGAACACCGGGATGCCCGCTCCGACCGGGCCACCCGGCTCTACCGCTGGCTGATGTCCCGGCTCGTCGGTCGTTCGACCTGGCGCTGGTCGTTCCTGGTCCTGATCGCTCTGCTCCTGCTGGGAGCGATGGCGTTCGTCCCCGCCGGTTGGATGCGGGTGAAGATGCTCCCCCACGACAACAAGAGCGAGCTGGAGATCGTCCTCAACATGCCCGAGGAGAGCTCGCTGGAGCGTACGGCTCAGGCGGCGAGGGAGATCGCCGCCGCGATCCGCCAGGAGAAGGAAGTCACCGACTACCAGGTCTACGTCGGGACGGCGGCCCCCTACAGCTTCAACGGCCTGGTCCGGCACTACTACCTGCGCCAGGGCTCGAGCGTCGCCGAGATCCAGGTGAATCTCCTTCCCAAGCACCAGCGCTCGGCGCAGAGCCACCCGATCGCCCTCCGCATCCGACCTGCGGTCGCCGCCGTCGCCGCCCGGTACGGGGCCCGGGTGGCCGTGGCCGAGATCCCACCTGGTCCGCCGGTGCTCCAGGCCCTGGTGGCGGAGGTGTACGGACCCGACGGCGCAGCGCGCCAGCGCCTGGCGGAAAGCGTGCGGGGCATCTTCGCCTCGACGCCGGGCGTGGTGGACGTCGACTGGTACGTCGAATCACCGCACCCCAAGGAGCTCCTGGTGGTGGACAAGGAGAAGGCGGCGCTCCACGGGATCACCGCCGACGTCATCGCCCGGACCCTCCGCGTGGCGGTGGGCGGCGAGTCGGTCGGTCTGCTGCATCTCCCGCACGAGCAGGAGGACGTGGAGATCGTCCTCGACGTGCCACGGACGCAGCGTTCGAACATCAGCGAGCTGCTGGCGATCCGGCTTCTCGACGGGCGCGGGCAAGCCATGGTGCCGCTCGGCGAGCTGGTGCGCGCCCAGAGCACGATCGAGGACCGGAGCATCTACCACAAGAATCTCCTGCCGCTGGTCTACGTCACCGGTGACGTCGCCGGAGGCGCGGAGAGCCCGGCCTATTCCATCCTCCAGATGAACAAGGCCGTCGCCGCGCTGCCTGGACCGGTGGTGGTCTACAACTCGGTCCAACCGGCCAGCGACGCGCGGCCGGCGATCAAGTGGGATGGGGAGTGGCAGATCACGCTCGAGGTGTTCCGGGACCTGGGAGCCGCCTTCGGCATCGTCCTGATCCTCATCTACGGCCTGCTGGTGGGCTGGTTCCGTTCCCTGCTCACACCGCTCGTGGTCATGGCGGCGATTCCCTTCTCGCTGGTGGGAATCCTCCCGGCGCACGCGGCGCTGGGGGCCTTCTTCACCGCCACCTCGATGATCGGCTTCATGGCCGGGGCGGGCATCGTGGTGCGAAACTCGATCATCCTGGTCGACTTCGCCGAGGCCCGGATCCGGCAGGGGATGCCGGTGGCGGACGCGGTGGTGGAAGCCGGAGCGGTGCGCTTCCGGCCCATGCTCCTCACCGCGATGGCCGTGGCGGTGGGCGCGGCGGTGATCCTCTTCGATCCCATCTTCCAGGGGCTGGCGATCGCCCTTGCCGCGGGGGAGGTGGCCTCCCTGCTGATCAGCCGGATGGCGGTTCCGGTGCTCTACGCCATGGCCTACGGCGGGCAGGAGCGGGGCTCGGCCGGCGGCGAGCCGGTTCTCGTTGAAGGAGCAGCGTGGGCCGCCCCGAACCGATGACATCGACCCGCCCGCTGACCGAGCCCGGCGCCCCTTCGCCGCTCAGAGTCGGCGCACGGTGCTCCGGACCCTGGTCTGGCCGGCGCGGGCGTGGCACCCGGCGTGGGCTACTTCGCCGCGAGGGCCCGCTCTGCGAGTTGCTGTAGCTGCGCGTCGCTGATCTTGTACTGGACCTTCCCGTTCACGACCTTGTCATAGGTGAGCGGGAACAGGACGACGGTGGTCTCGCCCTTTCGTGCGACGAGGTAGCGCATCCGTCCGGTGTCGTCCTTCATCAGCACCGCCTCGTCGCCCAGGCCCGGGACCGGCGAGTGCTGCGGGTAGATGTCCTTGGGGACGGATCCGACCGCCGTCCGGTAGGCGCCCGTGCCCCGGTGCCGATCGACTCCCAGGAAGGCGTGTCCGTCCGGGGTCCGGAAGTTGGCACAGCCGCCCGCGCCGGGCGAATCACCTTTGGCGAGCGGCTGGACCTCCTGACCGGTGACGGCCTTCACGTCCGTGGGCGTGAGCACGTTGCAGGGTGGCTCGGCAGCCCGGGCCTCGGCCACGGTGAGGAAGACCACGCCAGCAGCAAGAAGGGCTGAACGCATCGGCATCGCTCCTTCCCTCGTCGAAGAGAGCGGGACTCAGCCACCAAGACAAGCGGCGACGGAGCAGGACCGACCACCACCCGGCAATTGGCCCCGTGCTGGATCAGTTCATCCGGCGCGGCTACTTCGTCGCGCCCGGCGCCTCGCGCACCCCGATGGCGAGCTGACCGAGGCCGGCGCCCTTCGCCGTCTCCATCACCTCGACCACCCGGCCGTGGGGGACACCCTCGTCGGCCTGGATGACCACCAGCGTGTTGGGATTCTTCTTCCGCGCCTCGTCGAGGGCCGTCTTGAGCTCGTCGGTGCTGATCACGTTCCCCGAGAGCACGATGCGGCCGTCCTGAAGGACCGCGACCGAGAGGTCGGTCGAGGCGGGCATCACGTCGGCCGCGCTCCCCTTGGGGAGATTGACCTTCAGCCCCGCCTTCGCCGCGCCCGCGCCCTGGTTCACGATGACCGAGCTGGTCACCATGAAGATGATGAGCAGCACCAGGAAGATGTCGGTCAACGGAGTGATGTTGATCTCCGAGAAGACCGCCTCGTCCCCCTCGTCTTCCTGCGTCCCCGGGACGTGTCCGATCGCCATCGCTCGCCCGGCCTAGCTCGCCCCGGCCGTGGTCACGGCGGGGAGCGGGGTGGGGGGCATCGACGCCTGCGCGGGCTCGGGATGAGCCGGGCCGCTCGGGCGTTCACGGAGCAGCTCCATGAACTCCTCGATCTGCAGCCGCATCTCCACGTTCAGCCGCGCGATGCGGGACTGGAAGTAGTTGAAGAGGATGACCGCCTCGACGGCCACTAGGATGCCCGCCGCGGTCGCCACCAGCGCCTCGGAGATGCCGGTCATCACCGCCGCGGTCCCGCCCGTTCCGCCGGCTTCCACGTCGAGACCCAGCTCGCGGAAGCTCCGCATGATGCCGGCCACGGTGCCGAACAGGCCGACGAACGGCGTGGTCGCCCCGATGGTGCCGAGGATCCAGAGGTTCTTCTTCATCCGGAGAACGAGCTGCGCGCGCTCACGCTCCACCGCGGCCTCGACCCCGGGAGTCACCGTCCGTGACCGCTCCAGCCGCTCGAAGGCCACCCGGTACACGTCCGCCAGCAGGGTGTCGGACCGATCCACCGTGCCCTTCGCCGCCGAGATGTCCCCCCGCAGCAGGTGCCGGCCCACCGCATCGGTGAGGGCCCGGGAGTTGGCGGAGATGTTCCAGAGGGCGATCCACCGCTCCACGGCCACGCCGATCGCGAGCACCGAGGCGGCCAGGATGACCGCCAGCGTGGCGCCACCGAGGCGCAGGTAGTGGGACAGCTCTTCGAAGGTCATTCCGCCCTCAAATCCTTGAGTCTTACCGAGGTTACGTGCTTTTCGCTGCCCATGAACAGGCGTCCCTGGCCGTTGTTCCTGCTCCTGCTCGCTGGCTGTCCTCCCAGGGTTGACGTGCGCAGCGCCCCTCCCCCGGACGCCACCGCGTTGCTCGCCGAGGTGGACGCCACGGATGCCCGGGTCGCCGCGCTGCAGAGCCAGGCGAAGGCTCATCTAGACGCCCGGAGCAAGAAGGGCAACGTGCAGATGTTCGTCGCGGTCGCCGCCCCGGCCTCGGTGCACCTCGAGGTGCTCGACTTCTTCGGCAAGCCGAGCGGAATCCTCATCTCCGACGGCCGCCGCTTCGTGATGCTCGCCTCCGACACCGGGACCTGGCTCCGCGGCGCCGCGACCGCCGAGAACGTCGCCCGCGTGCTTCCCGTCTCCCTCCCACCCGAGGAGCTGGTGGCGATGCTCCTCGGCCGGGCTCCACGCCTGGCCGACCCCGCGCCGACGCTCCTCGTCGACTCCGCGGAGAACGTGTTCCGGGTCACGTTGCGCGCCGGCGGCCGGACGCAGGAGCTGTGGGTCGACCCGACCCACAAGCGAGCCGTGCGCAGCCAGGTCGACGGGCCCGGGGGCTACACCCTTTCGTTTGCCGACTTCGAGGACGTCCGGGGCACGCCGTTCCCCCGCGCCATCACCTTCGCCGGGAACGGCCGCGTGGCCTTCCAGTACACCGACCTCCGGCTCGGCGAGCAGCCGGACGCGGCGCTCTTCACGCCCGAGGCGCCGCCGGGTGTGTCCGTGGAGCAGATCTCCTCCCTCCCATGACAGCCGAGCAGCCGGGCTGTCAGACTTCCCTCGAGCCGTAGATCCATCCGCCCGGCCCCGCGTTTGTAGGGGCATGGACGGAGCACCGGCGGAGGCCGCATCGACTCGCCCCAAGACACGACCCCCGACGAGGTCCTGATGCGGAGGTTCCAGCGGGGTGATGCCCGGGCGTTCCCGGAGCTGGTGCGGCGGCACCGGGCGGCGGTGTTCGCCTTCGTCCTGCGGTGGACGCAGGACCGGGCGCGAGCGGAGGACATCCTTCAAGAAACGTGGCTCAAGGTGGTGCGCGCCTCGACCGACTGGAGTCCCCGTGCGCGCTTCACGACCTGGCTGTACACCATCGCGAGGAATGCCTGCGTGGATGGAGCACGACGAGAGCGGGCCCGCGCCGCGGAGCCGCTGGAGGCCGAGCAGGTGTCGACCGAGTCCCACGACCCGGAGCGCGCCGCTGCGGCGTCCGAGCTCCGCCCGGTGCTCGAGGCCGCCATCGCCGCGCTCCCCGACGCGCAGCGCGAGGTGTTCCTCCTTCGCGAGATGGCCGGAATCCCCTTCCACGAGATCGCCCGCATGACCGGCGCCCCCGAGCCGACGGTGAAGAGCCGGATGCGCTACGCGCTGGAGGCGCTGCGGACCCGGCTGACGGAGGCGGGCATCGACGCGCCCGCCGGAGGGCAGGTGGCATGAGGCCTCCGGTGCCCACCCATCCCGAGGACGACCGGCTGCTCGAGCTGGCCTATGGCGAGGTGCCGGCGTCGGAAGCCCGCGCGCTCAGGCAGCACGTCGACGGGTGCGCCCGGTGCCGGAAGGTGCTCGACGGCATCTCCGAGGTCCGCACCGCCTTCCGGTCCATCCCGGAGGAGCCGGCGCCGGAGAAGGGCCTGGAGTCGCTCCTGGCATACGGCGAGCAGGCCGCGGCCCGCGCCCGGTCCCGCCGCGGCGGACTCCGCATCCTGGCACTGCTCTCGGCGGCGACCGCGTTCGCGGTGGTGTGGCTGATGCTCCCCGGGTCTTCGCGGCGCTCCGACACCCTCGTGCAAGCGCCGGCGACGAAGCCTCCCGACGTCCTGGCGCAGGCCGAGGTGCCACGCGAGCCGGTGCAGGGCGCGCCCGCCCGCGACGAGGCGGACCGGGTCAAGGACGCGAAGGAGAACGAGGCGAAGACGCTCCGGCGTCTGGCCAGTCCGAAGTTCGAGCCGACGTCCCGGGCCGAGCAGGCCAAGGAGGAGCAGCCCTCGCCGGGTCGCCAGGCCGGCGCGGACCAGCTCTCGAAGCAGAAGGGAGTGGAGAAGCTCGACGCGCCGAGGGAGCAGCCCAAGCTGGCCGAGGCCCCGGCACCGTCCCCCTCTGACCACGAGGCCGGTGCTCGATCGGCACCCGGCGAGCTGGCCGGTGCCCTCGGGAGCGCCGGCGGGAAGGCGGCTGTCGCGGGCTCGTCCCCCGTGGGCGGCACCGGTGCGATGACGGCGGAGTCGACGGCGGGAGCAGCGAAGAAGCGCTCGGCCACGGAGCGCGCGGACGAGGGCACCGCGAACCGCCCCTCCTCGGCTCCGTCGAGCCCGCCCGCGGCGGTCGCGGCCAGGCCTCCGGTCGCTGCCGCTGCCCGGCCGGAGAACGCGGCGACCGAGGACAAGGCCGCTGCAGCCGCGGACGCGGTCTCGGCCCCGGCGGCCAGCCCGCCCGCGAAGAGCGCGTCGAAGCCGGTCCCTCCGATGCAGTCCATGCGCATGGGCGCAGGCTCACCCGAGAAGCAGGCCCGGCTGGCGGAGATTCGCCGGCAGCTGGAGACCGCCCGGGGCGACCAGCGCAAGGCGCTGCTCATGGAGAAGTGCGAGATCGAGGCCTCGCTCGAGCTGGGGCCGGATGCCGTGCTCACCTGCTCGATGGTGAGCCGCGAGTTCCCGGGCACCGCGGAAGCGAAGCGGGCCTCCGAGCTCGCCCGCGGCTTCTCCGTCCAGCTGCCGACCGGGTCGGAGCGCTGACCGCCGGCCCGGCTCGCGGCGCGCAACCGCGTGCTTCCCGGGCCTGACCCTGGTACGGAGGACCCAGCTCCGGTCGGCGGCGCGCCAGTGCCCTGGAGATGGGGCAGCGGCGCGCGTCAGTCCCACGGCATACTCCAGCAGCTGGAGCTGCCCGTCCCGTGCCCGTGAAGAAGGTCAAGAGCCTCGTTCCGTCCTCGCCCTCGACGCTGCAGGGGGACCTCTTCGCTCCGGCGGCGCCACGACCGGGCCAGATTCCGTCGGGCCCCACCGTCGAGGCGCCGCCGGAGCCCGTGCGGAGCACGGAGCTCGCTCCGGCGACCTCGCAGCTCGGCGAGTCTCGTCCCGAGCCACCGCCGGAGCTCGAGCCCCCTCCGTGGCTGGAGATGGCTGGCACCGGCGCAGCGCGGCCGTCGCGGGGCCGGCCCGAGGCCGAAGCGCTGGAGCCCGAGGCGCGGACCGAGCTCGCGGTCAGCCGGGAGACGGTGCGGGTGGACCTCGCCCCGGCGCGCCCCCGCGAGCGAGGCGCGGCGGTCCGGTGGAGCTCCACCACCGAGGTGGTCCGGATCGACACCCCCGCGTCGACGCCGCTCGTGCGGCCACCGGAGCGCGTCGTCCTCACCGTCACCCAGCTCACCCAGGCAGTGAAGGGCGTGCTGATGGAAGGGTTCCGGCGAGTGCTGGTGCGCGGAGAGGTCAGCAACTTCCGCGGGCTTCACGCCAGCGGGCACCTCTTCTTCAAGCTCAAGGACGCCGGCGCCTCCATCGACGTGAAGATCTGGGCCAGCGTGGTCCAGCGCCTCCGGTTCCGGCTGGAGGAGGGGATGGAGGTCATCGCCGAGGGCAACCTCGACGTCTACGAGAAGGCCGGCCAGTACAACCTCATCGTCCAGCGCATCGAGCCCTCGGGCGCCGGCGCGCTGGCCATCGCCTTCGCCCAGCTGCGGGACCGGCTGACCGCCGAGGGCCTGATGGGCGAGAAGCGGCTGCGGCCGCCGAGGCCCTTGCCGTTCCTCCCCTGGCGCATCGGCGTGGTGACCAGCCGCTCCGGCGCGGCGCTGCACGACTTCCTGCGGGTCCTGCACCGGCGTCATCCGCGTCTCTCGGTTCTCCTCTGTCACGCCCGGGTGCAGGGGCCCGGCGCCGCGGACGAGGTGGTGCGCGCGCTCCAGCGCCTGGCCCGGACGGACGTGGACGTCATCGTCGTCACCCGCGGCGGCGGCAGCGCCGAGGACCTCTGGACCTTCAACGAGGAGGCGGTGGCCCGCGCCATCGCCGCGAGCCCGGTGCCGGTGGTCTCGGCCGTCGGGCACGAGGTGGACTTCACCATCGCCGACTTCGTCGCCGACGCCCGTGCCCCCACGCCGAGCGCCGCCGCCGAGCTCCTGGCCCCCGAGCTCGAGGCGCTCCTCGACGACCTTCGCACCGCGCGCACCCAGCTCCGCCAGGCCGTCGGGAGCGCCATGGCTCATTCCCGGGAGCTGCTGCGGCAGCAGGAGCGGCGGCTTCGCGACCCGCGGCAGGAGGTGACCCGCCACCGGCACGTGCTCATCGAGCACGAGCGGGCGCTCGGCCGGTTGTGGACCGAGCGTCTTCGCGGGGAGCGCGCGCGGCTGATGGAGGTCCGCGGGCGGCTGGAGCGCTTCCGGCCCGAGGCGCTCCTGGGCGAGCGCCGCGCGCGCATCGATCGGCTCCGGTGGCGGCTCGCCGAGGTGCAGCGTGCCCGGCTGTCGATGGAGGCGGCCGCGCTGGGCTCGATGCGCCAGCGGCTGGAGCGGCGGGCTCCGGACGTGGACGTCGCCCGGGCCCGCGCGCGTCTGGAGGGTCTCACCGCCCGTCTGCGGCAGCACGGCAGTCGCCGATTCTCGATGGCGAGCGCGCTCATCGCCGAGGCCCGCGCCCGGCTCGTGCGGGCCGCGCAGGCGCGCCTCGCGACCTCGAAGGGTGCGCTCCAGATGCATGCCGGCCGGCTGGACGGGCTCAGTCCCCTCCGGGTGATGGCCCGGGGCTACGCGGTGGTCTACCGCGCGGATGACGGTCACCTGGTCCGCCGGGTCGCCGAGCTCCAGCCGGGGGCGGCGGTCCGGGTCCGCTGGGCGCCACCGGGGTGCGCTTCGCTCTCCTCCTGCGACGAGGCGGAGGCCACCATCACCCGGGTGAAGCCCGGCGGCGGGGACGCAAAAGGGAACTGAGGCGGACGTCCGTCGCGGCGGTTGCGCCTCGGCCGCACCGGCGGTAGACGCTGTAACCCGTGGCCACGCCAGAAGAACCGCCCAACGAGCGCTACAGCGACGTCGTGGACCGTCTCGAGGAGGTGGTCAAGAAGCTCGAGGGCCGAGAGCTCACCCTCGAGGACTCGCTCGAGGAATTCGAGAAGGGCATCCAGCTGGTGAAGCGCGGCGAGGCGCTCCTCCAGCAGGCCGAGCGCCGCGTGCAGGAGCTTCTGGAGCACAAGGGCGGGGACCGGACCGTCCCACTCGAAACCGTCCGGGGCGCGCCGTCGAAGCCTGCCCCGGCGGCCACCGACGATGACGACATCCCGTTCTGACGGTCCTTCTCGCCGCTCGGCGATCATCGTTGACGACGATCGGGACACCCGCGAGATGCTGGCGATGGCGCTGGAGCTCGAGGGCTACCAGGTCACCCAGGCAGCCAACGGGGTGAAGCTCATCTCCAGCCTCCACGTTCACCGGCCGGACATCCTGCTCCTCGACGTGAACATGTCGTGGATCGATGGTTTCGAGCTCTGCCGTGCGGTCCGGCGCAATGAGCAGTTCCGGAGTCTTCCGGTCCTCTTCGTCTCCGCGCGGAAGGCCCGCGCCGACGTCGAGGCGGGGCTGGCCTCCGGCGCCGACGGCTACTTCACCAAGCCCATCGACTTCGAGGCGCTCCTGGGCCGGATGCGCGAGCTGGTCGACCGCCGTTCCGGAGGAAGGTGACGCGATGAGCGCTTTCCAGCTCGAGCCGTGGCTCCAGGCCCGGGGTGCGCGTGTCGAGGCGCTGCTCGCCGATCGGCTGCGGCGGCTCGAGGCGGCGCCGAGGCCGCTGGTGGAGGCGATGGAGTACTCGCTCCTGGCCGGCGGGAAGCGGCTCCGGCCGCTGCTCTGCCTCGCCTTCGCCGAGGCGGTGCGGGGCGGCCCGCCCGGAGCTGCCGCCGAGGATGCCGCCTGCGCGCTGGAGTACATCCACACCTACAGTCTGGTGCACGACGACCTCCCGGCGATGGACGACGACGACCTCCGCCGTGGCAGGCCGACCAGCCACAAGGTCTTCGGCGAGGCGATGGCCATCCTCACGGGTGACGCGCTGCTGACCGAGGCCTTCGCCCTGCTCGGCACCGGCCCCGAGCCGCGGCGCGCCGAGCTGGTCTCCCGGCTGGCCCAGGCCGCCGGTGCGGTGGGCATGGTGGGTGGCCAGGTGCTGGACATCGCCGAGGACCGTCCGGCCGAGGAGGGCTACCTCACGCGACTGCACCGGGCGAAGACCGGAGCGCTCCTCCGCGCGGCGTGCACGCTGGGGGTGGTGGCCGAGGGAGGGACCGCGTCCCAGGTCGCCGCGGCCGAGCGGTACGGCGACGCGGTGGGGCTCGCCTTCCAGATCGCCGACGACGTGCTCGACGTCATCTCGTCCGCCGAGGCCATGGGCAAACCCACCGGCGCGGACGCCGCGGCTGGGCGCCACACCTATCCTGCGGTTCTTGGCCTGGAGGGGTCGCGGGCGAAGGCCCGGGCCCTCGTCGACGAGGCGCTCGGCGCGGTGAAGGCGCTCGAGCCCACCCCGGGGCCGCTCGCCGCCCTGGCTCGCTACAGCGTGGAGCGCAGCACGTGAGGCTGCTCGGGCACGTCCTCTCCCCCAGGGACGTGCGCGCGCTGCCGGAGCACGAGCTACCCGCGCTGTGCGCCGAGCTCCGGGAGGAGATCATCTCCATCTGCGGCCAGGTGGGCGGGCATCTCGGCGCCTCGCTGGGCGCGGTGGAGCTCATCGTCGGGCTCCACCGGGTGTTCCACGCTCCCGAGGACGACCTGGTCTTCGACGTGGGACACCAGGCCTACGCGCACAAGCTGCTCACCGGCCGCGCGCCCCGGATGCACACCCTCCGGCAGGAGGGCGGGGTCGCGCCGTTCCTCGATCCCCGCGAGAGCCCCTTCGACGCCTTCCCCGCCGGCCACGCCTGCACCTCGGTGAGCGTGGCGCTGGGCATGGCACAGGCGCGCGCACGGACCGGAGCGCCCGGCCGGGCGGTGGCCATCGTCGGCGACGGCGCGCTCACCGGGGGGCTGACCTTCGAGGGGCTGAACGACGCGGGTGCCAGCGGGCTGCCGCTGGTGGTGGTGCTGAACGACAACGGAATGTCGATCTCCGCCAACGTGGGCGCGGTGGCCCGGATGCTGGCCGGCCCAGGGGCGCGGACCTTCTTCGAGGCGCTGGGCTTCACCTACCTCGGTCCGGTGAACGGGCACGAGCTGGGCGAGCTCCTTCCGGCGCTGACCGAGGCGCGCCGGAGCCGCCGGCCGGTGCTGGTCCACGTCCGGACCGAGAAGGGGCGGGGGCTCGCCGAGGCCGAGGCGGACGTCGCCACCCGCGGCCACGCGATGGGCCCGTACGAGATGCGCGACGGGAAGCTGGTTCGCAGCCGCCACGGGCAGCCCACCTGGTCCGACGCGGTGGCCGACGCGCTCGGCCGGGCGATGGAGCGAGACCCGCGGGTGGTGGTGGTGACGCCCGCGATGCTGGAGGGCTCCTCGCTCACCGGACTCGTCCGGCGCTTCGGGCCCCGGGTGCACGACGCGGGCATCGCCGAGCAGCACGCGGTGACGCTGGCTGCCGGGCTCGCCGCGCGGGGGATGCGGCCGGTGGTGTGCATCTACAGCACCTTCCTCCAGCGCGCGCTGGACCAGCTCATCCACGACGTGGCGCTGCCGGGGCTGCCGGTCACCCTCGCCATCGATCGTGCCGGGCTGGTCGGCGCGGACGGGGCGACGCACCAGGGCACGTACGACCTGGCCTTTCTGCGGCCGCTCCCCGGGCTGCGGCTCTACGTGCCGACACTGGCAGAGGACGTGGACGCGGTGCTGGCGACGGCGCTGTCCGGGCCCGGGCCGGCGGCGTTCCGGTTCCCCCGCGGGACGCTCCCGACCACCCCGGCGTCGATCCACGTCGAGCCGGGGCCGGTGAGCGGTGCGCGCTGGCTCCGGCGCCCGGACGGTGCGGTCGCGGCGATCGTCACGCTGGGGCCGCTCGGGCTCGCGGCGCTCGAGGCGGCCGCGTCGCTCGACTTCCCGACGGCGGTGCTCGACGTGCTGGCGCTCGCGCCGCTCGACGTCGAGAAGGTGCTCCAGGCCTGTGCCACGGGGAACGTCGTGACGGTGGAGGAGGGGACGACCCATGGCGGCCTGGGCAGCGCGGTGCTCGAGCTGCTCGCGGCGCGCGGGCTGACGGCCCGGGTGAGGACGCTCGGGCTCCCCGACGCCCCGGTGCCGCACGGGGACGCGCGCGCGCAGCGCCGCGCCCTGGGTCTCTCGCCAGAGGGCATCGCCAGCGCCGTGCGCTCGCTCGTCGCTGGCCCCCGGTAGTGCTCGACGTCACATGTCCGGTCGGCCCGGACCGTCCCTGCGCTCCGGCGAAGCAAGCAAGCACGCCGCCTCGGACCTGCCCTCACATCGAGCCTGACGCCCCGAAGCGCTAAGACCCCCCGCGTCGTGACCGACCGAGCGTCCCCGACCATCCGTCCGAAGAAGGAGCGCCTCGACGTGCTCCTGGTCGACCTCGGCCTCGCGCCCACCCGCGCCCGGGCCCAGGCCCTCGTGCTCGCCGGCCAGGTGGTGGTCGACGATCAGCGCGTCGACAAGCCCGGGACCCGCGTCTCCACCGACGCCGAGGTTCGCCTCAAGGGCGAGCCCATGCCCTACGTCTCCCGAGGCGGGCTGAAGCTCGAGGCGGCCCTGAGGCACTTTCAGCTCGACGTCCGGAGCGCGGTCTGTGCGGACGTCGGGGCGAGCACCGGAGGCTTCACCGACTGCCTCCTCCAGGCCGGCGCCTCGAAGGTGTACGCGCTCGACGTCGGCCGCGGTCAGCTGCACGCCCGCCTGCGGAGCGACCCGCGGGTCGTCCTCCGCGAGGGGGTGAATGCGCGTCACCTGGGCCCATCCGACCTCCCCGAGCCGGTCGCTGTCCTGGTGCTAGACGTGAGCTTCATCTCACTCACGTTGGTTCTCCCGGCGACGGTTCCGCTCCTGGTCCCGGGCGGGGTGACGGTGGCCCTGGTGAAGCCGCAATTCGAGGCGGGGCGGGAACAGGTGGGGAAGGGCGGGGTGGTGCGCGATGACGCGGTGCGAGCCGAGGCGGTGGCGCGGGTGCGTGCATGCATGGAGCAGCTCGGGCTCGTGCCCGTCGGCGCCCTGGAATCCCCGGTTCATGGCCCGGCCGGAAATCGCGAAATTCTCCTGGTGGCCCGGGCTCCCTGGAGACGGCCCGACCGCCCCATCGGTGTCGGTGAGGACTCCCTGACGGAGCGCTGGTCAGTGCCGAGAAAATCTAGGAAAATTGGAGCTCAGATGAACGGGGAGAGTTCCACGCCGGCCCTCGCGCGATCGCCGGAGACGGCAGGGGACCGCGAACGTCGCATCGCCGAGCGCATGGCGATGCTCCTGGACATCACCCAGGCGGCGACCTCATCCCTCGAGCTGGAGAAGATCCTCAAGATCGCGGTCGAGAAGGTGAGCCAGGTTCTCCCCACCGACCGGTGCTCGGTCGTCCTGGTGGACTCGCCCAGCTCCACCGAGGCGGTCGTCATGGCCACCCGGGAGCGCGACGACTACCGACCCATCACCATCGACCTGTCCAAGTACCCGGAACTCCGACGATCGCTGCAGACCCGCGAGGCGACCTACATCGAGGACGCGCTGGTGGACCCCCTGATGGCCGACGTGATGCCCGCCATCGCCCCCCTCGCGGTGCAGAGCATCCTGGTCCAGCCCCTGATCAGCCAGGACGACCTGGTGGGAGCTCTGTTCCTTCGCCTGTCCAGGAGGCGAGGGGCCTTCGGCCCGGAAGAGCAGGAGTTCGCCAAGGCGGTCGCGGCCGCCCTCGCGAACTCGGTCCGGAACGCGAAGCTGCACGCCTCGGTCCAGAGGAAGCGCGACGACCTCGAGCTCGCCTACGTCGAGCGCTACCGGGAGCTGACCGAGGCCAACCGGCGGCTCCGCGAGCTGGCCCGCTTCAAGGACGAGCTGATCGCCATCATCAGCCACGACCTCCGGGCACCGCTTCAGGTCACGCTCGGGCATGGCCGGATGCTGGAGGACGCGAATCTCCCCGGCGACCTCCGGACCTCCGCCGAGGCCATTGTCCGGCAGTCGCGGAAGATCCTGAAGATGGTCGAGTCGCTCCTCGACCGAGGGAAGGGAGAGCAAACCCGGGTCGCGCTCGACGTGCAGCTCCTGGACGTGAGCCGCGTGGCGCGCGACTGCGCGTTCGAGCTGGAGATCCTCGCCGCCGAGCGAGGGGTGACGCTCAAGGCCCACGCCCCCGAGCGGCTGCCGGTGATGGGAGACGAGCTGAAGCTCCGCGAGGTGCTCCAGAACCTGATCACCAACGGCCTCGAGCACGCGGCGAAGAACGGCACCGTCCTTGTCGAGGGCGAGGTGCTCCCCCGGCCCGACGGCCCGGTGGTGAAGGTGGTCGTCCAGGACGACGGCCCCGGGATGCCCGAGGAGCAGATGCATCTCGTGTTCGACCGGTACCGCCACGGTCCCGGGGGGACCGGCCTCGGGCTGGCCATCTGCAAGGAGTTCGTCGAGCTGCATGGCGGGGAGATCTGGGCCGAGCGCCCGGCCGACGGCGGCTGCGCCTTCGTCTTCACCCTCCCCCTCGCCCAGGACGACCGGAAGGTGGTCCCCAAGCTTCAGGCGCTGGGCGACGAGCAGCAGCCGCGCGTGCTCATCGTCGAGGACGAACCGGACATCGCCGCCGTGCTGGAGGGCATCCTCCGCAAGCGGTACCGGGTGGAAGTGGCCCGCGACGGGCGCGAGGGCGTGGCGAAGGTGCACGCGCTCCACCCCGACCTGGTGGTGATGGACGTGTTCCTCCCCCACCTCGACGGGCTCGATGCCGTCCTCTCGCTCAAGGCCTCGAGCGACACCGCTGACATCCCGGTGATCCTGGTGTCGGCGCAGGTGGGAGTCGCCGACCGGGTGCGGGCCCTGAATCTCGGCGCGGTCGACTACCTGGCCAAGCCGTTCCATGCCTCCGAGCTCCTCCAGAGGGCCGAGCGCGCCCTTTCGGTCAACAAGCGCCGCGCCGCCGCGCCGGAGGCGGAGGCCACGACGGTGGGCGTGGCGGACGCCGAGACGGGATTGCTCGACCGGCGCGGGCTGGTCGCGCGGCTCACCCAGGAGGCGGCGCGAGCCCGGCGCTACGGCCGGCCGCTGTCGCTGGCGGTGGCCCGGACGGACGCGGTCCAGCCGGAGCTCTTGCGGACCGTGGCCGCGCGGATGCGCGAGCGCCTCCGGCAGCCGGACGTGCTCGCCCACCTCGGGCAGGGCACCTTCGCGGCGCTCCTTCCCGAGTGCACCTCCGAGCAGGCCATGGCGGTGTTCGGCCGCGTGGAATCCGACCTCCACGCCTCCACCAGCCTGAAGTGCCACGTGGAGGTCGCCGAGGTGCCCGGACGCGAGCTCCCGGAGGCGGTGCTGGACCACCTCCTCGAGCGCCAGCCGGCGGGCTGACGTTTCCTGCCGGGGGTGACGGGCAACCCCCCGGGGGTGCCTGCTAGGCTTCGAGGTCCCCGGACTTCCCGTCGTGCTCGCCTCTGCCCTCGCTGCTCTCGTCCTCCTGGGCGCCTCGCCGGCGCATCCCCGGGTGGATGTCTCGGCGATGCAGGAGGCCATGGCAGCGCCCACCGACGACTACTCGTCCGCCTCGGCGTATGCCCACTTCCTCCGCGCCCGGCTCCTCGCGCTGCAGGGGGAGCACGCCCGGAGCGTGGAGCAGCTCCGGCTCGCGCTCGCCTCCGACCCTGGCCGCGCCGAGCTGGTTCTGGCCCTCGCCGAGGCGCAGGCCCGCTCCGGCGCCCCGGCCCGAGGCGAGACCACCGTGCGCGGGCTCCTCGAGCGGAAGCCGGACCATGTTCCGGCGCTGCTCTTCCTCGGGCGGCTGCTCTTCGAGACCGAGCGGCCGCAGCGGGCGCGCGAGGTGCTCGAGCGGGTGCGGAAGCTCGCTCCCCGGGAGCAGGAGCCGTACCTGCTCCTGGCGGAGATGTCGCTCGAATCGGGTCACCCGCAGGATGCGGTGCGGACGGTGCAGGCCCTGGCCGACCTGAACCGCGACACCACCGGTCTGAGGCGCCTCGGAATGGCGTTGCTCGACCGCGGTGAGCACGAGACTGCCCGTGTCCTGCTCGAACGGACGGTGCAGATCGACCCCGGGGACGCCGAGGCGCAGGGGGCCCTCGGCGAGGCGCTGGAGGCGCTGGGCCGCCCGGCGGAGGCGGACGCCGCGTACGCCCGGGCGCTGGAGCGCGACCCGGATGCGCGCGAGGTGCTCCTGCGCGCGGGCCGGCTGGCGCTCCGCTCCGGGGCGGAGGCGCGCGCGCGGGCGTACCTGGACCGGCTGGCCTCGCTGGATCTCGGACCGGAGCAGTCGCTGCGGATCGCCCTGACCTGGCTCTCGGCAGGGAAGCCCGTTCCCGCCATCCGGGTCCTGGAGCAGGCGAGGGCCGGGAGCGACGATCCACGCCTGCTGCTCGCGCTGGGGCTCGTGCAAGGGAAGATCGGACGCTGGGCGGACGCCGCCCGTGCGTACGCGCAGGTGCCGGTCGGGGCCCCGGGGTGGAAGGACGCGGTCGTGCAGCGGGGCCTCGCGCTGGCCCGGGCCGGGGAGCCCGCGCGGGCGGAGCGGGTCACCTCCGAGGCGCTGAAGCAGGCGCCGGGCGACGTGGCACTCGAGGCCGGCCACGCCGCGGTGCTCGAGGCGATCGGCGAGGCCGGCCGGGCCGAGCAGTTCCTCCAGGCACGCATCCGCGCCTCGGGCAGCACCGAGCTGGTCACCGCTCTCTCGCAGATCTTCTCCCGGACCGGGGCACACGCCGAGGCGGTGGCGGTGCTCACCGAGGCCCTGAAGGCGCACCCCCGGGACGAGGAGCTGCTCTACGCGCTGGGCACGGTGCTGGAGCGGAGCGGCGACACGCAGCAGGCGCTGACCCGGATGCGCGAGCTCCTGGAGGTGAATCCCCGGAACGCCGCCGCGCTGAACTTCATCGGGTACACCCTGGCCGAGCACGGCGAGCAGCTCGAGGAGGCGGAGCGGCTCGTGCGCCGGGCCCTGGGCATCCATCCCGAGAGCGGCGCCTACCTCGACTCGCTGGGCTGGGTGCAGTTCCGGCGGGGGGACGTGGTGCGCGCGGCGAGCACGCTGGAGCGCGCCGCGGAGCTCGAGCCCGACGAGCCCACCATCCTCGAGCACCTCGGCGACGCGTACGGCGGAGCGAGCCGGAGGGACGCCGCGGTCGGGGCCTACCGGCGGGCACTGGAGGCGATGCGCACCGCCGACGATCCCACGGCGCGCGAGCGGAGCGCGGTGGTGGAACGGAAGCTCAAGGCGCTCACCTCGCCGGTCGCGGACCGCTGAGCGCCTCGGCAAACCCGGAAAGCAGACCGACGTGACTTCCGGTGGACCTTCGTCAGATCTCCCGGGCATGATTCCCGCCCCGCGGAGACGTTTCCCAGGGGCCGTCTTCTCCCCCATGAACCACCACCAGGAAGGCCACTTCTCGGCGCCGGACGGCACGCGTCTGTGGTTCGAGCGCGACGTGCCGGACGGGGCGCGCGCGCACATCGTCCTGGTGCACGGATACGGGGACCACCTCGGCCGCTATCGCACCTTCCGCGACGCGATGCTCGCCGAGCGGTTCGCCGTGCACGCCTACGACGTCCGCGGCCACGGCCGGAGCGACGGTGCCCGCGGCGCGGTCCGCGATTTCTCCGAGTACGCCCGGGAGCTCGAGGCCTTCGTCCGCTCCTCCCATGCGCTCGCCGGTGGGCTGCCGATCTTCCTCGTCGCCCACAGCCACGGGGCGCTCATCACCCTCGGGTGGCTGGCCGGCGCCGGCGCGGAGACCGCGCGCACCCTGGGAGTGCGTGGGCTGGTCCTCTCCGCGCCCTACCTCGGTCTCGCCTTCACGCCCCCGGCGTGGAAGACCGCGCCGGCCGTGCTGCTCTCGCGCCTCCTCCCCGACGCTCCCATCCCCACCGGCATCTCCTCGGCGGACCTGAGCCGGGACGAGACATGGCAGCAGAGCACCGATCGGGACCCGCTCTATGGCCGCAAGGCAACGCCGCGCTGGTTCACCGAGCACACCCGCGTGCAGGGCGAGGTGCTGGCCGCCGGGGCGCGGCTCCGGATTCCAGTGCTGCTGATGCTGCCCGGCGAGGACCGTCTCGCCTCCGCGGCGGTGTCGCGCCGGTGGTTCGAGACGCTGACCACACCCGACAGGCGGCTCCGGGAGTGGCCGTCCATGCGACACGAGATCTTCAACGAGCTCGGCAAGGAGGACGTGTACGCCGAAACCTCTCGCTGGATCTCAGAGCATCTCTAGCGTACGGTTTTCGACGACAGGGGCATTGATGGCACAAGCCGATCAGGTCGGAGTCATCGGGAAGGGCATCGTCATCCGGGGGAACCTCACCGGCGGCGGGAACCTGGTCATCGAGGGCCGGGTCGAGGGGCAGATCGCCCTGAAGAATCACCTCACCATCGAGAACACGGGCCGGGTGCAGGCCGATATCCGTGCGGACGAGCTGACCATCAACGGCGAGGCCAGCGGCAACATCGACGCGAGCTCCCGGGTGGCCATCTCCGCGTCGGCGAAGGTTGCGGGGGACATCAAGGCCCCCCGGGTGGTCATCGAGGACGGCGCGGTGTTCAACGGCTCCATCGAGATGGACGTCAAGCTGCCCGAGGACATCTAGCGCTCAGCGGGCGTGAGGGCGCCGGAGCGAGCGCCGAAACAGGTTCAAACCGCCCCCGAGGCACGCCGGAACGGACACGGGAAGGACGGAACACAACGTGGCGAACACGGTCATCGGATCCAGCATCGTCATCGACGGGGAGATCTCGGGCGACGAGGACCTCGTCATCCAGGGCACCGTGAAGGGGAAGATCTCCCTGCGCGAGAGCCTCTTCGTCGAGGGCTCCGGCGTGGTGGAGGCCGACATCGAGACCCAGAACGTGGAGATCGCCGGCCGCGTCACCGGGAACATCCAGGCCACCGACAAGGTCGAGCTCAAGGCCGACTGCCGCGTGGTGGGGGACGTGAAGGCGCCGCGCATCCTCATCGCCGACGGCGCGAGTTTCAAGGGCAACGTCGACATGGACGTGAAGGAACGCTGACCCATGGCCGCCAAGGATCTCGTCACGAGCGGCAACACGGTCATCGGCCCATCCATCCTCATCAACGGCAAGCTCACCGGTGACGAGGACCTCACGGTCCGCGGACGGGTCGAGGGTGAGCTTTCCCTCACCAAGACCCTCATCGTCGAGCCGTCCGGGGTGGTGAAGGCCAACGTCACGGTCAAGAACGCCGTGGTGAGTGGAGTGGTGGTGGGGAACATCCAGGCCACCGAGAGCGTGGAGCTCACCCAGGAAGGCCGGATGGTGGGCGACATCCGCGCACCGCGGGTCATCATCATCGACGGGGCGAGCTTCCGCGGCCGTGTCGACATGGGCGAGCTACCGCCCGGCCGGAGCCTCCCCGAGCGCACCACCCCGCGGGCCCAGCTGCGTCCCACGGTGCGGAGCCTGCCCGCGCCGCCTCCGCGCCCGGCCGCGGCCGCCGCCCGTCCGGGCAACACCGGTGCGACCGTTCCGGCGAGGAAGCCCGGAGGCATGCCGGGCATCGTCCGCGCCGAGACCGCCCGTCCAGCACCGCCGGCGCCTCCCGCGCCGCCGGTGGTAGCCGCCGGGGCCAAGAAGAAGGTCGTGCTGAAGAAGAAGAAGTGACCCTCGGGCACGTTCCCGGAGGGCCCCCGCCCGGGGTAGCGTGCCGACGAGGTCCATGGAGACGCGCGAGCACGACGAGATGAGCTCGGAATCCTCCGAGGAGCGTGCCGGGCCCGACGATGGACCGGGCACGGCGCCCTCCAGCCCGGAGGCCATCGACGCGGACGGTGCCGTCGCCGCGGACACCGCCATGCCCACACTCCCTCCGCGGGTGGAGCCGGCGCCCACCCCACGGCTGGAGCGTCCGCCGGAGGTGGAGGAGCGGCTCGTGCCCCTCGAGCGGCTGGACGAGGACGACACCTTCCAGCTTCGCCCGGGCGGAGACGTGGGCCGGCTGGCGATGGACCTGGCGCGGCTGGGACAGGCCTTTCCGGTGGACGTGCGCCGTCGCGAAGGCAGCGACCGTTTCCAGCTGGTCTCGGGCTTCCGGCGCGTGGCCGCGCTCCGGTTCCTGCGCCGCACGTCGGTGCTGGCGCGCGTGCATGCGAGCCTGTCGGACGAGGACGCGCTGCTGGTGGCCCTGGCCGGGGTCCTCCATGCGGCCTCGCCCACGCCCGAGGAGCTGGCAGATCTCGAGGCGAGACTCGAGCAGGAGGGCCGGCTCTCGGCGGCCGCGCGGGACATGCTCGGACGGGCGCGGGAGACGGACGACGCGCTCGCGCCCGAGTCGGTGGAGGGCGCGGAGCAGGAGGTCGACGCCGACGAGCTGGCCGCCGAGCTCACCGCTCGCATGGCCGAGCTGAACCAGGACCTGTCCTTGCTCGCCCCGGTGTTCGACGCTCTGGAGCCCGGCCGCCGGGCCGAGCTGCTCCAGCAGCTGCGCTACGCGGCCGAGCTGGTGGCGTACTTCGACCATGAGGAGTCCTGACCCCATGCCCCTGGACCGGGACCGCGCGCGGCTGCTCGAGCTGCTGACCCAGCTGTCGTTCGAGAAGCGCCGGGTGACGCTCTCCTCGGGGAAGGAGAGCGACTTCTACATCGACTGCAAGCGAACGGTGCTCACCGCCGAGGGTCACTTCCTGGTGGGGCGGCTCCTGTGGCGGGACATCCAGCGACTCGCGCCCGCCGCCGCCGCGGTGGGCGGGCTCACCCTGGGGGCGGACCCGCTCGCCTCGGCGGTCAGCTACACCAGCTACCTCGCCGGATCGCCCATCCCCGCCTTCATCGTCCGCAAGGAGCCGAAGGGCCACGGCACCGGCGAGTGGATCGAGGGGCGCAGCCTCATCGGCGATCGGGCCGAGGTCGCGGTGGTGGAGGACGTGGTCACCACCGGGGCCAGCACGCTCAAGGCGATCGAGCGGGTGGAGGCGGCCGGCCTTCGCGTGCGCTGCGTCTTCGCGCTGGTGGATCGGCTGGAGGGCGGTCGGGAGGCGGTCACCCAGAAGGGGTACGGACTGTCGACCCTCTTCACCCGGAGCGACTTCCTGCCGTGAGGGTCGCGCCGCTGCTTCTCGCAGTGGCCGCCGGCGGATGTGCCGCGGTGCCGCCGGCCATCGGTGAGCCGGGGGCGGAGGTCCCGGACCGCAAGGCCGAGGCGAGCTACCAGGAGGCGCTGTCCCGGGTCACCGAGCACCGGGAGGTGTACTCGGGCATCGACACGCAGCTGTTCTGCGCGGCCACCTACCAGAGCGCGGAGTTCCGGGAGGCGCGCGTCCGGCGCCAGGCCCTGTTCCAGACCTGGCCGGAGCCGAAGCTCGACGAGGCGCTGGCCCGGGAGCGGGCCGAGGCCGCGCAGGTGCACGAGCTGGTGTTCGGGGTGAGCATCGTCGACCGCCGGTTCGACGACTTCGACTCGAAGAACACCATCTGGCGGCTCAGTCTCGCCACCGATCAAGGCGAGGTCACTCCGCTCGCGGTCCGGCGAGTGGGGCGCGCCAACCAGGACCTGCGAGCGTATTACCCGTACCTGGGCGACTTCTGGACCATGTACACGGTGCGCTTCCCGGTGGCCGTCGCCGGACGGCCGCTGGTGGCGCCCACCACCCGTGCGCTGTTGTTCCGCATGTCCTCGACGCAAGGACAGGTGGAGATGGCGTTCCAGGTGGAGACGCGCACCGCCGCCGCGCCGTCCTCGCCGCCGGCCTCTGCAGTTCCGCCGTCGCCTCCGGCGCCGCGCTGACGGCGACGCGCGGCCACCAGAGTCAGTAGACGCGGAGGAGGAGCACGCCGCAGCCCGCTCCGGCGCGGTAGAAGGCCCACTCGGTCCGGGTCCCGTCCGGATGCAGGCCCGCACCCTGACGCGCCGGGGGAGGGGGGACCGCCGCGAGCGCCAGCGCTGCGTGCTCCACCACGTACGCGTCGAACACCTTGTCCCCGCTCGAGGCCACGAGCTCGGTCGAGGCGATGCTCCCGTCGGCGCGCTGCACGATGCGCAGCACCGCCACCGGCTCCCCGGAGGAGGCCCGCTGGATGAGTCGCTGGGCGGCGAAGCTCGGCTGGACGGCCATGGGCCCGAGCTGGTTGGCGACGAACTCCTCCATCCGACCGGTCACGTCCTGCACGTCGCGGGCGGGCATGCGCTCGCCCTTCGGTGGATCGCGCGAGGAGTTGGCCTCCTCCAGAGCGGCGAGCCAGGCGTTGATCCACCGCTGCCCCGGGGTGAGGTCTCCGTGCTTCGGGCCGCCGCCCGGTGGAGGGGGGCCCATGTGAGACTGGAGCGCGCGCCGGTACTCCTTGAAGTAATCGTCCACCCCGGTGGCGACGAGGCGCTCGGCGAGGCCGTCCCGGCGCATCGTCTCCACCCGCTCGAGCACCCGTTTTCCTTCCACCTCGGGGCTATCGGGACGGTCGGGGGCGGTCGACGCGCCCGAGTCTCCGGGCGGAACCGGTCCTGCGCCGCGGGCGACCGCGCCGCCGGGAAACAGCTGGATGGGCGCGTCCGGAGGCGGCGCCCGCGGCGGGGTCGCGGGTGAGGGACTCGTGGGCGAGGGCGGCACGGGCGGTCCGTCGCCGATCGAGGGACGAGACGCGGTGCCGGGCGGGGAGGGCGCGACGGATCGATGCGGCGCCGGGGGCGGATGCGGTCCGGCCCGGTCCGGGGCCGGCCGCGGGGGCAGCGGGCGGAGAGTGATGCGGGTGGCCGGCCGGGGGGGCGGGAGCTTCGGGGGGTGAACCGACCGGAGGAGCCACAGCAGAAGAGCGGCGTGCAGCAGCAGCGAGACCGCCAGCGCACGGAGCAAGGGTCGCCGCTGGACGGGGCTCCCGTGCGTCGACATGCGCGCGCCGCTCCTCCCTCGCTCTTGCCTGGCCTCCGACGGAACGGCCGGCCGGGGACGAATGTTCCCCGGGAGCTACAGCGTACCGGGGAACGTCTCGGGGGGCTCGTCCGTGACCACCCACACCCGCTCCAGCGGCTCGAGCGCGGGGCGTGCGGTCGAGATGCGTCACCGCCGATGGCGCGCTCGAGCCGGAGGGCTAGCCGCCGGGCGCGCCCAGCGCGTCGAGCAGCGCGTCCGGCGTGGCCTCCACCGAGAGCCGTGCCCGGTCCGATTCGGTGACGAAGCCGTCGGCGACCTGGCGGTCGATGGCGGCCACCAGCGGATCCCAGAACCCGTCCACGTTGAGCAGCCCCAGGGGCCGGGTGTGCAGGCCGAGCTGGGCCCAGGTGAGCGCCTCGAACAGCTCGTCGAGCGTGCCGAAGCCGCCGGGCAGGGCGACGAAGGCGTCGCTCTCGGCGGTCATCCGTGCCTTGCGGGCATGGAGCCCGTCCACCAGGACCAGCTCGGTGAGCCCGGAGTGGGCCACCTCGACGCTGGAAAGCGCGCGCGGGAGCACGCCGACCACGGGAGCTCCTGCCGCGAGCGCCGCGTCGGCCAGGGCTCCCATGAGCCCGACCCGCGCCCCTCCGTACACGAGGGCCAGCCCGCGCTCGCCGATGCGCCGGCCGAGCGCTCGCGCGGACTCGACGTGGACGGGAGCGTTGCCGGTGCGCGCCCCGCAGAAGACGCAGACGTGGAAGGCGCGACTCACGCCGGGCGGCTCCCGGGGCCGACGCCGAAGGCACCTGGAGTCATGTCGAGGCCGGCGCCCGCGTGCATGCGCATCACCAGGACCACTGCCAGTGCGGCGAGCACGAGGAAGGGAAGCGCGAGCCGGTCGAAGGTGCGGAACGCCTGTGCCGGGTGCGTGCGGTACCCCGCGCGAATCACGAGGCCGCACACCAGCCCTGCGACGAAGCCGCCCAGGTGCGCGGCCCAGCTCACTCGGGGAACGAGGCTGACCAGGACCAGGAGGATGGTCCACTGGACCAGCACCTTCCGCGCGCGCCCGTCGGAGATGGGGAGGGCGAGCCCCAGCCACCCCGCGATGACGCCGGAGGCCCCGGCGCTCGGGTAGTGCCACATGAACCCGAGCGCCGCGGCGGAGGACAGGAGGCCGGCGATCACCGACACCACCATCAGGCGCGCCGTGCCGATCTGCCGCTCCACCACCGGGCCGAAGCTGAAGATGCTCAGGCCATTCATCAGGATGTGCATCGGGGTGACGTGCTCGACGTTCGAGGTGAGCACGCGCCACCACTCCCCGGCGGCGATGGCCGGCCCGTAGAGGAGGAGGCGGTCCGGCGGCTCGCCCTGGACCGCGTGGGGCAGGAACACCAGCACGCAGACCCCGAGGAAGATCCACGAGAACAGTGGGAGCGGCGGCCGGGGGACCGGCACCGGCGGCGGAGTCGGAGTGGGTTCCACCGCTTCAGAGCTCGCGCTGGACAACGGTGTCCTTGTTCCAGTTGTGGTCGTCGCGGTTGGGGTAGTCGAGCGTGTAGTGGAGCCCACGGCTCTCCTTGCGGCGGCTGGCGCACTCGACGATGAGGTGCGCGATGTCGGCGATGTTCCGCAGCTCGATGACGTCGCGGGTCACCTTGAATCGCCAGTAGTAGTCCCGGATCTCCTCGCGGAGCAGATCCAGGCGGCGCCGGGCACGCATCAGGCGCTTGTCGGTGCGGACGATGCCCACGTAGTTCCACATCAGACGGCGGACCTCTTCCCAGTTGTGGGTGACGAGCACCGCCTCGTTGGGGTCCACCGCGGCCCCGGGGTCCCAGGGAGGGACCTCCTCGGCCTGTGCCTTGCCGCCCAGCTCCTCGGCCGCGACCTGCGCCGCCCGGTGGCCGAAGACCAGGCCCTCGAGGAGGGAGTTCGAGGCGAGCCGGTTGGCGCCGTGGAGCCCGGTCTGCGCCACCTCGCCGACGGCGAAGAGTCCCGGCACGCTGGTGCGGCCACCGAGGTCGGTGGACACGCCGCCGCACTGGTAATGGGCCGCGGGCACCACCGGGATGGGCTGTACCGCCATGTCGATGCCGAACGCCTTGCAGGTCTCGTAGATGTTGGGGAAGCGCTCGATCAGGAAGGCCCGTCCGAGGTGGGTCATGTCCAGGAGCACGAAGTCGTCGCCGCTGCGCTTGAGCTCCGAGTCGATGGCCCGGGCCACGATGTCGCGTGGAGCGAGCTCGCCGCGCGCGTCGTACCGCTGCATGAATGGCGCGCCGTTGCGCAGCCGCAGCTTGCCGCCCTCCCCGCGCAGCGCCTCGGAGATGAGGAAGTTCTTCGCCTCGGGGCTGAAGAGGCAGGTGGGGTGGAACTGGTAGAACTCCATGTTGGCGATGCGCGCGCCCGCCCGGTAGGCCATGGCCACCCCGTCGCCGGTCGCGACGTCGGGGTTCGTGGTGTACAGGTAGACCTTCCCCGCGCCTCCGGTGGCCAGCACCGTCACCTTCGCGAGGAAGGTCTCGATCTCCCCGGTGGGAAGGAGCACGTAGGCGCCGAGGCATCGCGGCTGACCGTGCGGGCTGCGCCGGTCGAGGATGAGGTCGATCGCCGCCGAGTCGGAGAAGAACTGGATCTGGGGCCGGTCGTCGCAGGCGGCGAGGAGGGCCCGTTCGATCTCCCGGCCGGTGATGTCCCCGGCGTGGACGATGCGGCGCCGGGTGTGCCCCCCCTCACGGCCGAGGTCGAGCTCCCCGTTGGGCCGGGTGTCGAAATGTGCGCCCAGGGCGGCCAGCTCGCGGATGCGCTCCGGTCCCTCGCGCACCGTGACCGACACCGCCTCGGGGTTGTTCAGACCCGCCCCGGCGTCCACCGTGTCCGCCACGTGCTGCTCGAAGCTGTCCCGCTCGGAGAGGACGGCGGCCACTCCCCCTTGGGCATACATGGTGTTGCTCTCGGAGCGGCTGCGCTTGGTGAGCACCGCCACCGATCCGCGCTGTGCGGCCTCGAGGGCGAACGACAGGCCGGCCACGCCGCCGCCGAGCACCAGGAAGTCGAACCGCTGGGGCATGGGCCCGTCGTGTAACGCTCTCAACCCGGCGGAAACAAGGCCATTTCTTGAGGTTCCGGCGGCGGGTTCAGTAGAGTCGGGAGCCCGGCTCCTCCCGATGCGTCTCGTCCCCGTGCTCCTGCTCGCGCTACTCGCGGCTCCGTCCGCGCGCGCGAGCGCCATCTACACCTACCGCGAGAAGGACGGCACCATCGTCTACACCAACGTGCCGCCCTCGGGGGTGAAGGCGCGGCGACTGGGCGGCTCGTCGTTCCGCCAGGCACCGCGTCCGAGCGAGGCGCCGGCGCGCTCGGTCATCGCTCCCTCGCTCTATCTGGAATGGATGACCGAGGCGGCGCGCAAGTACAACATCCCGCTGCCGCTGGTGCGGGCCGTGGCCCATGCGGAGAGCAACTTCGATCCCCACGCGCTCTCCCGGAAGGGCGCCTCGGGGCTGATGCAGCTCATGCCAGGCACCGCCTCGGAGATGTACGTGCGGGACATCTTCGACGCGCGGCAGAACATCTTCGGCGGCGTACGCTACCTGCGCGTGCTGGCCAACGAGTTCGACGGCCAGATGGAGACGATCGTGGCCGCGTACAACGCCGGGCCGGACGCGGTGCGGAAGTACGGGAACCAGATCCCTCCGTTCGAGGAGACCCGGGCCTATGTGCAGAAGGTCCTGGCGCTGTACTTCCAGTACAAGCAGGAGGGGGCGATGACCTCGCAGGTGGAGCCGGCGTCGTGGCGGTGAACCCGGCGGAGGCCAGCGACGCGGTCTTCCTCGAGGCGCTCTACCGCGGGGGCGAGCTGCTCCAGCAGGGGCAGGTGAACGAGGCGCGCGATCACCTCGAGCGCGCCTACCAGATGCGCCCGGCCGACGAGAAGGCGAAGAACCTGCTCGGGCTCGCCTACTTCAAGCTCGGCGATTTCGGCCGCGCCGCCGAGGTGTACGAGGCGCTGGTGCGCGAGAACGGCACCGACCCGACGCTCCGGGTCAACCTCGGCCTCGTGTACCTCAAGTCCAACCAGCTCACCCGGGCGGTTCGCGAGTTCGAGACCGCGGTCGAGCTGTCGCCCGGACATCTCAAGGCGCACAACTATCTCGGCCTCGCGCTCGCGCAGGCCGGGCAGTACGGCCGGGCACGCGAGCACTTCGTGAAGGCCGGTTCGGAGGCCATGGCGGAGAAGATGGCCAAGGCCCTCGCTGCCGAGGCGCGTCCGGTGCCCGTGCCGCCGCGGCCCGCGCCCCCGCCCGCCGAGTCGAAGATCACGGGGATCACCCAGGAGCTCCCGGTGGTCTCGGTCTCGGACCTCGCGGGCAGGCCGGCCACGCCGATCCCGCTCACCGAGACGGTCCCACCGGCGCCGCCGGTGCCCGCGGCGCCGCTTCCCAGCTTCGGAAACGGTGAGGCCGCGGCCGCCGCCAGCGAGCCCGCGCCGGCCCGGGAGGCGCCCTCGCCCGCACCCGTCCAGCAGTTCCCGCCCGCGGCCCCCCCGAGAGCGCCGCCGTCGAACGCTTCGCCCCCGACGGGCGTGCGCGCCGCCGCGGAGGAGCCGGCGCACCCGGTGGTGCGGCCCACCGAGCTCACCACCGTCGCGGGGAAGCTGCCCGGAGACGGGAGCCGCACCTTCACCGTCACGCCCGAAGCGGTCCGGGTGGAGGTCCGGGGCGAGGTGCTGGTGCGCACCGCCGGGCTCCTGGGCTGGACCGGGCTCATCGAGGCGCGGGCCGAGTTCAAGCGCTTCCGCGGCCGGGTGACCGACAAGCCGTTCGGCTGGGGCCCGGTACGCATGCACCGGCTGGTGGGAACCGGGACGGCCTGGCTCGGGGTGATGGGGAGGACCTTCCTCGCCGTCGACCTCGGGGACGAGAGCGTCTACCTCCGCGAGGACTGGGTGTTCGGCTTCGAGGAGCCGGTGATGTTCGAGAACGGGCGGGTCCCGAGCGAGGTGGCCCCCGACCTCGACCTCGTCCACCTGAGCGGGGTAGGGCAGGTGCTGCTCGCGCTTCCCGGCCCGCTGCGCTCCACCGAGGTGCGGCACGACGCGCCGGTCACCGTTCCGCTCCAGCACTGGGTGGGGTGGCAGGGCCAGCTGAGCCCGCGCGTGGTGGCGCTCGGCTGGGAAGGCCCGGAGGGAACCCCTGCCCCCGCGGTGGAGCTGTCGGGCGAGGGGGTGGCCCTGCTCTGCGTTCCGGCGGGGACGACCTAGCGCCCCCGGCAACGCCGGAAGGATTCAGCGCGCGGCGGCGGCGTCCACCGGGGGAGTTGCGAGCGCCGCGCGGCTTGCGCGCTCGGCATCCAGGAAGCGGGTGACGGCGACCCGGTCCGCTTGCGGCATCCGGAAGCCCTCGAAACGCTCCACCATGTGGTCCATCTGCACGTCGGTCACGCGTGCCGACCAGTCCCGCTCGTGGAGATCGAAGATCCGGAGCGCCGCGGGCCGTGCGGTGGAGCGTGTGCGGTCGTGACAGCGCCCGCAGCTGGTGCTCAGCGCCTCGCGGGCGGACTCACGAAGCTGGGAGAGCTCGACCGCGGCGTCACTCGGGGCCTCGGCGGCAGCTCCGAGCGCGACGAGGACCAGCAGTGCCCCGGTACGACGCATGACGGCGAGAGGCTACTTCCCCTCGGTTGCTCGTCGCCAACCCGGGCGCACGTGGGGTAAGCCCGGGACCGTGAACCGGCCCCCGGAAGAGCGGCCAGTGCGGCGGAGGCGCCGGCGGCCTCGTGCCGGCCGCGAGCGCCGGCCGCCCGGGGTGCTGCTGAAGGAGTTCTGGAACGTCCCGAACCTCCTGACCTTCGGCCGGATCCTCATCATCCCGCTCTTCATCTACCTGGCGTACCAGGCGAGCCCCCTGGCCTCGCTCCTGGCCGGGGCGCTGTTCGCCGTGGCGGCGATCACCGACGTGGTGGACGGCTGGCTCGCCCGGCGGATGGGGCTGGTCACCGTCATCGGCAAGTTCCTCGACCCGCTCGCCGACAAGCTGATCGTCCTCGCGGCGATGGTGATGCTGGTCCGGCTCGGGCGCTTCCCGGCCTGGGTGGCCATCCTCCTGCTGTCGCGCGAGCTGGTGGTCACCGGTCTGCGGCAGATCGCCGCCAGCGAGGGGATGGTCATCGCCGCGGGGCAGGAGGGGAAGTGGAAGACCGCCCTCCAGCTGGTGGGGATCATCGCCCTGCTGGTGCACTACCGGCACGAGCTGGACCTGTGGGTCTGGCGCGGTCCGGTGAGCTTCAACGCCGTGGGCCAGGTGCTGACCTACCTGAGCGTGGTGTTCAGCCTCTGGAGCGCGGGCGTCTACTTCCGCGGCTTCCTGCAGATGCTGGCCCGGCGAGGCCAGGGCGGCGGGTCGGCGGAGGCCTGAAGACCGCCCGGCTCACCTCGTGGTGAAGCTCGTGAAGGTCTGCGTCTGGAAACCGACGCCCTCACGGGGGAAGGTCCCGGTCTCGGCGAAGGCGTCGATGCTGGCGTAGGGACCGACGGCGAAAAGCTGGAAGTCGTACGGATGGGCGGAGGGGAGGCCGAGCCCGTGTGCACTGAGGTCGGGGATGCGGGCGTGCGTGCCTCCGCTGGCGATGAGGTAAGTCGGATCGTTCGCGGCGCCGCTCAGCACGAGGACGTGGATTCCCCCGGCGACCGGGGTCCACACCAACTCGGTGCTGGTGTCCACTCCGGTCGCGCCATCGGCGGGGGCAGTGGCGATCGCGGGCGAGGGCAGGGTGAGC
Organism: Myxococcaceae bacterium; assembly: GCA_003818285.1. Taxonomy (GTDB): domain Bacteria; phylum Myxococcota; class Myxococcia; order Myxococcales; family Myxococcaceae; genus RPRB01. The sequence continues at coordinate 59,791 of RPRB01000004.1, forward strand.
ACGGCGCCGGTCGTGCCCGGATTCACGCCGGTGATCTGCGCCGTGGTGAACGAGGTGCCGTCGCCGGTGAGGGCGGTGGCGCTGACGATGGCCTTCGCGCCGATGCCGGAGGGCACCGGGACCGTGAGGGTGCCCGCGTCCAGGCCGTCCAGGCTCACCGGGAAGTACGCCAGATCGTCGAAGGTCACGTACACGTCCCGCTCCAGGATCTCGTGGCCCGCGGGTGCGGAGATGGTCGTCGAGATCGGGTCGGTCAGGACCGCGGCGAGCATGAGGTCGGCGTTGCTCACCGTGCCTCCGCTGGTGAGGGCGACCCCGGTCTGCACCCCGTGCGAGCGGTAGCCGGTGACGGTGCCGTTCGCGTCGACGGTCCACTGCAGGCCGTGCACGGTACCGGTGATGGTGCTGGCGCCGGACCAGGCGACTGGAAAGGAGTACGGGGTGGCCTCCACGTAGGCACCGGTCGAGATCTCCGGGGCGCCGTAGCTCACGGCGGTCAGCTCGCCCGAGGGCGTGGGAAGCGCGTCGCCTCCCACGATGCCCCCTCCCAGGGTGGCGCTCCGGGTCGGCTGGGTACCGGCAGCAAGGTCGAGCAGCTTCGGATCGGTCCGGGTGAGCTGAGCGTAGACCGTCGCCACCCTCGCCGGTGACGGCTCGAGGATGATCAGGTCGTAGGGAGTGGTGACCCCGGAGATGGTGAACTGGCCGTTGGCGCCGGTGGTGGCCGAGCCCGGGCCGATGAGCACGGTGCGATTGGCCAGAGGTTGACCGAAGCCATCGAGCACCGAGCCGGAGACGGTCGTCCCTCCGCCCCCTCCGCCGCCTCCTCCCCCTCCACCGCCTCCGCCGTCCTGCAGTCCAGGCCCGTCGGAACCTCCGCAGCCGAGGAGCAGGACGAGGACGGTCGTGGCGAGAAACGAAGGACGAACGGGCACGGGTGGGTTCCCCCCGGAAGAGGCCATCGGTCGCATCTACCATGGCTGGCGGAGATGCCCCATCCGCGGGCGGCTTGACCCCCGGGGGCGGCGGTTGGTAACAGGCCAGCGTCGTCCAGTGCGGGAATAGCTCAGTGGTAGAGCATCGCCTTGCCAAGGCGAGGGTCGAGGGTTCAAATCCCTTTTCCCGCTCCTCGAAGCCCCGGCGCCCCCGGGGCTTTCATTTTCTCCCGTCCACGTGGTCGCTCCATGGACGCCAGCGACCCCGGTCTGAGTCGGCTGATCGTGCTGGCAGTGGGCGTGCGCGATGGAGGAGGCTGTGCGGATGACGGTCACTCGATTCCTCACCATCGACAACGTCATCGCGGCGAACCCGGACGCCTTCGGCCCGGGCATCGTGGCGAGCCGTCTGCTCTACCGCGGGCTCGGGGGCGTCTTCATCGTCCGCTCGTTCCGCTGGGCGTCGTGGCTCCCCCGGGTGTACCGGGTGAGCGAGGTGCTCCGCGACGGGCAGCTCGATGCCGTCGCCCTGTACGTGCGCAGCGAGAGCGCCCACCATCGTGCCCGGCGCTGCGCAGCGAGGCCCGGTGCGGCGGCCGAGTACCAAGAGAAGCTTCTCCGACGGCTGTCTCCACCGGCGCCGCAGCCCCGGCAGCGCCCTCGTCCTCGACGCGCCATTGGGGCGGCTGACTGCTGACGCCCGATTGGCCACCGACGGGCGTGACCCGCGGCTGAGCTGGCACAGCCCGATCATGGCGGGGCCCACCGGAGCTCAACGAGCGCGGCGACGCGATTGTGGGACGCGTCCTCCTCGTGGATGATGCGTCGGTCACCGTCACGCTCGACGTCGACTATCGGTTCGTGCCGCAGACGCAGTGATGGCCACCGCACCTTCCGAGCTGAGTTCGCCCCCCGGCCCGTCCCCGGTCGAGGACCCCGAGCAGCGGTGGCTGCGCACGGTGTACCGGCCGGGCGTCCCGCAGCTCACGGTGCGCGCGGTGGTGGTCGGCATGCTGCTCGGCGCGCTGATGTGCCTCTCGAACCTCTACGTCGTCCTCAAGGCTGGCTGGAGCTTCGGGGTCACGATCACCGCCTGCGTCATGGCCTTCGCCCTGTTCCGGCTGGGCAGGGCGCTCGGGCTGGTCCGGCGCGAGTTCGGGATCCTCGAGAACAACGCGATGGGATCGGTGGCGTCCTCGGCGGGGTTCATGACCGGCGGGGGGAACCTCCCGGCGATGGGTGCCCTGCTCCTCCTGACCGGTCTCCGCCCGGAGCCGGTGGCAATGATGGCCTGGCTGGCGGTGATCGCCATGCTGGGGGTCTTCACCGCCGTGCCGATCAAGCGGCAGCTGATCAACGTCGAGGGGCTGCCGTTCCCCACCGGGACCGCCACCGCCGAGACGCTGCACGCGCTCCACGGCGAGGGCGGCGAGGCCGTGCGCCGCGCGCGGAAGCTCGGCTGGGCCGCGGCCTTCGGGGCCGCGCTCGCCTTCGTCCGGGACCTGCGGTGGTTGCCGGTGCACGTGCCCGCCTCCACCGGGTTCCCCTTCACCTTGCGGGGTTTCCCGGCATCCCAGTGGACGGTCAGCTTCGACTGGAGCGTGCTCCTCATCGGTGGCGGGGCGCTGCTCGGGTTCCGCACCGGGTGGTCGATGCTCCTCGGCGGCCTCCTGAACTTCTGCGTGCTCGCCCCCTGGATGCACGATCGGGGAGTGTTCGGGGCGGTCAACTTCCGCTCGCTCCTCGGCTGGTCTCTGTGGCCGGGGGCGGCGCTGATGATCGCCTCGGGGCTTCTCGCCTTCGGGTTCCAGTGGCGGACCGTGGTCCGCGCCCTCTCGGGGCTCCTGAGCGTGTTCCGGCGAGGCGCGCGCCGGGGCTCGGCCGCGGACCCGATGGCGGCGGTCGAGGCTCCGCTCACCTGGTTCGGGATGGCGTACCTGGTGCTCGGGCCGATCATCGTCGCCCTGATGGTGACGCTGTTCGGGTTCCCGGTCTGGGCAGCGCTCCTGGCGCTGCCGCTCGCGGTGCTACTCGGGGTGGTCGCCTCCCGGGTGACGGGCGAGACCGACGTGACGCCCAGCAAGGCGCTCGGCCCCGTGACCCAGCTGGTCTACGGCGCGGCGCTCCCGGGCCAGCTGCTCCCGAACATCACCGGGGCGAACGTCACCGCGGGCGTGGGACTCCATGCGGCGGATCTGCTCACCGACCTCAAGTCGGGCTGGCTCCTCGGGGCCAAGCCGCGGCAGCAGCTGATCGGCCAGCTCTTCGGCGCGGTGGCCGGAGCGGTGGCCGTCGTCCCCGCCTTCAACCTCCTCGTCCCGAGCGCGGACGTGCTCGGCTCCCAGCACTTCCCGGCGCCGGGAGTGCAGGTCTGGGCGAGCGTCTCCCGCCTGCTGTCGGAGGGCGCGTCGCAGCTCCACCCGGCGGCGCGGCAGGGCATCATGGTCGGGCTGGTCGTCGGCGTAGTGCTCGCGATGCTCGAGCGGTTCGCTCCGCGGAGGCTGCGGGCCTTCATCCCATCGCCGACCGCGGTGGGAGTCTCCTTCATGATCCCCTTCGCCAACTCGCTGGCCTTCTTCATCGGCGCGCTCGCGGCCGAGCTGGTGCGGCGCCGGCGGCCTCCCGAGGTGGACGCCACCGTCACCCCGGTGGCGAGCGGGTTCATCGCCGGGGAGAGCCTGATGGGCGTGCTCATCGCGATCGCGATCGCGCTCCTGGCGGCCTGAGCAGGCGTCTCACAGCTGCGGGGCGCCTGCTGCCAGGTGGGTGCAACCCCGGCCGCGACACTCCCCGGCCGGCCGTCACCGGCGGCGCAACACGCTCGGATCCAAGTGTCTGGAGTTCCTGGGTTCCGGGCTGGCAACGGCCATGCACTGGGGAGAGGGCGTCTCGCCTCTCCAAAGGAGCTCGCCATGAACACCGCCGCCCTCTTCTCCGCCAGCCGTCACAATCGGTCGCTGGGCCTCGTCCTCGCCGGAGTCATCTTCGCCGCCCTCGGCGTCGGCGGCTCGGGTGCCATCGTCCGGAACTTCGTCACCGCCAACGGCCACGCCAGCGCGCCGGTCACGGTTGTCGGGACCATCGGGTGAGCCGCGCTCACCGCTCGCAACCGAGGTAGGTCCGCTCGTTGATCCCGAGCACCTGTTCCTCCCATGGCGCGAAGCTGCTGCACCAGCCATTGTGGTCGTCGGAGCCCCGCCCCAGCTGCACGTGACGGAGCTCGTGAGGAAAGGTCTCCAGAGCCTCCTCGGCGACGTCGACGACCCTGGAGTGGTGGTAGGTGATTCCGGTGTGTCCCGCCGCATCCACCGCGGCGCCTGCGCGCACCCGGACCGTCCACTGCTCATCCTGCAGCGCCACGGGGCCCCACCACTCCACGAAGGTGTCGCGGTAGTCCTCGAGGGCGGAGGCGTAGGTCAGGCAGGTGATCGCCGGTGAGTCGCGCGGCGTGACGCCCTCCTCGATCAGCACCGGGACGGTCTCCAGGTTGCAGCTTGCCGCGGCGGTGATCTCCGGGGCAGCGACGCCGCATCCCGCACACGCGGCGAGGAGCAGCGCGGGGAGCCGACGGACCCAAGAGGAGGTCACCTTGTCGACAACTCTAGCGAAGGCTCGGCTGCCCTCCAGCTGTTCCGCAGGACAGTCGCGCGGGCACGGGGTGGGTCATTTCCGAGGCGCCGTGCGCGGGACGGAAGCACCTTGTCGCAGGGGTCCGGGCCGACTAGGTCCGCCTGACCATCATGACGTGCGTCCCTCTGCTCGCCCTGGGTGTCCTGCTCGCCACCGGCCTGGCCGTGGCCGCGGAATCTCGGGAAAAGTTCCGGATGATCGAGATGTCCGACCTCGAGTCGATGCAGAAGGACCCGAAGTCCCCACCGACCCTGCTCGACGCCAACGACCCGGAGTTCCGGGAGAAGAACGGGGTCATCCCCGGGGCGAAGCTGCTGAGCTCGTCCGACGGGTACGACCCGAGCAAGGAGCTGCCGGCGGACAAGAAGGCCCCGCTGGTCTTCTACTGCTCGAGCCGGCTTTGAACGGCCTCGCACACGGCCGCCGGTCGGGCGGTCGAGGCGGGATACACCCGGGTGGCGGTCCTGGCCCCTGGCCTGAAGGGATGGAAGGACGCCGGAAAGCCCACCGCGCGCCCGTAGCCGGTCGCGGAGCGGGATAGGCTCGCCGCCACGGGTCGCCCGTCCCGGGCTCCCGGGGGAGGGTGTCCCGATGCGGGTCCGGAGCACGACGCGGCCTGTCGCGCTGGCGGCAGTCCTCGCCGGTGGCCTGGCGGCAGGGGCGGCGAAGCCCGACGCGGCGGCGGGGAAGGTCGTCTACGATCGCGAATGCGCGAGCTGCCACGGGGGCACGGGCAAGGGCGACGGCGACGACGCGGCGTACTTCACCACCAAGCCCCCGAACTTCACCGACCCCGCGGTCCTCCCCAAGCGCTCGGACGACTTTCTCGCGGCGGTCATCACCGAGGGAGGTCCGTCGAAGGGGCTGTCCAAGGACATGCCGGCGACCAAGCTCTCGGCTGGAGACATCAAGTCGGTGGTGGCCTACCTCCGGCAGCTGTCCGGGCGGGCGAAGAGCAGCAAGTAGTCCCGCACCCGGATCCGTTTCTGACCTCGGCGGGCGCGGCGTCCCGGGCCCCGGGAGTGTTGACGCGCAGCGTGAGTCGACAGCCTTCTGCCGGGGACTGAACGCACGAACCGCTGGAAAACGAGCCTGGGGGGCTGTTCGGTGCCAGGCTCAGCAAATTGACGCCCGGATGACCTCCTCCCCGTCGGACACGGCGAGCCTTCCCGATCCCGAGCCGTCGGATGCGGCGGGCCCTCGCTCCGTCGAGGAGCGCTTCCGTGCGCTCGTCTCCAGCGTCAAGGACTACGCGATCTTCATGCTCGATCCCTCCGGGAACGTCGAGACCTGGAACGCCGGAGCCGAGCGGGCCAAGGGCTACAGAGCCGACGAGATCATCGGTCAGCACATGTCGAGGTTCTACACGCCGGAGGATCTCTCCCGCGGGCTCCCGGCGACGCTGCTCGCGCAGGCCGTTCGCGAGGGCCGAGTGGAGAGCGAGGGCTGGCGGGTCCGCAAGGACGGGACGCGCTTCTGGGCGGACGTGGTGATCACCGCCCTCGTCGACGACCGTGGACGGCTGACGGGCTTCGCCAAGGTGACCCGCGACCTCACCGAGCGCCTCCGGGCGCAGGAGGAGCAGCTCCGGCTCGCGCACGCCGAGGAGGCGGTTCGTCTCCGCGACGAGTTCCTCTCCATCGCCGCCCACGAGCTGCGGACGCCGCTCAGCGCCGTGCAGCTCCAGCTCCAGGCCCTGCTCGAGCGCCCCGATGGGATCGATCCCCGGGTCCGGGCGAAGATCGAGCGGGCCTGCCGGAGCGGAGAGCGGCTGGTCACCCTCGTGGACACGCTCATGGACGTGTCGCGGATCACCAGCGGGAGCCTCACCCTCAGCCCCAGCCAGTTCGATCTCACGGCGGCGGTCCAGGAGGTTGTCGAGCGTTTCCGGGAGCACGCGCTCCGCGCTGGGTCGGTGGTCAGCCTTCGCTCCGACGGAGTTCTGGAGGGCCGCTGGGACCGGCTGCGCATCGAGCAGGTGGTCACCAACCTCCTGGTCAATGCGTTGAAGTACGCCGCCGGGACTCCGGTGGACATCGTGCTGAGCGGGAACGAGAAGGAGGTGACGCTCACCGTGTCCGACGGAGGGCCGGGCATCCCCGAGTCGGAGTGGGATCGGATCTTCCTCCGGTTCGAGCGGGCGACCTCGAGGCGAAACTTCGGCGGACTGGGGCTGGGGCTCTACGTCGCCCGACAGATCGTCGAGGCGCACGGGGGGGACATCCGCCTCACCCGGCCGCGTCCGAAGGGCGCACACTTCGTCATCCGGTTGCCGCGGGCGCTGCCCACGGGAGTCACTCGATGAGCCACACCGTGCTGGTGGTCGAGGACGATCTCGACATCCGCCAGGCCCTCATCGAGATCCTCGAGGATCATGGGTTCCAAGCGGTGGGAGCGAGAGATGGCTCCGAGGCGCTGGCCTTCCTCCTCCGTGCCGCCGAGCTCCCCTGCGTCATCCTCCTGGACCTGATGATGCCGGTCATGGACGGAGCCAGCTTCCGGGAGGCGCAGCGGCGCGACCCCCGGCTCGCCTCGATTCCAGTGGTGGTGCTCTCGGCGTACCAGGACGCCGACCATCACGCCCACGGGCTGGACGCGGTGTCGGTGCTGCGCAAGCCGCCCGGCGTGCGCGAGCTGGTGAGCGTGCTGCGGACTCACTGCTGAGGTGCGCTTCCGGCCGGAGACTTGCCCAGCAGGAAATCACGCGCGCGCCGGAGCGCCTCGCGCCGCTCCAGCACCACGCGCCGGAGGTCGGGCGCGAGCCCGTTCAGCTTGCCCGGGTCATGCGCCGCGAGCTGGGCGGAGAGCGCGGCCTCGACCACCGCCGCGGGAGGCTTCGGGGCTGACGCCGAGAAGCCGCCCCGCCTTGTGCCGCTCGCCCTCGAGCACCCGGGGCGAAGGCCACCAGGACGAGTCGGCGCATGGGCGGTCTTCAGCCTAGGCCAGCCGCTCCGAAACGTCTGTCCTCGCGTCGGGCCGAGGCCTTACAGTGGGGGGTTCCGCCAGCTCCGGGAGGGGAGCCAGCTCACCATGAATCTCGCGTCGGTGAAGTGCATCGTCTCGGGCGGCGCCCAGGGGCTGGGTCGCCATTTCGCGCTCCGGCTCTGCCAGTCGGGCGCGCAGGTCGCCATCGGCGACGTGAATCCCCAGGGTCTGGCGGACACGATGGAGCTGGCGCGGGGGATCAGCGGCAAGCTCCACGCCCGGGCGCTCGACGTCTCCCAGGAGTCGGAGGTGCGTGGCTTCGTCGAGTGGGCGCAGGGCGCGATGGGTGGGCTGAACACGGTGCTGAACAACGCCGGGATCCTCCGGGACGGGCTCCTGGTGAAGAAGGACCGGCACACGGGCGCAGTGACGGTGCTTCCCAAGGAGCAGTGGGACGCGGTGCTGGCGGTGAACCTCACCGGGGCCACGCTGCTGGTCCGCGAGGCGGTGCGGAAGATGGTCGAGACCGGCACCCGCCCCGGGGTGGTGGTGAGCATGTCGAGCATCGCCCGGCACGGGAACCGCGGGCAGTCGAACTACGTCGCCGCCAAGGCGGCGCTGGCGGCGAACACCTTCACCTGGGCTCGGGACTTCGGCCCCTTCGGGATCCGGGCCACCGCGGTGGCGCCGGGGATGATCGACACCCCGATGACCCGGTCGATGAACCCCCGGGCGCGCGAGGCCCTGGTCTCGGCCATCCCCACGGGGCGCATCGGCGAGCCGGAGGACATCTGGCTGGCGATCAAGTTCTGCATCGAGTGCGAGTACTTCAACGGCCGCACGGTGGACGTGGACGGCGGGCTCACGATGTAGTGGGGACATGGACATCCAGACCTCAGGCGAGGTGGCCGTCCTGCCGATGCGGGCCGGCAAGGCCAACGCGATCGGCTCGGCGTTCCTCGACCGGCTCTCGGCCCAGCTCGATGCCGTCACCGCCTCGGGCGCCAGCGCCCTGGTGCTGACCGGGGAGGGCAGCGCGTTCTCCGCGGGGCTGGACCTGCCGGAGCTGACCGCGCTCGACCGCCCCGGGCTGGAGCGCTTCATCCGGCGCTTCTCCGAGGTGATGCTCCGCGTGTTCACCTTGCCGGTGCCGGTGGTGGCCGCCATCAACGGTCACGCCATCGCCGGCGGATGCGTGCTCGCGATGCAGGCCGACGTGCGGCTCGCCGCGGCCGGCGACTACCGCATCGGCCTCAACGAGGTGCAGATCGGCCTCGGCCTGCCCGCGGTGGTGCTGGAGACGCTCCGCTGCCAGGTGACGCCGGCCTCCCTGGGACCAGTCGCGCTGGAGGGGCGACTGCTCGCTCCGGAGGAGGCCCGGGCGCTGGGTCTGATCGAGGCAGTGGTCCCTCAGGCCGTGCTGCTGGAGCAAGCCCGAGGCCGCGCCGCGGAGCTCGCCGCGTTGCCCCGGCCGGCGTTCCGCGACGTCAAGGAGGCGATCCGGGGGCCGGTGGCGGCGGCGGTGCGTCGCGCCGCGCGCCACGACGCGCGGCGATGGGTGGAGACGGCCTTCAGCGCGCCGGCCCGCGAGCGGCTGGCCCAGGTGGTCAGCCGGCTCACGAAGAACCGCGCGGACTAGCGGAGAGCCTCACCACACGCGGACCCGCTCCTCGGGGGCGAGGTACAGGGCCTGGCCCGGCTTCACTCCGAAGGCGGAGTACCAGGCGTCAGCGTTGCGCACCGAGAACGCCCGGTAGTGGGCCGGGGCGTGTCCGTCGGTGAGCAGGTACTGGCGCGCCAGCGGCTCGCGGACCTTCGCCCGCCAGTTCTGGGCGTAGGCGAGGAAGAACTGCTGCTCGCCGGTGAGTCCTCCGACTTCTGGCGGCTCCGTTCCGCCCAGCGAGGCGCGCCAGCCGTCGTGGGCGGCGGCGATGCCCGCCACGTCGGCGATGTTCTCGCTCAGGGTGAGCTTGCCGTTGACGTGAAGGTCGGGGAACGGCCGGTAGGTGTCGAACTGGGCGACGAGCCGCGCTCCGGACTGCTCGAACTTCGCGAAGTCCGCTGGGGTCCACCAGTTCCGGAGCCGCCCCTCGGCGTCGAACATCGCTCCCTGGTCGTCGAAGCTGTGGCTCACCTCGTGGCCGATGACGGTGCCGACCCCGCCATAGTTCACCGCCGCCGTCGCCCGGGGATCGAAGGTGGGCGGCTCGAGGATCGCCGCGGGGAAGTTGAGGGCGTTGTGCAGCGGGAGGTTGACCGCGTTGACGGTCTGGGGCTCCATGCACCAGTCGCCTCGATCCACCGGCTTCCCGAGCAGAGCGACCCGTCGCCGGTAGTCGAAGTGGGCCGCGCGCTCCATGTTGCCCAGGAGGTCTCCGCGGGAGATCTCCAGCGCCGAGTAGTCGACCCAGCGGTCGGGGTAACCGACGCTCACCCGGAGGCTCTTCACCTTCGCCCGGGCCTGGGCCTTGGTCTCCGGCGCCATCCAGTCCAGGGCCTGGATGCGCTGGTCGAAGGCTGTGCTGATCTGCCTGACCATCTCCTCGATCTGCCCCTTTGCCGACGGAGGGAAGTGGCGCGCCACGTACAGCTTCCCCGCGGCGTTGCCCATGCCCGCCCCCTCGCGGAAGCCGACCTGCTTCGAGCGGAGCTCGGCGACGGCCTCCACGGCCCGTTTCCACCGTGCGGGCAGCTCGGGTGTTCCGGCGAGGACCTTGCCGTAGAAGGCGAAGTTCTCGTCCACGAAGGCCCGGGGGAGCACCGGGGACATGCGATCCACGGCGTGGAAGGTCATCCACTCCTTCCAGGTGGACAGGGGGACCTGCTTCACCAGGGCGGCGAGGCCCTTCACGGCAGCTGGCTGCCAGACCACCACGGTGGGTTGCTGGAGCCCGGCGGCGGCGAAGAAGGCGCCCCAGTCCAGACCCGGGGCCCGCTTGCCGAACTCGGTGCGCATCCAGGGTGCGGCGTGGCGCACCTCCAGCGACTCGGCGCGGGAGGCGTGCACCCGGGCGATCCGGGTCTCGAGGTCCACGATGCGGGCCGCCTTCCGTTCGGCATCGCCGATGCCGGCCAGCGTGAGCACCCGGGCGACGTGGGCCCGATAGCCGTCGCGCGTGGCGACCATCTTCGGGTTCGTCGACAGGTAGTACTCGCGGTCGGGCATCCCCAGACCGCCCTGGAACAGGTACCCGGCGTAGACGCTGGGCTGGTTCAGGTCCGGCGCCACCCAGAGCCCGAAGAGCCGGCTGGTGTGGTAGTGCGTGCAGTTCAGCGAGTCGACGTCGGTGCGGAGGTCCACGCCGAGCGCCCGGGCCAGCGCGGTGCGGTCGCGCAGCGCGGAGATGGTGGCGAGGTGGGGACGGAGCGGCTCGAGCCCGCGCGCCTCGACGGCGGCCTCGTCCAGGTAGCTGGCATAGAAGTCGCCCACCTTTCGCTCCTCCGAGCCGGCGGGAGCGCTGCCGTCAGCCGCCGCCTCGAGCACGGCCCGGACACGCTGCATCGACTGCTCGGCGAGGATGTTGAAGGTCCCCCAGCGGCTCAAGTCGGAGGGGATCTCCGTCTCCTTGAGCCAGGTCCCGTTGGCGTGGAGGAAGAAATCGTCGCCGGGGGGGACCGAGCGGTCCATCCCCGCGAGGTCGACCCCGTGGGTGCCTGCGTCCGGCGCGCTCGCGGTCGCCGCGCCGGGCGAGCCCGGGGCCGGCGGGGGTGCCTTTCCGGCCTCGGTGGAGGCGCAGCCGAGGGCGAGGGCGAGGAGCAGGAGGAAGCGGAGGCGCTGGGTCATACCTCCCCTTCGTGCAAGGCCGGGTGCGTTTCAAGTGGGAAGCAGCGGCCGCTCACCAGACCCGCACCCGATCCGGCGGCGCGAGGAAGAGCGCCTGGCCCGGCCGGACCTGGAAGGCGTCGTACCAGGCATCGACGTTCCGGACCGTCAGCGCGCGATAGTGGTCCGGGGCGTGCCCGTCCGCGACCAGGTACTGCCGCGCGAGCGGCTCGCGGACCTTGCTCCGCCAGGTCTGGGCGTAGGCCAGAAAGACCTGCTGCTCGCCGCTGAAACCGCCCACCTGAGGCGCGGGCCGGCCCTGGAGCGAGGCGCGCCACGCGTCGAGCGTGGCGGACAGCCCCGCGACGTCAGCGATGTTCTCGCTGAGCGTCAGCTTCCCGTTCACGTGCAGGTCGGGGAAGGGTCGATAGGCGTCGTACTGAGCCACCAGCCGCGTCCCCGACTCCTCGAAGCGGGCGAAGTCCTGCGGCGTCCACCAGTTGTGGAAGCGGCCCTCGGCGTCGAAGAGCGCTCCCTGGTCGTCGAAGCTGTGACAGATCTCGTGGCCGATGACCGTGCCGATCGCCCCGTAGTTGGCGGCCGAGGGAGCACCCGGGTCGAAGAAAGGCGGCTCGAGGATGGCGGCCGGGAAGTTCAGCGCGTTCTGCAGGGGGAGGTTGATCGCGTTCACCGTCTGCGCGCTCATCGCCCACTCGGTGCGGTCGGCGCGCTGTCCCAGGCGCGCCACCCAGCGGCGATACTCGAACAGCTCGGCGCGCTCGACGTTGCCCACGAGGTCTCCCTTCCGGATCTCGAGCCCGGAGATATCCCTCCAGCGGTCGGGGTAGCCGACGCCCACGTAGAGCGTCCGGGCCTTCTCCCGGGTGCGGGACCTGGTCTCGGGAGTCATCCAGTCGAGCGCGGCGATCCGCCGATCGAAGGCGGCGATGATGTCCCGGACCATCGCCTGGACCTGGGCCTTGGACTCGGCCGGGAAGTGCCGGGCCACATAGAGCTTGCCCACCGCGTCCGGGAGCTGGACGCTGGTGAGCGCGGTGGCTCGCTTCCAGCGTTCGGCGAGCTGGGGCGCGCCGCTCAGCGTGCGCCCGTAGAAGTCGAAGTTCTCCTCCACGAAGGCCCGGGGGAGGAGCGCCCCCCGGCGATTCACCGCGTGGAAGGTCATCCACTCCTTCCAGGTGGCGAGCGGCACCTGCTTCACCAGGGCAGCGATCCCGCGGACCGCGGCTGGATGCCAGACGATGAGAATCTTCTGCCGGTCGAGCCGAGCTCCGGCGAGGAAGGCGGGCCAGTCCAGGCCAGGGGCCCGCCGGGGGAGCTCGGCCACCGGCCAGGGATTGTTCGCCTTGCGCACCTCGAGCGAGTCGGCACGGCTGGCGTGCACCCGGGCGATGCGGGTCTCGAGGTCCAGGATACGTCCGGCCCGCGCCTCGGCATCGGGGATGGCGGCCAGCGACAGGACCTTCGCCACGTGCGCCCGGTACCGGTCGCGGGTGGCCGCCATCTTCGGGTTGTCCGAGAGGTAGTACTCGCGGTCGGGCATCCCCAGCCCACCCTGGAGGAGGTAGCCGGTCTGGGTCACTCCGCGGTTCAGGTCCGGCGCCACCCAGAATCCGAACAGACGGCTGGTCTGGAAGACGGCGTTGTTCAGGGGGTCCACCTCGAGGCGCAGCTCCGCTCCGAGGGCACGCGCCAGCGCGCGCTTGTCGCGCAGCGCGGCGATCGTCGCGAGGCGCGGCAGGACCGGGGCGAGCGCCTGTGCCTCGACGGCGGCCTCGTCGAGGGCGGTGGCGTAGAAGTCGCCGACCTCCCGCTCCTCGGAGCCGGGGCCCGCCGCGGAAGCCGCCGCATCCTCGAGGAGCGCACGGGTGCGCTCCAGCGCCTGCTCCGCCAGGATGTTGAACGTGCCCCAGCCAGACTTGTCGCCGGGGATCTCCGCCTGCTTCAGCCAGGTCCCGTTGGCATGGAGGAAGAAGTCGTCCCCGGGCGCGACGGAGCGATCCATCCCCGCGAGGTCGATCCCCGGGTGGCCGGCGTCGACGGGCGCGACGGCGGACGGGCGACCGGCATCGGCGGATGCGGCCGAGGCAGCTCCGGGATGCGGATCCGCGGAGGCGCAGGCGAGGGCCAGCGCGGAGACGAGGAGCAGGGGGCGGGAGGGCATCCTCGCAGCCATCGGACAACGGGCGGTCTCGGGCAACCGGTGTGCAGGCAACGGTGTTCCCCGGGCGGTCAACCCTGGCCGCGGACGCCGCGGAAGGAACGCTCGACGAGCGTCTTGACGCTCTGGCGCCAGTCCTCGTCGAGCGAGGCCGGCGTCCAGACGGGGCAGATCTTCCGGACGTCGTCCAGGGTCACCTCCTCCTGGATCTGCTCGAGGGTGTGGCCGGCACGGAGCTCCAGTAGCGGATTCCTGCAGGGAACGGCGGGGCTGTCGCGGTCCGGAGGTGGACGTGGCGACCACCCGTGCTCACGGCCAGTGGCGCGAGGGGGGGCGAAGTGTGGCACGTTCTGTCCGGGGAGCCCGCCTGGAACGCAACGACGCCATCGCCTGGGCAGTCGCCACCGCAATGTGGCTCGCCGTGCTCGGCTTGCTCCTCTGGCTGGCGAGCCGCGAGCGGCGAGGCGTGGGCCCGTGGCTCCGCTGGCTCGCACCGCGCATCGCGGGTGGGCTCGCGCTCTGGGTCGCGGTGTTCGGCGCGACGCGGTGGGCCGAGCGGAAGCTCGCTCTGCGCTCGGAGCCGCACTCCCGGACGGTGCGCTCGGGCGGGCGGCCGTAGGGACTCCGAAAGTTGCCGCGCCGGCCTTCCGGGTGCGACTGTAGGCCTTCCAGGGGTTTCGAGGAGGTCCATGAGTCAGAGCGCATCGACGGTGATCAACGACATGAGCCTGCAGGTCGCGACCGTGAACGGGTCCGGCTCGCAGAGCGCGAACATGGTGCTGCTCCGGACGCTGTTCCAGATGGGCATCCCGGTCTCGGGGAAGAACCTCTTCCCCTCGAACATCGCGGGGCTCCCCACCTGGTACACCATCCGCGCGAGCAAGGACGGGTGGATCGCCCGGAAGAAGGAGGTCGATCTCCTCGTGGCGATGAATGCCGAGACCGCGCGGGAAGACGTGCTGTCGCTGCGCCCTGGCTCGGCGGTGGTGTTCGACGAGCCGCTGCAGCTCGGGAGCGTCCGCTCCGACCTGGCGTTCTACCCGGTGCCGTTCGACAAGGTGATCCAGCCGGTCAGCAGTGACGCCAAGCTGAAGAAGCTCCTGAAGAACATGGCCTACGTGGGGGTGGTGGCCCACCTCCTCGGCATGGAGATGGGCGAGGTCGAGGCGGCGATCGCCAAGCAGTTCCGGAAGAAGGCCAAGGCGGCGGAGCTGAACGTGCGCGCGGCGATGGCCGGCTTCGACTTCGCGAAGGCGTCGCTGGAGAAGAAGGACCCCTTCCAGGTCCGCCGGATGGACGCCAACCGGGGGAAGATCATCATCGAGGGCAACGCGGCCGGCGCCCTGGGGGCGATGTTCGGTGGGGTGACGGTGGTGACCTGGTATCCGATCACTCCCTCCTCTTCCCTGGTCGAGACCCTGATCGGATACATGCGGCGCTACCGGATGGGGGCGGACGGGAAGAGCACCTACGCCATCGTGCAGGCCGAGGACGAGCTGGCGGCGGTGGGCATGGTGATCGGAGCCGGGTGGGCGGGGGCCCGGGCGATGACGTCGACGGCCGGCCCGGGCATCTCGCTCATGTCCGAGTTCGCCGGACTGGCGTACTTCGCGGAGATCCCGGCGGTCATCTGGGACGTGCAGCGGGTGGGGCCCTCCACCGGGTTGCCCACGCGAACGTCGCAGGGCGACGTGCTCTCCACCGCCTTCCTCTCCCACGGTGACACCCGGCAGATCCTCCTGTTCCCCGGGACGGTGGAGGAGTGCTTCCGGTTCGGCGCGGAGGCGTTCGACATCGCCGAGCGGTTCCAGACGCCGGTGTTCGTCATGTCGGATCTCGACCTGGGGATGAACTACTGGATGTCGGAGCCGTTCTCCTATCCGGAGAAGCCGATTGCCCGGGGCAAGGTGCTCTCCAAGGAGGACCTCCAGCGGCTGGGTGGGTTCGAGCGCTACCGCGACGTCGACGGGGACGGCATCACCTACCGGACGCTGCCCGGCACCGACCACCCGGCGGCCTCCTACTTCACCCGCGGCACCGGCCACAACGAGAAGGCTCAGTACTCGGAGCGTCCCGACGACTGGGTGAACAACCTCGACCGGCTGGAGCGGAAGATGGAGACTGCCCGTCGCGAGCTTCCCGCCCCGATCCTCGACGGCACCGGGGCGGAAGTGGGGATCATCGCCTACGGCTCGAGCCACCACGCGCTGGTGGAGTCCCGGGATCAGATGCTCCGCGAGAAGGGCCTGAAGACGGACTACCTCCGGATCCTCGCCTACCCGTTCTCGCCGGAGGTGCGGGCCTTCGTGGATCGGCACCCACGGGTGTACGTGGTGGAGCAGAACCGCGACGGTCAGCTCGCGGCCCTGCTCAAGCTCGACCTTCCCGCGGAGCTGACCACCCGCCTCAAGTCGGTGGCCCACATTCCGGGGCTACCGCTCGATGCCCGCAGCTTGACCGACGAGATCGTGGCCCGGGAGGGCCGGTAAGCCATGGCCGAGAAGACCAACCGTCTGGGGCTGACCCCGGCTGACTACAAGGGTAGCAAGACCACCCTCTGCGCGGGCTGCGGGCACAACGCCATCAGCGAGCGCATCCTGGAATCGATGTACGAGCTCGGCATCCCGCCGGAGCGGGTGGCGAAGCTCTCCGGGATCGGGTGCTCGTCCAAGACCCCTGCCTACTTCATGAGCCGGGCGCACAGCTTCAACGCGGTCCACGGGCGCATGCCCTCCGTGGCGACCGGCGCGCTGATGGCGAACCGCACGCTGATCGGCCTCGGGATCTCCGGGGATGGCGACACCGCTTCGATCGGCGTGGGGCAGTTCGTGCACCTGGTCCGGCGGAACCTGCCTCTGGTCTACATCATCGAGGACAACGGGGTGTACGGGCTGACCAAGGGGCAGTTCAGCGCCACCGCGGACGCGGGCTCGACCTCGAAGTCCGGGGTGGTGAACCAGCTCCCGGCGATCGACACCTGCCTCCTCGCCATCCAGCTGGGCGCGACGTTCGTCGGCCGGAGCTTCTCCGGGGACAAGAAGCAGCTCTCGGCGATGCTCAAGGCGGCGACGGTGCACCGGGGCACCGCGGTGCTGGACGTCATCTCTCCCTGCGTGACGTTCAACGACCACGAGGGGTCGACGAAGTCCTACTCGTACATGAAGGACCACGAGGAGCCGATCCACGAGCTCTCGTTCATTCCCTCGTACGAGAACATCGCCGTCGATTACGACCCCGGCAGCACCGTCTCGGTGAAGATGCACGACGGGTCACGCCTCCAGCTCCGGAAGCTGGAGGACGGGTACGACCCGCGGAACAAGATCGAGGCGGTGACTCGCATCATGACCTCCCATGCGCAGCAGGAGGTCCTGACCGGCGTGCTCTACGTGAACACCGAGCTGCCGAACTTCTACGACCTGCTCGCCATCCCCGATGAGCCGCTGGCGACGCTGCCTCAAGAGAGGACCCGGCCGCCGAGGAAGGTGCTGGACGAGGTGATGGACTCGCTGGCCTGAGGCGGCGGGAGGGCAGGGGGAGCGGCGGTGGCGCCGGCTCGTACCGGGCCGCACGAGGAGGATGAGCGGGCTGTTCTCGATCCGTGCTGCCGAGACTGTGTCGCCCGGCCCGTGCTGAGGTCCGCCCGATGGAGCGGAGCTCGCTGGAGGTCGCACGCGTGGATCCTGATGCGCCGGAGGCGAGCCGGCTGCTCGAGGCGTACTTCCTCGAGCTGCGGGACCGGCTCGCTCCGGCCCGGGTGGACGTGCTCTCTCGGTGGCCGGAGGACTTCCGCGGCCCCCGAGCGGCGGTGGTGGTCGCCCGGGAAGAGGGACGCGCGGTGGGCTGTGCCGGCCTTCGACCGCTCGGAGAGGGAGTGCTGGAGCTGAAGCACTTCTTCCTCGCCCGGCAGGCGCGGGGACGCGGTCTCGGGCGGAAGCTGCTCGCCGGGGTGGAGGAGGTGGCTGGCTCGCTCGGGGCGCTCCGGATCGTCCTCGACACCGCGGCGCCGCTGACCGAGGCGGCGGCGCTCTACCGCTCGGCGGGGTACGTGACGATTCACCGGTACAACGAGAACCCGCACGGAGCCGTCTGGTTCGGAAAGGATCTGCCCTAGACCTCCGCGCACTCGCTGTGCGTCGAGCGGGGGGCCTGCCGGTCGTGGACGAACAGCGACAGCAGCACGAGCCCCGCCGCGAGCCCGGCGAAGAGCGACACCAGCGGCCGCTGCTGCTGCTGGACGACGATGGCCAGGTAGCCCCAGACCAGGGCGACGCCGAGGATGGGGTCGTCCAGCCGGAAGCGGGTGATGAGCCCGATGATCGAGCTGACCACGATCATCAGGATGCCCCAGGTGACGGGACTCCAGCCGAAGCCGTCCCAGCCGATGCGGGACAGCTCGATGGAGACGTTGACGAAGGTGGCCACGATGAGCCACCCCAGGTAGAGCGAGAAGGGAACCCGGAGCCAAGCTTCCGCGGGGCCGGCCACCGCCATGCCGATGCAGCCGGCCTGGTGCATGATCACCGCGACGGCGAGCATGGCGAAGATGATCGGCACGGTCCACCCCGGATGGCGGACGGCCACCGCAGCGAACCACGCCGCGTTGAGGACGGCGCTGAGCAGGAACCAGGGCCGGATCGCCCCCACCCGCCGGTTTTCCACCTGCGCTCGACGGGCCTGCCACAGCGCGAAGGCGAGGAACCCGGCATAGATGGGCACCCAGATGATGTACGCGTAGGGCGCCGGGAGGAAGGTGACCGCCTGCGCGGCCGGATCGTTCACGTCCAGAGCCTTCCGGGCGAAGAGCCAGGGCAGTCCGATCCCCGCGAAGGCGACCAGCAGCGTCGTCCAGCGGCTCCAACGGCTCGTCATCGTCCGTCCCCCGCTCTGGCTCCCCTCTGCGAACCGGGCTTACTCCGTCGCATGGCGGAGGTCCAACACGCAGCGGGCCCCTGGGTTATTCAGCGAGCGAACGGCCTCGGAATCACCCTGATGACAATTTCGATCAGCAGGACGGTGGGAAGCCCGTTCAGGAGCTGAAGGGCGCGGGAGGGCTGGCGGAAGCTACAGCGCGATCAGGCCGGCTCCACTGAAGAGGGCGAGGCTCGCGGCCAGGGTGGTCATCGCGTGGAGGCCACGGCGATCGACACCTGGGACTGGCTGCAGGCTCGTTCCCCGGGGCCCGATCCCACTGCGGACGTACAGCCGCCAGATGCAGAGCTGTCCTGCCATCCAGCCGATGACCGCCACCGCGTGAAATGTCTTGAGGAACAGCAGGAGCGCGGACGGTTCGGAGCTCATAGGGCGGGGGCGTGTAGCCGGGCATCGGCCCGGTGATAGGTGTCGAACGGCGCGGCGACGCTGCGGAGCAGGAGCTGTCCTCGCGGGGTGACCCGGATCCGTGCTCTCTGGCGCAGCACCAGCCCGTCGCGCTCGAGCCGGGCGAGGTCCCGCTCCTCGTGACGGAGGTCACACAGGGTCCCCGGGAAGCGAGCCCGGAGCTCGTCGAGGTCCACCTCCAGGCTGCAGAAGAGCCGCATGATCAGGGCACCCCTGGCCAGGTCCTCGTCGCTGGGCCGGTGGCCGCGCACCGCGGGGAGGCGGCCCTTCTCGAGCATCTCCGCCCAGTCGTGGACCTCGCGCGCGTTCTGGACGTAGGTCCCCCGCACCTCGGAGATCGCGGATGGACCGAAGGCGAGCACGTCGCTGTCCGCGCAGGTCGTGTAGCCCATGAAGTTCCGGCGGAGGGTGCCGGCGGCGCGGGCCCGGCAAAGCTCGTCGTCCTCCAGGGCGAAGTGGTCCAGCCCCACGTGGACATAGCCGGCGGCGAGCAGGCGCTGGACGGAGCTCTCCAGCAGCGCGAGGCGCTCTGCCGTCCCGGGCAGCTCCTCGGGGCGGAAGAGCCCCTGGTGCTTCTTCATCGACGGCACGTGGGCGTAGCCGAAGAGGGCGATGCGGTCCGGGCGCAGCTCCTCGATCCGATCGAGCGTGCGCTGGAAGTGTTCCACCGTCTGGAGCGGCAGGCCGTACATGAGGTCGACGTTGACGCTCACGAAGCCTCGCATCCGGGCCTCGAGGACGAGGTCCCGGGTCTCCTCGAAGGACTGCCGGCGGTTGATGCGCTTCTGGACGGTGGGGTCGAAGTCCTGGACGCCCATGCTGACCCGGTTGAATCCGAGGCGGGCCAGGGTGCGGATCTGCTCGACGCTGGTGACGGCGGGGTGGATCTCGATCGAGGCCTCGATGCCGGGGCTCCAGGGAAGCCGCGCCTGGATGGCGTCCGCGAGGCGGGCGAGCTGGTCCGGATCGAGGTACGTCGGGGTGCCGCCGCCCAGGTGGACCTGGACGATCTCCGGCCGGGCGGAGAGGAGGGCGGTGACGCGATCGAGCTCCAGCTCCAGCGCCCGGAGGTATCGCTCGACGAGCGACTCGCTCCGGGTCACGAGCATGTTGCAGCCGCAGTAGTAGCAGAGCTTCCGGCAGAACGGGACGTGGACGTAGATCGATGCGGCCCGGGTTCCAGCGCTGCAGAAGGCCTCGCGTGCCTCGAGCTCGCCGAACATCGATTCCCAGTGGTTGGCCGGTGGATAGCTGGTGTAGCGGGGAACGGGAATGCGGCCGTACCGCTCGAGCAGCGCACGGTCGATCCCGACCGGATCTCCCCGCTGGACCGCCTGAGGGGGGGCCTGCATCGCCCGGGGTTTTGCAAGCGGAGTGCCCAGGTGAAATTTACTCAGGAAGAGCCTCCGGTTGCGCTTCGACTGCGGCCGCGCGGAAGGGAAGCGCACGATTTGCGCGCCGGCTGGTCCGCCGGAGCGGGAGATCGAGGTCTCAGTCCGGTGAACGGGGCGCTCGCCGGGAGCTCTTCTTCCGTGGCGCGTTCCGGGTGGGCCGGCGAGAGGTGGGCCTGGGACGTCGAGGGAGGCGCTCGAGGAGAGCACGGCCGCGCGGAGAGAGCTCGTAGCCGACCTCGAAGCTCTGGGTGAGGCCGAGGCGCTTCAGCTTGCGGACGTCGACCTTGAACGGGTCCCTCTCCCGGCCGAGGCTTGCGGCGAGCACCGAGGCGGCGACGCGCGGTCGGCGGCCGATGAGCCGCAGCGTGGAAACGGTCCAGTCGCCGAGTCGCTCGAGGCGGCGTGCGAGCCTGTCCACGTCCTCCGGCGTGAGCCGGTCGTCGAGCGCGATCTCGACCCGGTCACCGTCCCCGCCGTGGTGGAGGGCGACGCGCCAGACTTCCGTGTCCGACGTGAGCGCCCCGCCCGGACCTTCGGACATGAATCCGAGGAGCTCGTCGCGGGACGTGAACCCGGCGGCGCGCGCCTCGTCCTCACTGATCCCGCGGACGGGCACCCGGTCGACGGTGTCGACCTGGAGCACGCCGATGGGATGGCAGCGGTAGCGGCCGCCGGGGCGGACGTGGGGCTTTTCCCAGCGCCGGAAGGTGAGGCGGATGGAGCCGTCGACGAGGCCGGCCTGGAAGCGTTTCTGGAACAGAAGCATTCGAGCTGGAGAATGCCTCAGGCCCGCGCGACCCGCCCGAGGAAGAGCACGGTCCCGGTCCCGGACAGCCAGCAAGGCGAACCCCCAGCCCATCGACCCGTCCTCCCCCCCAGCCAGGAAGTCCCGGAGGACGCGACCCCGGCCGGTGGATGACATCGGCCCCGGAGGGAACCAAAGTGGGTCCAATG
>RPRB01000005.1 GCA_003818285.1 Myxococcaceae bacterium
GGAGCTCGGTCAGCCGCTCGGCGGTAGTGGCGGCGTCCCGGTCGAGCCGGGCGACCCGCGCGGACGGGAACCGCTCGGCGACCTCGGCCTCGATGCGCTCGGTGCCCGAGCCCACCGGTACGAGCGGCCCGCCACAGGCCGGACAGCGGTCCGGCACGGGCCTCGCCTCGCCGCAGTAATGGCACTGGAGGTTCCGCGCCCGGAGGTGGAGGGTGAGCGAGACGTCGCAGCGGCTGCAGGGCACTCCCTGACCGCACGCCTCGCAGACCAGCGCCGCCGAGTGCCCGCGCCGGTTGAGGAAGAGGATGGCCTGCTGTCCGCGGCCGAGGGCCTCGCCCAGGGCGTCCACCAGCGGCGGGGAGAGCGCGGGCGGCTGCTCCGGCATCCCCGTCGGTCGCGGCCGGACCCGGCGGAGGTCCACCAGGTCGACGCGAGGCATCGGCCGGTCGTCCACCCGGGCCGGCAGGCGGAGGTGGCGGTAGCGCCCGCGGCGGGCGTTCTCCAGCGTCTCCAGCGAGGGCGTCGCCGAGCCGAGCACCACCGTGGCCCCGGCCTGCTTGGCGCGGACCACGGCCAGATCCCGGGCCTGGTAGCGGAGCTTCTCGTCCTGCTTGAACGACGGATCGTGCTCCTCGTCCACCACGAGCAGCGCCAGATCCCGCACCGGGGCGAACACCGCGGAGCGCACACCCACGACGAGGCGGACCGTGCCGGCGCGGAGGGACTTCCAGTGCAGGAGCCGCTCGCGGTCTCGCAATCCGCTGTGGAGCACCGCCACCGCGCTCCCGAAGCGGCTTCGGA
Source organism: Myxococcaceae bacterium (assembly GCA_003818285.1). GTDB lineage: Bacteria > Myxococcota > Myxococcia > Myxococcales > Myxococcaceae > RPRB01. The sequence goes on from RPRB01000005.1 coordinate 802, forward strand.
AGCGGCCCACCAGCTGCGGGGTGAGGGCGATCTCCGGCACCAGCACCAGCGCTCCCCCACCCCGGGCGAGGGCGTGCTCCGCGGCCTGCAGGTACACCTCGGTCTTCCCGCTGCCGGTGACGCCCTGGAGGAGGAAGGGCTGGAAGCCGCCGGCGTCGAGCGCGGGCCGCAGCTCGCCCAGGGCCGCAGCCTGCGCCTCGGTGAGCCGCGCCGGACGGGCGAGCCCGAGCCCCTCGGCGACCGTGGGCTCGAGCGCGCGTTCCTCCACCTGCACCCATCCGCGCTCCACGAGCCGCTGCACGGCGGCCCGCGCGCCGGGAACGGCACGCCCCAGCTCGTCGAGCTCGGCTCGACCTCCGACGGCGAGGAGGTAGCCGAGGGCGGCCGCCTGCGCCGGCGCCCGCCGGAGCGCGTCCACCGATGGTGCGCCGACGACCACCACCGTGCGCACCACGTCGGGGCTCGGCTCCGGCCCTTCCGACAGGTCCGCCAGGCCGGGAGGGAGCGCCGCCCGCAGCGCCTCGCCCAGCGGATGGCGGTAGTAGCCGGCGGCGAACTCCACCAGGGCCAGCACGTCGTCCGGCAGCGCCGGGCTGTCCTCGAGGAGCGCCGAGACGGGCTTCAGCGTCCCGCCGCCCTCGGGGGGCCGGCCCGGGCCGAGGTAGAAGCCGAGCGCCCTCCCCCGGCCGAAGGGGACCAGGATCCGTTGCCCGCGCCTGAGCCGACCCTCGAGCTCCGGCGGGACGAGATAGGTGAAGGGCCCCTTCACCGGGCGCCCCACCGCGACCGAGGCCAGCAGCTCCACGAGCCCGCCCTCGGGCCTCAGAAGAGGCGGTCCGGGACGTTTGCCCGCGGGTCGCCGGAGAGGGTGGTGAAGCGGGCCTGTCGCTCGCCGTTGCGGGAGACCTCGACCACGCGGGGGAACCAGTCCCCGGCCGGCGAGTTGTAGTCCACGAAGCGCACGTCCCACTGGGTCCCGCCCTCGGTCCAGCGCATGCGCGCGGGGAGCCAGCTGTCCTTGAACACCCAGAACTGCGCGTCCCCGTCCTTCTGGCCGCCGACCACGTAGGCCACCTGGCCGCCGAAGCGGGCCAGCCACGAGCCGCCGGTGTTGACGCCGCGCTTGCGGAGGTGCGCCTCCAGCTCCGCGCGACCGTCGCCCGCGCTGCGGGCTCCCAGGAGCGCGCACACCTCCCCCAGCCCCACCCCGAGCGCCGCCACGGACGGACCCTCGGTCTTCAGCTGGCCGCCGGACTGCACCACCGCGAGCTTGCCGGTCTCCGGCCCGCTCATCTCCAGCCGGCAGCGACCGGGGAGCTTGAGATAGACCCTCGCGTCGGACTGCAGCTCGCCCTGTCCACCGGCGTCCGACGAGGCGCTGCCGGAGAGAACCAGGGTCCCCTCCACGCGGGCCGTGCTGATGCGCTGCTCGTCCCTCCCGGTCACGAGGTGCCGGAAGATGGCACCGGGCGCCGGGACGTAGGCCAGGGCGGTCCGGACGGCGAGCACGGTGAGGAGGAGAATGGGAAGACGGAGGCGGCGCACGGGGGCGGAGGACTGTACACGAGCTGTCTGCGCGCGATAGAGCCCACGGACGATGTCCATGCCCTCGCTCGCTCTTCTCGTCGGTGGGGTGCTGGTGGCGCTCGGCCTCGGCACGTACGTCGGCACCGGCGCCCACTCGCCCACCGCCCTCATCCCCGCGGCCCTCGGGGCGTTGATCGGTCTGGCCGGGCTCGTGGCCAGAAACCCGCGCCTGCGCATGCACGCGATGCACGTCGCGGTCCTGGTGGCGCTCCTGGGAGCGCTGGGCTGCATCCCCGGGCTGCTTCGCTTGCCCGCGCTCCTCGGCGGCACCGCCGAGCGGCCGGTGGCGGTGGTGGCGCAGCTGGTGACCTTCGTGATCTGCCTCGCCTTCGTGGTGAGCGCGGTGCGGTCCTTCATCGAGGCGCGACGGACCCGAGCCAGCGCGGGTGAGGGCTAGGAGACGGTTGCGATGCCACAGGCGGTCAGGCTGAAGAAGCAGGGAGGCCCGGAGCTTCTGGTCCTGGAAGAGGTGGAGGTTCCTCCTCCGGCTCCGGGCGAGGTGACGCTGCGGCACACGGCCATCGGGCTGAACTTCATCGACGTCTACCAGCGCAACGGCCACTACGCGCTCCAGCTCCCCAGCGGGATCGGGCAGGAGGCGGCCGGGGTGGTGACCGCCGTCGGTCCCGGAGTGACCACGGTGAAGGTCGGCGACCGGGTGGCCTACGCCGGCGTGCCGCTCGGCGCGTACTCCGAGGCTCGCAACTACCCGGCGGAAAAGCTGGTCCCGGTGCCCGAGGGCGTCTCCGACGAGGCCGCGGCCGCCTCGCTCCTCAAGGGGCTCACCGCCTGGTACCTGGTGCGGCGGACGTTCGAGGTCGAGCGCGGGCAGACGGTGCTGGTGCACGCGGCGGCGGGCGGCGTGGGGCTCATCCTCTGCCAGTGGCTCCGGCACCTCGAAGCAACCATCATCGGCACCGTGGGGAGCGAGGCGAAGGCCGAGGCGGCCCGCGAGGCGGGCTGCACCCACCCGCTGGTCATCGACGCGAGCAACCGCCGCGACCTCCCGGCGAAGGTGAAGGAGCTCACCGGCGGGGCGAAGGTCCCGGTGGTGTACGACTCCATCGGCAAGGACACCTTCGACGTGTCGCTGGAGTGTCTCGCGCCGTTCGGGCTCATGGTGCTCTTCGGCGCCTCGAGCGGTCCGGTCCCGCCCTTCGACCTGCAGCGCCTCGCGGCCGGGGGGTCGCTCTACGTGACCCGCCCCACGCTGAGCACGTACACGGCAAAGCGCGAGGACCTGCTCGCCGGAGCCCGCGAGCTCTTCGACCTCATCGCCAGGCGGGTGCTGACCATCCACGTGAACCAGCGCTACCCCCTGCGCGAGGCGGCCCGAGCACACAAGGACCTCGAGGCACGGAAGACGACCGGCTCGACGGTGCTGTTGCCCTGAGCGCATACCCTTCGTGGCGCGAATGATCCGTCTCCTCGTCCTGGCCTCGCTGTTGCTCGCGCGCCCGCTGCTCGCCGCCCCCGCCCCCATCGACTTCGACACCGCCCGCGGCGCCCGTGAGGTGGGCATGGGCGGCACGTTCCGCGAGCTGGGCATCGGCGCCAACTCCGCGGACGGCAATCCGGCGGCGATGGCCCTGTTCCAGGCGTTCCAGCTGGAGTTCGCCGGCGGGTACGACTGGAAGGCGAAGGGCTGGTATGCGGCGGGCTGGGCTCGCGACAGCACCAACCAAGAGCTCTCCGGCGCCTACAGCCTCCACTTCATCTCCAACGACTACGGAGCAGGCAACGTGGGGCAGTGGGCCCACTCGCTCTCCCTGGCCACGCGGGTGGGAGACCGGGTGGCGTTCGGGATCGGAGGGCGCTGGCTCATCCAGAGCACGCCGAAGATCAACGCCGCGAGCCTGAACCTCGGCGTCTCCATCCTGATCATTCCCCAGCTCACGCTGGGCTTCGCCGCCTACAACCTCATCGACACCCACCATCCCGAGCTGGCCCGCAGCTTCGAGGTGGGCTTCGGGCTCCTGCTGGGTCCGGTACGGCTCGCGACCGAGGTGCGGAGCGACCTCGGCCGGGGACCGCTCCATCCCATCTGGAACAGCGGAGTCGAGGTCTTCCTCGGGCGGAGCTTCGCGCTCCGGGGTGGCTGGGAGTGGCGCGAGCCGGTGCAGCAGAACTTCGTCACCGCGGGAGTGGGGTTCGTCTTCGACAACTCCGGGCTGGACATCGGCTGGCGGCACGGGCTGGCCGGGGCGGGCGACCTCCTCGTCGGAGGCCTCCGGATCCAGATGCAGTGACCTGGCTCGGGCGCGGCCCTGCAGAGGGGCATGGGACCAGGCTCAGTCCTCGGGGGGCACCACGTCCAGCGCGTCGAACCACGGAGCCATGTCCTCCGGCAGCGGCGCGCGCAGCAGGAGCGGCGCTCCGGTCCGGGGGTGTGACAAGACCAGGAGATGGGCGTGGAGCAGCGACCGCCCGATGGCCTGTCCCCGGAGCTGCATCGGGCCGCCGTAGAGCCGATCGCCCGCGATGGGCGCTCCGAGCGCGGCGAGGTGGGCCCGGATCTGGTGCGTGCGTCCGGTGCGCGGCCAGAGCCCGGCCAGCGCCAGCTCGGCCGTGGCTCCGAGGCGCCGGAAGCGCGTCTCGGCCTCGAGCCCGTCTCGCGTCCGCGCGACCCACCGGCCCGGGCGGGTGCGGTCTCGCGCCAGGCGGAGCGTGCAGGTGCCGGAGGCCGGGAGCCCGCCCGCGGTGACCGCGAGATACGTCTTCCGGGCGGCCCCGGTGCGGAAGCTGGCGGCGAGCGCGGAGGTCGCCGCGGGCGACTTGCCGAGGACCATGACCCCGCTGGTGTCGCGATCCAGCCGGTGCACCAGCCCCGCCTCGCGGCCGAGGTGATCCGAGGCGAGGAGGAGGAGGCTGGTGAGGCCTCCTGGCGTGGGCTGCGCGGGGAGGCCCGCCGGCTTGTCCACCGCGAGCAGCTCGGCGTCCTCGTGGAGCACGCGGAGCGGCCCGGCCGCGGGCAGCGGGGCGGTGGAGCTCCGGCCGGCCTCCTCGAGCACCACCAGCACCTCGGTCCCGGGAGCGACCGCGAGGGTCGCGTCGCGCTGCCGGCGGCCGCGCAGGTAGACCGCCCCCCGGGTCACCAGGGTGCTCGCCTCGTCGCGCGAGCAGCCCAGGCCCCGGGCCACCACGTCGGTGAGCGCACCCGCGTCTGCGGAGCGGAAGGCGCGGCGCTTCACCCCCGCATCCCTCCCGCGCTCGCCTTGACCGGCGAATCAGGCTCCTGGCAGCGTCGCCCGCCATGACCACGCTGGCCAGGGCGGTGCTGAACCTCGGGAGATCCGGCCCGGTGCTCCGGGAGGCCTCGGCGAGCGGCAACCTCAAGGTGCTCGCCTCGCTGCTCGGCCCGGCATATCGCGGGCTGATCATGCAGGAGGCCCGCGGCGCTCAGAGCACCGCGATGCCGGCCGGTCACCGGGCCATCTTCGACTGGAGCTACCTGCGCGACCGCCCCCAGCTCGCCCGCCTCTACGAGGCTGCGAAGAGCTCGCAGTGGAATGCAGCGACGGATCTCGACTGGTCCATCTCCGTCGATCCGCTGGATCCCGAGCACCCGCTGATCCCCGAGGACTTCCATCCGATCTCCACCACCGCGACTTGGCGCACCCTGAGCGACAGGGAGCGGATGAAGCAGCGGCATGCTCTCCTCTCCTGGGTCCTCAGCCAGTTCCTCCACGGCGAGCAGGGAGCGCTGTTCGCGGCGTGCCAGGTGACCGAGGCGGTGCCCTGGCTCGACGCCAAGCTCTACGGCAGCAGCCAGGTGATGGACGAGGGGCGCCACGTCGAGGTGTTCCACGGCTATCTCACCCGGAAGCTCGAGAAGCTCTACGAGATCAACGACAACCTCTACACCATCGTGGACGCGCTGATGACCGACTCCCGCTGGGACATGAAGTTCCTCGGGATGCAGATCATGATCGAGGGCCTGGCCCTGGGCGCGTTCGGCACCTTCCGGGAGATCACCGGCGAGCCGCTGCTGCGGCAGCTGCTGACCGCCGTGATCACCGACGAGGCCCGACACGTGCACTTCGGCGTGCTCGCGCTCCAGGAGTGCTTCCGCGGGCTCACCGAGCGTGAGCAGCGGGAGCGGGAGGACTGGGCCTTCGAGGTCTCGCTGCTGCTCCGCAACCGGTTCCTGGCCTGGGAATTCTACGAGGAGCACTGGGCGCACGCGTTCGGGCGCGTGGAGTGGGAACGGCTGTCGGTGGAGAGCAAGCTGATGGGCTCGTTCCGCCAGACGATGTTCAAGCGCATCATCCCCAATCTGAAGCGGATCGGACTGCTCTCGGAGCGGATCCGTCCCCGATACGACGAGCTGGGTCTCCTGGTGTACGAGGACGGTCGGCCCGCGCCGGAGCTGACCGCCGCCGACCTCCTCGCGGACCGCTAGCGGGGCGAGACTGCGAGCCATGGCATCGCTCAACGCGCTCCGTGCCGACGCCGAGGCATGGCTCGAGGAGGAGGGTCGTGCCCGGGCGAGCGCGGCTCCCGGCCCGGCGCAGCTCGCGGCGGTCGACGCGGCCCACCCCGAGGTGGTCTCGCCGGAGACTGCCCGGGCGGTGGGCGCGCTCCTCGCCTCCCGCCGCGTGCCGGAGCACGAGCTGCCGCGGCTGAGGATCCTCGCTCGCTTCCTGGAGGACGCGTCACTGGAGGCGGTCGCCCGCGAGGGTCGCACGGCGCTGGAGGCATCCCGGTGGCGGAGCGCGCCCGAGACCGGGGTGGAGGCTCCGCTCGCCGAGGCAGAGGTGGCCCTCGCGGCCACGGAGGAGCGGCCGGCCCGGCTGCAGCGCGAGGCGGCGGTGAACCGCGCCTGGGAGGCGCTGCTGCCCAGGGCCCAGCGGCTTCAGGCGGACCTGGCGGACGGAGCCAGCGCGCTGGGGGCCAGCAGTCTCCCGGCGCTGCTCGAGGCCCGGCGCGACCCGGCCTGGCCGGTGCTCGATCTCGACCGCTTTCTCCGGACGACGGAGGACGCGTACCGCGACGTCCTCTCCTGGGCGCTGGGAAGGGTGGCCCCTCGACTGCTGCCGCTGCCGCGAGGCGATGCGACCCTCGCCGACCTCGGGCGGGTGCGCGCACTGCCCGGTTACCCCGGGGCGCTGGACGAGGCCGGCGAGGCACTTCGGTCCTGGGCGGCGCGACTCCCGGGGGCGGACGAGCGCGAACGGCACCTCCATCTCCGGACGACGCCCTCGCCCGCCGCTCGCGCCATTCCGGTCGACATCCCTGAGCACATCGAGCTCCTGCTCCCGGGACTGACGGAGGGCACCGAGGCTCCGCGGCGCTTCTTCTGGACCGGCTGCGCCCTCCATCTCGCCTCGGTGGAGTCGGAGGCTCCGGTGGAGCACCGCTGGATGGGCGACCGGGCGGTGGTGGCCGCCTCTGGCTGGCTGGTGCGTGGGCTGCTCTGGCGCGAGCGGTGGCTGCGCGCAGCGCTCGGGCTCGGGAGGGCCACGGCGCGCGAGGTGGCACGGATGCAGGCCCTGCTGGCACTGCGCGCGCTGCGTGCCGAGGCGGCGTTGCAGGCTCCGCTCAGGACCATGGCCACCGCCGGTCCGACGCTTCAGCGGCTGGGGGAGGCGTCGGACACGCTCTCCGCCGTCCTCCAGGTTCGGGTGGGGCGAGGCCGGACGCTGGCTCGAGTGGCGGACCTGGACCTCTCGCAGCAGCGACTCCGGGCCGCGGCGCTGGCGAGCTGTCTCTGGGCGGAGGCCGACCGCCGGTTCGACGCGGACGAGTTCCGGAATCCCCTGGCGGCGCGCTGGCTCGTGGCGATCTGGAGCCAGGGCGCGCCGGAGATGCCGGAACAGATGGCAACGGCGCTGTGCGCGACCCGGCTCGGGCTCGAGCGTGTCGGGGCGGAGCTGGTCGGGGTGCTGGGCGCCTGAATCGGGCTGCTTGCTCCCGCGGGAGGCTCCCGCCATCGCCGGAAGTTCGCTCGCCGGCGCTCCCGGCCGCGACGTCAGCGGCGGCGGAGTGCTCGGACGATCTTCGACTTCGCTGGGGAGGGTATCCGCGGCACGCGAGCGCGGGCCTGTCTTGCCAGCTGCACCTCCAGCAGGAGCAGCTCGTCGGCCAGCTCGGTTCCTTCCGGCGCGAGACGAGCGAGCGGGGCGTCGGCGCGGACTCCGAGACCGTGCACCATCCGGACCGCGCGGTCCTCCTGCGGAGTCAGCACCTGCTCGCGAGTGCGCAGCGCCTCGAGGACGGCTCCGGCCTTCGTCTTGGGCGTGCGCTTCATGTGCTCCCTCGTCCCGCGTCCTACCTCTGAACGGGCGTCCAGAGGAGCCGCTCCAGAACCGCGGCCTTCCGATACCTTACGGGCCGGTCGGCGGAGATCAATTTTTCGAGGCCGGGGCGGCCCAGGTGGCCAAAAAGCCCAGCAGGACCGGGCCTATCCGGAGGTGTCCTCGTCGGCCTCGGTGTCCACCCCGGCGTCCGTTCCCGCCTTTCGCTGGATGCCGAACCGGTCCAGAGCATCGGCGATGCCTTCCGGCTTGTCGGCGTCGGGCAGGTGACCCTCCGGGGCCTGGACGGTGATGGGCTTGCCCACATCCTTGATGCGCTCGTCGAGCGTGATCTGCAGCTGCGCGGGCGCGACGTTCTTGTCGCCCGGCACCACGAGCGTCCCGTCGAGATGGGCTCGAAGCACGACGGCCGTCGCCGCGTCCACCACCACCTCGCCCGTCAGCTTCCTGGGCTGCCTTTGATCCAGGAAGCGCTGCCGGCGCGCGCTGTCCTCGTCGAGCCCGCCGCGGGCATAGGCGACGGAGGGCGGCGTCTCGCCTCTGGAGGGCTTCACCGTGGCGGCCGCATCAGCGAGGCGAACGGTGTAGCGGAACGCCGGACGGCCCTCGACCGAGGTGGGCCCCTCGAGCGCGAGCTGGAGCCGGCCCTGGAAGAGCCCGTCCAGCTCCCGGAGCGCGCCGGCGGTCTCGTTGCGGGTGCGCTCGGCCATGCCGCGGTCCCGGAGTCGGAGACGGTACTTGCCGTACTTGCTCCGGGCGAACACCTGGCCGCGGGCGCGCACGACCTCCAGGCCCTGGTCGCGGCTGTTGTCGATGCGGGCGTGGAAGTCGCCGGCGACGCCGCCCGCCGCCGACTCGAGGAGTCGGGTCTCGGTGAGCTTCACCGTGTCCTTTCCCGCGGTCCAGGTGAAGGAGACCTCGGCGCTGAAGCGGTGCGGGCCGAGTCGCTCCGTCACCTCGGCGGAGCCCATGTCCACCACCCGGTGCGCGAGCTTCGGGTCGGAGGCGAGCTTCTGGGGATCGAGGCTCTCCTTCGCCGAGGAGACCACCGGCGGGGGAGCCTCGGGCGAGAAGATGCGCTCCTTGGCTGCGCGATTGACGGGATCGGAGCAGGCGGCGAGCAGCGCCAGCCCGGCGGTGAGGAGACGAGGAGAGTGCAGCACGGAACCGAACGGACCCTAGCACGGGTCTTTCGTCCAGGACCCGGGGTGTGGTGAGAAGCCTCCCCGCACCGTGCAGAACCTCCGCGACAAGCTCCTCAAGGCCGGCCTGGTCACGACCGACCAGGCAGAGAAGGCCCAGAAGTCGGCTGAGACGGCGCCGCGATCCGAGCGCAAGCGCGACCGGGGCGAGCGGCCCGGGCCGGTTCCGAAGACGAGCGGACCCATGATGGTGGCCCGCCCGCAGCCGCTCGCGGCAATCCCGAAGCTCCCACCGCTGGCCGGAAGCAAGGCCTCGCAGCGGCTGGAGGCCAGGCGCCAGCAGGAGCGCGACCGACAGCTGCGGGAGCGGGTGCTGGCCGCCCAGGTGCCCGTCGAGCCCGGCGAGCGGACCTTCTACTTCGTGACCTGGAAGAACCGGCTCCGCCGCCTCGAGCTCTCCGACGGTCAGGCGGAGGCGCTGGAGCAGGGACGGCTGGCGGTGGTGGAGCGACCGGACCCGGCGCAGATCGAGCACGCGCTGGTTCCGGCGGAGGTCGCGCTCGCGCTGGTCAGCGAGTTCCCGAAGGCGGTGCGGTTCCTCAACGCGCCGGGCTCGCCGGTGGGCTTCCTCACCGACGAGGAGGTCAAGGCGCGCGCGGCGGCCGAGGCCGCGGAGACGCCCGAGGAGCGGGCCGCCGCCGACGCCCCGGAGAGCGAGGAGCAGCGGGCCGAGGACGCCGCCGATACCGCGGACGCGGCGACTGCCGGGGAGGCGGCACCACCGGCGAGCCGAGCCACCCCGCAGGCTGACGCGGACGCGGTGGCTACCGGGGAGGCGAGCACCGCCGGCGAGCCGAGCCACCCCGCAGGCTGACGCACCGCGATCCCGCGGCGGCGATCAGCACGGCGAGCCGAGCCACCGCACCGGCTGACGCGGACGCGGCGGCTACCGGCGAGCCGAGCACCGCCGAGGAGCCGAGCCACCGCACCGGCTGACGCGGACGCGGCGGCTACCGGGGAGGCGAGCACCGCCGGCGAGCCGAGCCACCCCGCAGGCTGGACGCGGACGTGGTGGCTGCCGGGGAGGCGAGCCCCGGCGAGCCGAGCCTCCCCACCGGCTGAGGCACCGCGATGCCGCAGGGGCGAGCACCGCGCTGCGCACTGAGGCATTGCGATTCCGCGGCGGAGGCGAGCACCCCCGACGGGCCGAGCCACCCTCCGGCTGACGCACCGCGATCCCGCGGCGGAGGCGAGCACCAACGACGAGCCGACCCACCTCCGCCTGACACGCCCCCTCTCGGCGCGGGCTCGCGGGCGGACACGCCGCTCGGGAATCAGCCTGAGCTGAGACGCGGAGAGACGGCCCCCGGGGAGCACCCGTTCTTCGCTCAGAGGCTATAGCAAGAACTCGCACCCGGAGCGGACCGACGCGACCAGCCATCAGGCACTTGCGACGGTTCGATTCATACCGCCGGTCCAAGTTGTTGCTATTGCCTCTGGGCGTCTACGCCGGCTCGCCCCGGCGGGGCCGGCCCCATGACGAGCGAGCGGACCGGAGGCCAGGTGTCCCGAGGCTGCGCGGGGCTTCACGACGATCGGACATCGAGCGCACGATCCAGCGTGCCCTCTTGCGACGGCCAGGACAGGTCGATGCGCATGGCGGAGAACGACTGGACATCGGCCCTGGAGGCGACCGGCCACGGGATCATCCCCGGGTTGCTCGGCGCTCGCGAGTGCGCGGCAATCGCTGCATTGTACGAGGAGCCCTCGCGCTTCCGCTCGAGGGTGGTGATGGGGAAGCACGGCTTCGGGCGAGGGGAGTATCAGTACTTCGCGCACCCCTTGCCGGCGCGGGTGCTCGAGCTCCGCCGGTCGCTGTACGCGGCGCTGGTGCCGGCCGCAAATCGCTGGGCGAAGGCCCTCGGCAAACCGACCCATTACCCGGACCGGCTCGAGGCGTACCTCGAGCAGTGTCACAAGGGCGGACAGACCCGGCCCACGCCGCTGCTGCTCCGCTACGGCCCCGGAGACTTCAATTGCCTCCACCAGGACCTCTACGGGCCGGCCGCGTTCCCCTTCCAGGTTGCCGTCCTGCTGAGCAAGCCAGAGACCGACTTCGCGGGTGGAGAGTTCGTCCTCACCCAGCAACGCCCGCGGATGCAGTCGCGCGTGGACGTGGTCCCGCTGCAGCAGGGTGACGCGGTTGCGTTCGCGGTGAACGAGCGACCGGTTCAGGGCACGCGCGGCGTGTACCGGGTGCGGATGCGCCACGGAGTGAGCGAGGTGCGCTCCGGGCAGCGGCACACGCTGGGGATCATCTTCCACGACGCCGAGTGAGCCGACACCCCGGCAAGCGCCCGTCGGCGCTCCTCCCGCCTCCGGTGCGGCGCCGTCGTGTCGACGTTCGGGTCAGGGCTGGGACGAGCGCAGGTCAGCGGCGCGGGGCGGCGATGGCCTCGACCTCGATGAGCAGGTCGTCGCTGACGAGCCCCTTCACTTCCACCAGGGTGCTCGCGGGGCGGGGCCCGCTGCCGAGGAACTGCTCGCGCACCTCGCGGTAGATGGCCACCTGCGACGCATCCCGGACGTACCAGTTGAGCTTCACCACGTCCGACAGGCTGGCGCCAGCGTTCTCCAGCGCGGTCTTGAGGTTCCGGAAGACCTGCTCGGTCTGGGCGCGAACGTCCCCCTTGCCGACGACCTTGCCCTCGGCGTCGAAGGCCACCTGGCCCGCGATGTACAGGGTCCGTCCCGCGGGGACGTCGACCACGTGGCTGTAGCCGCGGGGCGCGGAAAGACCAGGCGGATTGGAGAAGGTCGAGCTGGGCATGGGGGCTCCTCCTGGGTGGGCACAGCTGGAGACGACCGGGACGGCGAGGGCGACGAGAGCGAGAGCGCGCACGCCGCGACGCTCCCCCGAGCAGCAGCCGTGGCGTCAGTACAGTCGGAGATCCGCGACAGCAGCTCAGACCTCCGCGGGCGAAAGCCCTTTCCTTCGGCCACCTCAGCTGCGGCGAGCCGCCCCGGGCCGCGGCCGCCAACCCCGGTCGACGGCGAGCCGAACACCGTCGCGACCGGGAAGAACGAATCCGTGCGGAGCGTGTTCGCTGCTTCCGCGGACCTCGTCGACACAATCGGTCGGGGCATCGAACGCGCATCCGCAGGACGGGCAAAAGACGAACAGAACGCCGGGGTCGCGCGCCTGCACGAGAACGAGGTCACCCAGCAGACCGGGCAATGACCGCAGCGGGAGAGCTTCTCCAGGGCTCGCTCACCCGAACGCATCGATGCCGGTGATGGCCTTTCCGAGCACGAGGGTGTGGACCTCGTGCGTGCCCTCGTAGGTCAGCACCGACTCGAGGTTGAGCGCGTGCCGCAGCGGCGGGAAGTCGTCGGTGATGCCGTTCGCCCCGAGGATGGTCCGCGCCGAGCGCGCCACCTCCAGCGCCGACCGCACGTTGGCGCGCTTGGCGAGCGAGACCATCACCGGGCTCGCTTTCCCCTCGTCCTTGAGCCGGAGGAGCCGGAGCCCGAGCAGCTGCGCCTGGACGATGCGCTCCAGCATGTCGGCCAGCTTCTCCTGCGTGAGCTGGAACGACCCGATCGGCCTATCGAACTGCCGCCGCTGAGCCGCGTATGCCTGTGCCGCCTCGAAGCAGGCGATCGCCGCGCCGGTCACCGCGAAGGCGATTCCAGCGCGCGCATTGTTCAGGCAGCTCAGGGGTCCCCGGAGGCCCTGCACGCCGGGGAGCACGTTGCGAGCGGGGACGCGCACCTCGGTGAAGGACAGCTCGGCGGTCCAGGACGCCCGGAGCGACAGCTTCCCGGGAATTTCCCGGGCGGCGAAGCCGGTCATCCCCTTCTCCACCAGGAAGCCGCGGACGGAGTCGGGCCCCCCGTCGTCTGTCTTGGCCCACACCACCGCCACGTCGGCGACCGTGCCGTTGGTGATCCACGCCTTGCTCCCGTCGAGCACCCAACCCTCGCCGTCCCGCACCGCGCGGGTCCTCATGCTGCCCGGGTCCGACCCTGCCTCCGGCTCGGTCAGCCCGAAGCAGCCGATGCACGTGCCGCCAGCCATCGCCGGAAGGAAGCGCTGCTTCTGCTCCTCCGAGCCCCAGGCGTGAATCGGGTACATCACCAGCGAGCCCTGCACCGAGGCGAAGCTCCGCAGACCCGAATCGCCCCGCTCCAGCTCTTGAAGCCCGAGGCCGTACGCCACGTTGCTCACCCCGGCACAGCCGTACCCGGTGAGGTTCGCTCCCAGCACCCCGAGCTCCCCGAGGCGGGGAATCAGCTGCGCCGGGAACGTGCCCTCGCGGAAGTGCCGGCCGATGACCGGTAGCACCTCGCCGTCCACCACCCGGGCCACGGCGTCGCGCACTGCGCGCTCCTCCGCCGAGAGCGCATCGTCCAGCCGGTACAGCGCCTCCACACCGCTCCGCTCCACGTCGGACTCCTCCGTTCGCTCAGGCAGCTAAAGGGGCAGCACGCCCTCCACCTGCTGGAGCAGCTGCAGCCGCCGAGCCATGACGGGGCTGCTCCCGTCCTCGAGGGCCGCCGTTTCTTGCAACACACGCTCGAGCGGGAAGCGCTTCACCGAGCCGTCCGAGGTGGGGATCCCGCCCGGCAGCGGCGTGTTCCAGGCGACCATCTCGTCGGTCGCACCCTCCAGCAGTGCCACCACCGCTCCGAAGGCGAGGCGCGCCGAGAGCTGCCGGTCGAGGAAGCTCGGGTGGCCGCCACGGACGAGATGACCCAGCACGACCGCCCGGACCTCCATCCCTCCGAGCCGCTCCTCCACCCGGCGCACCAGCCGGGTGCAAGGAATCTCCACGCCCTCGGCCTTGATGACCAGCACCCGCCGCTTGCCGCGGGCGAACCCCTGCTGGATGACTCCGGCCACAGCCTGGACGATGGTGTCCTCGTCGCGCTTCTGCTCGCGGAAGAGCACCGCGTCCGCTCCGGCTGCGACCGAGGACGCCATCGCCAGGTAGCCGCAGGCCCGGCCCATCACCTCGACCACGAACGCCCGGCTGTGCGCCCGCGCCGTGTCGTCGATGTTGTCGCAAGCCTGGACGATGGTGTTCAGCGCGGTGTCGGTCCCGATCGCCAGGGCGGTGCAGCCGATGTCGTTGTCGATCGAGGCGGGGATGCCCAGCACCCGGACACCGTGTTCCCGGGCGAGCGCATGCGCCCCGGTGAGCGACCCGTTCCCCCCGATGACCACCAGGCCCTCGACGCCGGCCGAGCGCAGCACCTCCGCCGCCTGCGCCCGCCCCGCGGCCTCCCGGAACCGCGCGCTCCGTGCCGAGCCGAGCACGGTCCCCCCCTGCCCTCCGAGCACGTCGAGCCCGGCCTCGCCCAGCAGCGCACACGGGCCGGGAACGACCTCCAGCATGCGCCCGTCGATGAGTCCCTCGTAGCCGTCGCGGACACCGAGCAGCCGGACGCCGCGCGCCGCGCAGGTCTTCGCCGCCGCCCGGAGCGCGGCGTTCATTCCCGGGCTGTCTCCACCCGAGGTGAGGAGGGCCAGCGTCCTCATCCCGGCGCTCCCTTCTCCGCCGCCTGCCGGGGCCGGTGCCCGCGCCGGTGCAGAAGAAGCGCCACCCCGAGCACCGCCGCGGCGAAGAAGTAGGCGAAGGGGAGATAGCGCTTCCCCAGGTGCAGCTTCTCCAGCCCTTCCGTCACCAGCACCGCCATGCCCAGCAGCTCGGCGGCGATCTCCGCGCTCGGGGGCTGGGCACCGGGCTGAAGGCGCTCCCAGCCCACCAGGCCCAGGAGCAGCACCGCGGCTATCCCCGCCACCCAGGGGAGCGCACCGCCGCCCTGTTCCTCGCTCAGCGCGAGATACGCGAGGTTCAGGCCCGCGAGCGCGTGGCTTACCGCCTGGAATCGCCGGACCCGCCTCCGTGCCTCGCTCTGCAGCATGGCTCGGGCGGACTCTGCCACGCTCCCGGGCGGGCTGCCGCTCCGGCTAGGGTGCCCCGCACGATGAGCGAGTTCCATCAGCGGGGAGCGGTGGTGACCGGAGCGAACCGGGGGATCGGAAGATCGATCGCCCTCGCCTTCCTTCGGGCGGGGTGGCCGGTCGTCGCGGTTGCGCGGACCGCCGAGAGCCTGGACGGCCTGCGTCAGGCGGCCGGAGATCTCGCCGCCCACATCCGGCCCATGGCCTGCGACCTCTCCGACCCCGCGCAGCTCGAGGCGGCAGCGGACGCGCTGGCCGGGGCCGATCCCGTCCCGGCGGTGCTGGTGAACAACGCCGGCATCTCCCTCTCCGCGCCCCTGCAGAGGACCGGCACCGACGATCTCCAGCGGGTGATGCAGGTCAACACCGTGGCGCCCTACGTGCTCTGCCGGGCGCTCATCCCCCGGATGGCGGAGGCGGGCGGGGGCCGGGTGATCAACATCGGCTCCATCGCCTCCCTGAAGGGCATCCGCTACACGTCGGCGTACTGCGCGAGCAAGCACGCGCTGCTCGGCCTCACCCGCGCGCTGGCCGTGGAGTGGGGAAAGAGGAACGTGACCGTGAACGCCGTCTGCCCCGGCTGGACCGAGACCGACATGTTCACCCGCGCGCTCGAGTCGGTGGTCCACAAGACCGGCCGCAGCCCGGAGCAGGCCCGGGAGGCCATCCTGGCCACCAATCCGATGGGACGACCGGTGCGCCCGGAGGAGGTGGCAGCGCTCGTGCTCTTCCTCTCATCGCCGGCAGCAGGAGGGCTCACCGGAGCCGCACTCCCGGTCGATTCCGGTGAGTCTGCTTGAGCGGTCCATAGGAACGGTTGCACGAAGAGCCCACGGACGCTAATACCGGCCGTCCTCCGAATGAGGGTGCCTCATGCAACTCGAGTCGCTGAAGATGTTCTGCGACGTCGTCGAGACCGGCTCCTTCTCGCGCGCCGCCCAGCTCAATCACGTCACCCAGTCCGCGGTCAGCCAGCAGATCCGCGCGCTCGAGAACCGGTATGAGCAGAAGCTCCTCAGCCGGAGCGCCCGGCAGGTCACGCCGACGCCCGCGGGTGAGCGGCTCTTCCGCGGCTGCAAGGAGATCCTCGCCCGCTTCGGCGAGGTGGAGCAGGAGATCCGCGAGCAGTCGGCGGAGGTGGTGGGCACCTGCACCGTCTCCACCATTTACTCGGTGGGCCTCCACGAGCTGCAGAGCATCCAGAAGCGCCTGCTGAAGACTCACCCCAAGGTGAACCTGCGGCTCATCTATCGCCGCAGCGATCAGGTCTACGACGACGTCATCCTCGGCGCGGCGGAGATCGGTGTCGTCGCCTATCCCCAGCCGCGCGCCGGGGTGGACATCGTTCCCTTCCGGGACGACCGGCTGGCGCTGGTGTGCGCGCCCACCCATCCGCTGGCGAGCAAGTCCAAGGTGTCGCTCACCGCGCTGGCCGACACTCCCTTCATCGCCTTCGACCGCGAGGCGCCCACCCGGAAGGCGCTGGACCGGATCTTCCGCGAGAAGGGCGTGGAGCTGGAGCCGGTGATGGAGATGGACAACGTGGAGACCATCAAGCGCGCCGTGGAGATGGGCGTGGGGGTCTCCATCCTGCCCGCGGCCACCGTGGCCCACGAGCTGGCCCAGGGAACGCTGGTGGCGCGGCCGTTCGCCGACGGCACCTTCACCCGACCCATCGGGCTGCTGGTGCGGAAGGGCAAGTACCTCGACCGCGGCTCGCAGGCGGTGCTGGACGCGTTCAAGGAAGCGGCGGGCGCCGAGGACTGACCCGCCGGTCACGCGGGTCCGGGCGCTACTGGTTCCCGCTTCCCTGCTGCTTCATCATCTCCTCGACCTGCTTGCGCTGCTCGGGGGTGAGCCGCTCCATCATCTGATTGCGCATCTGCTGCTGCTGGGGGGAGCTCATCCCCGGGCCCATGCCGGCGCCCCTCCCCTCGGTGTAGCCGGCGGGGACCTTGAACATCGAGTCGGGGACGGACTGGGCCTTCACCGAGGTGGCCTCCCAGGTCATCCCGCTCTCCCCCTCGTTCTTCGCGACGACCTTCAGGGGAACGCCGGCCACCCCGGCGTCCTTCAGCGCCTTCCACCAGCCGCCTGCGCGTCGGTCGCCGGCGGCGAAGGCCTTCTCCAGATCTCCCGAAGAGACGAGCTTGGTGTCGACCCACAGCTCCATGGGGTTCTTCCCCTCCTGCGAGACCTGGACGTGCTCGGTGCTCCGTCCGGCGACGGTTTCCTTTCCCAGCTTCTTGACCGTCCACTTGGACGTCTCGCCGGAGGGCTGCTCGTCCTTCTCCGCGCCGATTTTCTGGTACGTCCGGCTCGCGTCGTTGACGATGTAGGTGACACCCTCGTCGCTGCGGTAAATGACCACCTGCTTCATCGGGCCGCCGCCGCCGGGCATCTTCATCTCCTGCTCCATCCGGGAGTTCAGGCCCTTGAGGTAGATCTTCCCGTTCCCGGCGATCGACATTCCCTGCCCAGTCGCCTTTCCGGTCGCGTTCATCTTCGTCTCGATGACGCCCTCGAAGGCGAGCGCGGGAAGGGCGGCGAGGCACAGCACGGCGACGAGCGCTCGGCTCATGAGCTTCTCCTTGCAGGGGCGGCGCATTGTGCCGACTCCAGACGTCCGGAGGGCACGAAAAATCATCTCCTCACGCCAGGCGACGGAGCCGGGCCGCGTAGAAGCCGTCCATTCCCTCGGGGCCGGGCAGCGTGCGCAAGGCCCCCTGGGCGAGGGGCCAGCCGAGACGCTCGGCGACCGGGGGCGGCTCGAGCGTGAAATCCGGATGGCTCCGCAGGAAGATCTCCACCTGGTCCTGCCCCTCCTCGGGCTCGGTGCTGCACACGGCGTAGACCAGCAGTCCCCCCGGTGGCACCACGGCCTGGCACCCCTCGAGGATGCGCCGCTGCAGGGTTGCCAGGCGTGCCAGGTCCGGCTCCTCGCGGCGCCAGCGGAGCTCCGGATGCCGCCGGAGCGTGCCGAGGCCGGTGCACGGCGCGTCGAGCAGTACCGCCTCCACCGGTCCGATGGATCCGGGGAACGGCTCGGTCGCGTCGTGGGCGAGCACCTCGATGCGGTCGTCGAGCCGGAGCCGGCGCGCCTCGGAGCGGATCTTCTCCAGCTTCGCCGGGTAGAGGTCGACGGCGAGCACCGGGTGCGTCTCGGCCTGGTGACACGCCTTGCCGCCCGGCGCGGCGCAGGCGTCCAGCACCCGCGCTCCGTCGGGAATGGCGGCGTAGAGGCCCACCAGCTGCGCGGCCTCGTCCTGCACCTGGAACCGGCCCTCGGCGTACCCCACCAGGTCCTCCACCGGCCCGGGAGAGGGCAGGCGAAGGCCTACCGGGGAGCGCTCGGTGGAGAAGGCGGTGAGCCCCGCCTCGGCGAACAGGCCGGCCAGCGCCTCGCGCGTGCCGGCGCGGGTGTTGGCGCGGACCGTCACCGGGGGCGAGTCGTTGTTGGCCGCGAGCATCGCCTCCGCGACGGCGCTGCCGTACCGGCGGAGCCAGCGCTCCACCAGCCATCGGGGGTGGCTCTCGCGCACCGAGAGGTGCTCGGCCAGATCGGAGTCCGGAGGAAGCGGGATGGACTCCACCCCCGCCACCTTCCGGAGCACGGCGTTCACGAAGCCCGAGGCCCGCGACAGCCCGAGCTGCTTCAGCCCTTCCACGGTCTCCGAGACCGCTGCGCGCCGAGGAACCCGGGAGAAGAAGATCTGGTAGCTGCCGACGCGGAGCGCGGCCAGCACCCGGTCCTCGAGCGCCGCCAGCCGCCGGTCGGAGAAGGAGGCGATGACCCGGTCGAGCGAGAGGCGCCGCCGGGTCGCGCCGTAGGAGAGCTCGGTCACCAGCCCGGCGTCGCGCGGGTCGCGCAGCGGCGCCTCGGCGAGCCGTTGATCGAGCACCACGTTCAGGTAGGCATCGGTGGCCTCGACGCGGGCCAGCACGTCGATGGCCACTGCCCGCGCGTTCATTCCAGCGCCGCCATCCACTCCACCAGCTGGTGGTCGCTGAGCGCTCCCCTGGGCTGCACGGCGAGGAAGAGCGCCTGGAGCACCTCCTCCAGCTGGTCACGCTGACCGGCCTCGACTGCCGCCCCGCGCTGCAGCGCCACCCACTCTCCCCGCGCCCAGGTGGCGAGCCCGGCCGGGGTGAGACGCCCCGCCAGCCGGTCGGCGATGCGCGAGCGCACCTCGGCCCGGGTGAGCCCTGCGCCTGGTCGGCGGGTTCCGGGCGCCGGCTCGAGCGCGGCGCGGCCCAGCGTCTTGGCCCCGGTCGCCGGCGCGCTCGCCTGGGCGGCTCGTGGCGCGCTCCGGGCCGGCGTGGCAGCGGAAGCCTCCCCGTTCCGTCCCGCCGCCTCCCGTCCCGTGGGCTCGGCCGGCACGGGGCCGAGGGTCTTCGCCCGGGCTGCCGGCGCCGCGGGCGCGGACCGGCCGGACGCGCGCGCGGGTGCGGGGGGCGCCGGTGGAGCGGACCGCGCGGTCGCGCGGGTCGGGCCGTCGCCGCCGCTCTCCCCGCCCTTCCCCACCCGCGCACGCGCGGGCTCGGACGCGCGCCCGAGCGTCTTGGTCGTCTTCGCGGCGGCCGCCCGGCTCGCGGCGCGGGACAGACGCTCCAGCGCCTCCAGGTATGCCTCGGCGCCGGTGCCCGGGACGTGAGCCGCGCACACCTCCCGCAGGAGGGAGCGACGCTGGGCCGCTGCCCTCCCCTTCGCCGGCGCCAGCAGCACCTCCACCACCGGCATCCGCGAGGCGGACACCGCGGCCCGGAGCACGTGCGAGCCCGGCGCGAGAGGGCCCGGGTTGAGCACCACGCCGTCCGCCCAGGTGCGTTGCTCCCACAGCGCATCCACCAGCGCGCCCTCGTGGTTGCTCTGGACCGTGCGCAGCACGTGTCCCAGCGCCCGCGCCTTCTCCGCCAGGCGCCGGTCCACCTCGGCCAGGGTGAGCCCCGGCGGATCTCCCTCGCGATGTCCGAGGAACTGGAGCGTCGGTCCGTGGAGCACGAGCACGTTCATGGCACGCCTCCTCCGAAGGGACGCTCGCCCTCCTTCAGCCGATGTCCGCTCAGGAACTCGGCGGCGGTCATCCGCCGCTTCCCCTCCGGCTGCACCTCGAGCAGGCGCAGCGCCCCCTCGCCACTGGCCACGTCCAGGGTGCCATGCGCCGCGAGCACCGTGCCCGGCGCGGCCGAGCCAGGCGCCACCTCCGCCCGCCAGATCTTGAGGAGCTGCGGCCCGAGCTGGGTCCAGGCCCCGGGCCAGGGGATGAAGGCCCGCACGCGCCGCTCGAGCTCGACCGCGGGCCGGGTCCAGTCGAGGCGCCCGTCCTCCTTCTCCATCGGCCGAGCGAGGGTGACGCCCTCCTCCGGCTGCGGACGCGGCGTCAGCGCGCCGGCGAGGAGCCGGGGCAGCTCCTCGCGGACCAGCACGCCGCCGAGCTCGGACAGCCGCTGCTGGAGCGTCTCCGCGGTGTCGCCCGGCAGGATGGGGGTCCGGCGAAGCGCGAGCATCGGCCCGGTGTCCAGCCCCGCCTCCATCTGCATCAGGCACACGCCGGTCTCCGCGTCCCCCGAGGCGAGAGCCCACTGGATGGGAGCCGCCCCGCGCCATCGGGGGAGCAGAGAGGCGTGGACGTTGACGCATCCGAGCCGGGGCGCGGAGAGCACGTCCACGGGAAGGATGCGCCCGTAGGCCGCCACGACCGCCACGTCGAGCCGCAGCGCCTGGAGCCGCTCGCCGAAGTCGGTGCCCTTCAGCTTCGGGGGCTGGAGGACCGGGAGCCCCGCCCGCTCGGCCTCGGCCTTCACCGCGCAGGGGGTCACGTGCTGCCCGCGCCCCCGCGGCCGGTCCGGCTGGGTCACCACAGCAACCACCATTCCCGCCGCCTGGCAGGCCCGGAGAGCGGGGACGGCGAACGGAGGCGTTCCGAAGAAGGCGATGCGCGCCGGCTCAGCCATCGTCGAGACCATCGAGGCGCGCTCGTTTCGCCGCTGCCAGCGAGGTGAGGGTCGCCCGGGCGTCGCCGCCGCTCCCGATGGCCAGGACCGACTCCACTGCAGCGAGCTCCTCGTGCTCCCGCCGGCGGAGCGCGTCCACGGTGGCGTGGAACTCACCGAACACGTCCCGCAGCTCGTCGTGGCTCCGCAACGGCCTCCAGCGCGGGAACCGGCCCTCGGCGAGCTGCCGGAGCTGACCGCGCAGGACCCGCATCGGCCCGGCGACCCGATGGGACACGAGGAGCCCCACCAGCGAGAGCACCAGCGCCATCACCAGCGCCATGAAGGCGCTGAGCACCAGCACCGTGGTCTCCGTGCCCTGGAGCGTGGCCTGCGCCTCGGGCCCGAGCGTCTCCCGGGCCTGGTTGAGGGCCAGCCACACCGCGCCACCGAAGGCCGCGCAGAGGGAGGCGCCTCCGATCGCGAGGCCCACCGCGTACTTCAGCTGGAAGCGGCGGTCGACCAGGACCTGGCGTCGGGTGTAGGCCTCGGGGCTCACGAGAGAGGGGGACACTCTACCCCGGGGTCGCGCCCCGCCACCCCGCGTCGCACCCACGCGCTGAATTGGAAGCAGTCAGGCGATTGGCGTAAAACTCTCCGGTTTTCTTAGGCACAGCCACCCCGGGAGGGGACGGATGGGACGCACCGCAACTGCGGTCGCACTGGCGCTCTCGTTGGGCCTCCTCGCCGCCGGTTGCAGCAAGGATCCGAGCTCCCCCGAGTACTGGGAGGCCCAGCTCGACGCCGCCCAGCGGCCGAGCGAGAAGGTGCGGGTCCTGGAGACGCTCCGCTCCAGCAAGCGCCTGGACAAGCGCTTTGCCCCGATGCTGAACGCCCGCCTGACGTCGGAGAAGAGCCCCGAGACCCGCGCGGTCATCGCTCGCGCCCTCGGTGAGCTGAAGGACCCCTCCAGCGTCGAGCCGCTCGCCGCCGCGCTCGACGTCAACACCGCGGACGGCGCGACCTCGCGCATGAACGCCGCGATCGCCCAGGCCCTCGGTGACATCAAGGATCCACGGGGTGCCACCGCGCTCATCGCGCTGCTCCGGAGCCGGGACGACTACGTCCGCCAGGACGCCATCGCCGCGCTGGGTGAGCTACGGGCCCAGGCCGCGGTGCCCACGCTGGTGGAGCTGGCGCTCGACGACAAGAGCCCGCCGGCGGTGAATCGCCGGGCCATCGTCGCCCTGGGCGAGATCGGCGACCCGCGCGCCGTTTCCACCCTGCTCAAGGCGATGTTCAAGCAGCGCGGGAATACCGTCTTCGCCCAGGAGGCGAGCTACTCGCTCTTCCAGATCGGCAAGCCCGCCGCCGGGGCGCTGACCGCGGTGCTGGAGGGGAAGGACCGGGATCTCACCTCCTGGGCGCGGGCCAACGACGTGGTGGAGGCGGTGGTGCTGGTGCGCGCCGCCGAGTCGCTGGGTGACTTCCGCTCCACCTCGGCCGAGCCCGCGCTGGTGAAGCAGCTCTCGTACAAGACCACCGCCCCGGAGCAGACCCTGTACGCCCGCATGGCCGCGGCGAGCACCCTGGGGAAGATGCGCTCCGCCGAGGGCCGCCGCGCGCTGGAGACGTTGCTCGACGAGCCCGAGCCGCTGGCCCGCGCCGAGTACGCCCGGGCGCTGGTGCTCATCGGTGGTCGGGAGTCGATCCCTGCCCTGCAACGCTCGGCGTCGCACGGGCCGTGGGAGGCGCGGCAGTACGCCATCGGCGCCCTGGGGATGCTCGGGGACGAGCGCGACCAGCCCACGATGGATCGGATCGCCGCCGACGAGCCGAAGGCCACCGCAGCCGACTGCAAGAAGTACGGCTGCAACCTCCCGGTGGACGAGGTGGCGGCGAACCGGCTGAAGACGGTGAAGGTCTTCCAGGCCCCGCTGAAGGCCGCCGCGCAGTGCAAGGCGGCGCTGGACTGCTGGTCGAGCAAGCTCGGCGACGCCGAGGGCCCGGTGCGGCAGCGGGCGGCGCTCGAGCTGGGGCGGATGGGCAAGTCCGAGGCGGTGAAGCCGCTCAGCGAGCACCTGGCGGACAAGGAGCCCGAGACCCGAGCGGCGGTGCTCCAGGCGCTGATGTGGCTGGTGCAGGGGGATGCCGCCGCTGCCCGGCAGCTGGTCCCGATCCTCCCCAAGCTCGAGCAGCAGGTCTCGACCGACCGGGGCCGGCAGGACTACGCGGCCACCAGCGAACAGCTCCGGCGCCTCATCACGGCGGTACGTCGCCGGGCCGAGCAAGCCTGACCGACGCATCCGCCGGACGCACCTCGGCGGGAAGCGCCAGCCGGCGGGTCCCCTGGAACGCGCTGGGGAGGATGCTGAAGGGGAGCACCTTGGCCAGCGCCGCCAGGAGGAGCAGCCCGCCCGGCGCGGCGAAGATCGCCAGCGCCGGGATGGTCTTGGCGAGGTCGATGAGCTCGAGCCGCATCCGCCGCCGCTCGTCCGGGGTCAGGGTCTGTCCGATGGCCAGCTTGCCGAGGAAGACCGAGAGCTCGCCCATCATTCGGGCCTCGAGCAGCAGCGCCTTCACGTTCTCGTCGAGCGAGCGGAGCATTCCGCTCACCCACTCGTCGCCCAGCGACGCGGCGTTGTCGCTCACCGCGAAGACGTCCAGGACCGACCGGTTCTGGGCGTAGAACTCGGCCACCTCCCCTTCGATCTCGCTCAGCGCCTCGGGCGAGATGCGCAGCGCCCGCGCCAGGGCCCGGAGGAAGGCGAGCTCGGCCGGTGACCGTCGCCCCTCCACCAGCGAGGCGAGGAGCGTCTGCTGGAGGATGAACCGCCGCAAGGGGAGGCTCCGCACGGGGCGGACCAGCACGTCGAGATCGGGCCGCTCGCGGAAGACCTCCTTCACCCGGGCGCGCAGCATGGGGCCGACCGGCCCGGGCAGGCCCAGCGAGTCCACCTGGCGGAGGATGGCCTTGCGGGCGGCCGGCGTGGGCGGGCGCTCCGCGCAGGCGAGAGCGGTCAGCACCTCGACCAGGAGCGCCTTCTGACGCGAGGCGACCGCCAGCCGCCGCCGCGCCTGGGGGAGGCCGAGCCGGGTGTGGAGCCAGGCCGCCAGCGCCAGGTGAGCAAAGAGCTGCGCGTCCACGTACGCCGCGCCGTTGTGGAGCAGGAGCCCGTAGAGCGGGTCCGCTCCGAGCGACATCGCCCGGTCCTCGAGCAGCGTCTCCAGCCGGGACACGCTCCGCCGGGGAAGCGTTCCCGTGCTGCGGAGCGCCGTCTGCAGCGTGTCCGCCAGGCGGAGGTGCCCGCTCCAGGCGGCGAAGAGGATGGTGAGCCGCTCCACCCGGCGCTCGGGCCCGAGCCCGGCGATGTCCGCCAGGTCCAGACCCAGCCGCACCAGGGTCCGCAGCACGGCCAGCGACAGCTGCTCCTCCCGGGTCATCCCCGCCGGGTGCTCGACCTGCTCCGGCGTGCCGTAGAGCAGGCCGCTGTCCTGGAGCACCGTCCGGACGTGCGCCCGGGCACGCGCGCGGGCGCTCAGGCCCGGGGCGCGCGCATCCACCAGAGGCTGGTGCTGTGCCAGCTCGGTTTCCACGAGTGCCGTGAACCAGCCGGACTGACCGAAACCCATGACGCCTGCGCCCGCCCCTCGAGCTGCGGCCCCGGCCACCCAATCGAACGCCGCGGCCCTGACCTAACCCCCGGCAGGCGAACAGTTCAAGCGGACAGCACGGCGAGCAGTGGCGTCGCCCGGGGCGCGGTCAGCCGCCGCCGGCGGTCACTTCACCGCCTTGACCCGGGCGCGCTTCTCGTCCGCCTCGTCCGGCACCGCCTGCACTACGGGCTTGAGGACGCCGACCTTCTCCAGAAGCTTCCGCTCCACGGTGGCGGCCACCTCCGGGTGGTCGCGCAGGTAGTCCTTGGCGTTCTCCCGGCCCTGGCCGATGCGCTCGCCGGCGTAGGCGTACCAGGCGCCGCTCTTCTCGACGATGTTCTCGGCGGAGGCCATGTCGAGGAGGTCTCCCTCCCGGGAGATGCCGGTGCCGTACATGATGTCGAACTCGACCTCCTTGAAGGGAGGCGCGACCTTGTTCTTCACCACCTTGACCCGGGTCCGGTTGCCCACCACCTGCTCGCCGTTCTTGATGGCCCCGATGCGGCGGATGTCGAGCCGCTGGCTGGCGTAGAACTTCAGCGCGTTGCCGCCGGTGGTCGTCTCCGGGTTCCCGAACATCACGCCGATCTTCATCCGGATCTGGTTGATGAAGATGACGCAGGTCTGGCTCTTGGCGATGGTGCCGGTGAGCTTCCGGAGCGCCTGGCTCATCAGCCGGGCCTGGACGCCCATGTGCGCATCGCCCATCTCCCCCTCGAGCTCGGCCTTGGGGACCAGGGCGGCCACCGAGTCCACCACCAGCACGTCGATGGCCCCGGAGCGGACCAGCATCTCGGCGATCTCCAGCGCCTGCTCGCCGGTGTCCGGCTGGGACAGGAGCAGGTCGTCGGTGCGGACCCCGAGCTTGCGGCAATAGCCCACGTCCAGGGCGTGCTCGGCGTCGATGTAGCCGCAGATGCCGCCCTTCTTCTGGGCCTCGGCCACCACGTGGAGGCAGAGGGTGGTCTTTCCGGAGGACTCCGGGCCGTAGATCTCCACGATGCGGCCCCGGGGCACGCCGCCGATCCCCAGTGCGATGTCCAGCGAGATGGAGCCGGTGGAGATGACCTGGATGTCGCGGATGAGCGGCTCGTCCTTGCCGAGCCGCATGATGGAGCCCTTGCCGAACTGGCGCTCCACCGCGCCCATCGCCAGCTCGATCGCCTTTTCCTTCTCCGGATTCACCGCCATGAGGTGTCTGACCTGCCTTCCGAGCCTGGGTCCTCGGGATGGATGGAACTGAACGCCGTTTCAGTATCGCCCAGGGCGATCTCCTAGTCGACTCCCCTGACACCCTTCTGACCGATGAGGTAGGCGGCGACCAGTCCCGCCACCCCCGGGAGCAGGGTCGCCACGCCGTACCGGAAGCCCAGCACGCAGGCCAGGACCCCGAGGGCGAACACCGCCTTCCGCGCAATCCGACGCAACGCCGGCCGGACCGCGCCGGCCACCGTCACCCCCTCCAGGGCCAGGACCGACACGAGCCCGATGCCCGAGGGGGGGTCGGACACTCCCCACAGCGACAGGCACACCGCCACGGTCATCACCAGCACGGCCAGGCCACGGCCGTCGGTGGCCTCCGAGGGCCGCTCGGCCCTCCAGTGCGCCAGGTCTTCCGGCGACACCTCGAGGGCGTAGGGGTAGCCGAGGGCGAGCAGCCGCTCGACGGCGACGGCGCGGGCGGAGGCGCCGTCGGAGGCCCGCAGGGGGGCGAGCTCGCCCGAGGAGAGGAGCGACTGGAGCTGATCGGCGGTCGCCCGGGGGCTGCCGAGATCGAGCCGGGCCAGCCGATCCACGAAGGCACGGCGGACGCGCTCGTCCGCGCCGGGAGCCTGGGCCTGGGCCAGCGCGTGCTCGAGCGGGTCCTGCGCCACCACGTCCCCGACATCCTCGACCGGAGGGGGGGCGATGTGTGCCTGTTCGCGTTCCACGGGGGGACCCGGGTCTCTCCTTACCAGGGGCTCCCGCGCCGGGCCACGCAGCGTGCTTCCCCGCAACCGCACGGGGGACCCTCGTGTTCACATCCAGTGCCCGTGGACGAACGAACGGACGAGGACGCGGCCCTGATGGAGCGGGTGGCGGCGGGAGACACCGCCGCCTTCACCGCGCTCTACGACCGGCACCACCGGTCGGTGGCCCGCTTCGCGCACCGCTTCGTCCAGGACGCAGGGAAGGCAGAGGAGCTGACGCAGGACATCTTCGTGAAGCTGTACCGACACGCAGGCCGCTACCGGGCAACCGCCCGCTTCAAGACGTTCCTCTTCCGGGTGGCGGCGAACCACTGCCTCAACGAGGTCCGGAAGGGCGAGTACCGGGTGACGCACGTCCCCGAGCACGGGGAGGAGGGCCGTCCCGTGGAGATGCCCGCGCCGGAGGCCCACGCCCCCGACCGCGCCGTCGAGGGACGGGAGCTGGAGGCCACGGTGGCCGGGGCCCTGCAGCGGCTCAGCGAGCGCGAGCGGACCGCCTTCGCGCTCTGCCGGTTCGAAGGGATGTCGTACCGCGACATCGCCGAGGTGCTCTCGGCGAGCGAGGCGGCAGTGAAGAGTCTCATCCACCGCGCGACCCTGTCGGTCGCCCGGGCGGTGGAGGCATGGCAGGCCGGGGCCGGGAGCCCCGCGAGGAGCGAGGCATGAGCTGCACCGTGGAAGACGAGTTGACGGCGTACGTGGATGGCGAGCTGTCCGCCGTCGAGGCGGCGCGGGTGCGAACCCACCTGACCTCCTGCGCGCCCTGCCGAGCCACCGAGGCGGTCCTGCGCCGGACGGTGACCGAGCTGGCCGCGCTCCCCGCGTTCGAGCCGTCCCCCGGCCTGCGGCGTCGGGTGCTGGCACAGGTGGAGTCGCTGCCCCGTCCGTGGACGGAGCGGTTCCGGCGCTGGCTCCGGCCCGCGGTGCTGGCTCCCGCCGGGGTGGCGCTGGCGACGGCGGTGGTGGTGGCGGTCGTGGTGGGACAGCGCCTGGTGGTCCAACGGGCCGAGCGGGGAATGGAGCTCGCGGTGGCCGAGCACTACGAACTGCTGAGCGACTACGAGGTGGTGGGGGTGTCCAGGGACGATCTGGACGTGGTCGAGCACCTGGACGAGCTGCAGAAGGAGGGCCGGCCGTGAGGATCTGGGCACTGACCGCGCTGCTGCTCTGCGCTGTCCCGGCGCGGACGCAGACCGACGATTCCGACGACGCGGCCGCGCGGTTCGATCGGATGAGCGAGCAGGAGAAGGCGCAGCTCCGCGAGCGGCTCCGGCAGTTCAAGGCGCTTCCGCTGGACGAGCAGGCCCGCATCCAGGCGAACATCGCCCGCTGGCGCGCGCTCCCGCCCGAGGAGAAGGCGCGGGTGCGGCAGAACCTGGGAGCGTTCCAGAGGCTCTCGCCGGACGAACGGCAGCGGTTGCTCGGCCAGTGGCGCGAGTTCCAGAAGCTCACCCCGGAGCAGCGGCAGGACCTTCGCCAGAGGATGGGCGAGTACCTCCGGGCCAACCCCGAGCGCCGCCGTCAGATGATGGAGAACCTCCGCGAGTGGAGGTCCATGTCTCGCGAGCAGCGGGAGCTGATGCGGCAGCGGCTCCGCGAGCTACGCGAGAGGCGGGGCAAGTGACGGGGCTCCTGGCGATCCTCGTCCTTCTGTCCACCGACGCAGGCCGCCTCGAGCCCCCGGACGGAGGGGTGCCGGCACCCCGGGCCTCGCGGAGCGCCGAGGACGAGGAGGTCATCCAGAACCTGGACCTCCTGGAGCATCTCGCCGAGGGCCAGGCGCTGGAGCTGATGCTCGAGCTCGAGGCGCAGCGAGCGAAGGCGGAACGCTGAGGATCGGCGGCGCTGTGAGGCGCCTCTACAGCCAGCCCTTCCGGCGGAACACGACGTACGGAAGGATCGCAGACACCAGCATCAGGACGAGCGCCATCGGATAGCCGAAGCGCCAGCCGAGCTCGGGCATGTGCCGGAAGTTCATGCCGTAGATGCTGGCCACCAGCGTCGGGGGGAGGAACACCACCGCCGCGACCGACACGATCTTGATGATCCCGTTCTGCTCGTTGTTGATGAGCCCGAGCGTCGCATCGAGGAGGAAGGAGACCTTGCTCGAGAGGAACGTGGCATGGTCCCCGAGCGACGCCAGATCGTCCCCCACCGTCTTGAGGTGCGCGTTCGCCGACGTGAGCCGGGGGTCGTTCTTCGCCACCTCCCGGAAGAAGCTCACCAGGCGCGAGAGACTCACCACGCTCTCTCGGGCTCGCGAGGCGAGATCGCTGTGCCGGCCGATGCGTCGGAGGACGCGCTGGAAGTCCGCCTGGAGCGGTCGCCGTGGCCGCCTGGTGGCACTCTCCTCCTTCGTGCCGTCGCTGAGCACCTCGAGGGAAAGCTGGTCGACGCCGTCCCCGGTCAGTTCCAGGACCTCGGCCAGACGCTCCACGATGGCGTCGACCAGTCCCTTGAACACCTTGACCGCCGAGTCGTGCTCGGCCGGCTTCGATGCCCAGCGAGTGGTGAAGACCTCGAGGGCCTTCGGAGTCGCGTAGCGCACGGTCACCAGCCGCTCCGGAGTGAGGATGAAGCTGAGCGGAGTCCGCTCGGGGTGAGAGGTGTCCGACCGGGCGAGGAGCGTGGCGGTCATGAACAGCACGTTCCCCTCCTGGTAGAGGCGGCTGGAGGGCTCCAGGGCCTGCATCTCGTCGCGGGTCGGAACCTCCTGACCGATCGCGGCCTCCACCGCGAGCTCCTCCTCACGTGTCGGGTCGACCAGATCGATCCACACCGCGCGGGGACTGAGTGACGCACAGGCCCGGAGGTCTGCGGTCTGCACGGACTGCTGCCCCGGGACGTAGAAGGTCATCATGGCTTCCCGAGCGTAGCCGCGAGAGGGCCGGGGCGAGGTCGAAACCCCGGCGCCGTGCTCCTCGGACCCGCGAGTGGCGGTCGGCGAACGCCCCACCTCTCCAGGCGGGTTCTGTTTACCTTTCACGTTGTCGGCCTCGCTCGGGTGCCGGAGGCCGACCAGGGAGGGGTGTCATGCGTCCACGCGTCGCGCCGTCTCGTCGTGCTCGTCACCGGCTCCGCCGGAGCCTGGCCCGCTGGCTGATGCTCTTCCTCGTCGGGACGACCTCGGCGGGCCGGGCGCAGGATGTTCCCATTCCACCGAGCGTCCTGCTCCCGAACTATGACCGGGTCCAGCCGGGACTGATCGAGGCCCTGGAGGCGGGGGCGTTCATCGCGCGAGCGAGGAATGCCCCGGCGGTGGCCTACAACCCCGCCGGGATCTCGCTCTCGGAGCGGACGAGCCTCAACGCAAGCACGCAGGGCTACTGGCTCACGGTGCTCGGGGGAAGCGGGTTCGAGCACGCCTCGCCGGTCTCGAACTTCGCGAGCATGCCGAGCTTCCTGGGCATCGTGCTCGGCCGCGATCTGGTCGGCTGGGAGAAGGTGCGCCTCGGGTTCGCGGTGGTGACCCCGGTGCACTGGGACCAGTCCGTCATCGCCACGACCGAGCCCGCGCCGGGTCAACGGGCCTCGTACAGCGTGCATTCGAGCATCAGCACGACGACGCCGACGGTCTCCGTGGGGTGGGCGCTCTCGCCCTCGGTCCGGCTCGGAGCGTCGATCGAGTTTCCGTACACCAGCCTGTCCGATCAGGGACAGCTCTCCGGAGAGCTGACCACGGCCAGCACGAGCCAGGGGAGCATCCGGAACGTCACGCTCGGCGGCTCGACGCTGGACGTGGTCGGCGTCGTCGGCGCGCAGTGGCAGCCGCTCCGCTGGCTTCAGCTGGGGCTCGTGTTCCGCTCGCCGGGCCTGAAGATCCTCTCTACCGGATCCCTCGACATCGAATCGCTCACCACGCTCCCCTCCGGCACTCGCCACACGTACTTCAGCGACAGGGACGCTCGCTTCGAGTACCGGACTCCGATGGAGGTCTCGCTCGGCGCGGCGTTCGAGGTCGGGCGGATGCAGTTCGAGGTGGACCTTCGCTGGCACGACGGCACGCACACCTACCCGCTCTTTTCCTCCACCGAGCAAGGACGGGTGGTGGACACCAGCTCCGGAGCTCCGGTGGTGAGCAGCTTCGACTTCCCGGGCGTGCCCTACCGCGCGCGCCCGGTCCTGAACGGCAGCGTGGGGGCACATTTCACCCTCACCCAGGCGGTGAATCTCAGCGCGGGTGTCTACCTGGACCAGAGTCCGGTGGATCTGCTGGGCCAGGGGTTCCGGCGCGTGGACCTGATCGGTTTCCGGACCGGCGTGGGACTGCAGCTGGGCCCGTTTGGTGCGTCCGTGGGAATCGGCTGGGAGTACGGCAAGGCGACCGACGACCTGGCTCCGGATGCCGCCCAGTCGCAGCGCGAGGAGCTCACCCTGAACACGTTCAGCGTGCTCTTCTCGGTGTCGTACAAGTTCTGACGCCAGAATCCAGCGAGGCGCCGATTCCTGGTCGCACTCAAGTGCTGAACGCGCTTCGGGCGGTCGAAGGTGTTTGACACCTGATGCGGACACCTCCGATGCGGGACCCGGACCTGCGCTCCTGGGGTCGGACCTTCTTGCACCCTCTCCGGGCGTTCGGCAGCGTGTGAGCAAACTCGCCGAATTCCCGGGATTTCTCGGAAGGTCCATGAGGAACATGCATCGCCCTTAGAATCATGGACGGACGCGCGGCCGCCGCCCGGCTGCTAGGATTGCCGCACTGTGTCAGAGACTGTGGACGTCTTTCGCGCCGAACCCGACCCGGAGTGGCGAACGCGCTGGGCGCGTCTGCTCACGACTCCGGAACAGGCCGTTCGCGCGCTGAGGCCCGGCCGTCGCATCTTCATCGGGTCCGCGGCCGCCGAGCCCACCCGGCTGGTACAGGCCATGGTGGACGGCGCCTGGCAGCTCTCGGACAACGAGCTGGTTCACCTCATGACGCTCGGGCCGGCGCCCTACACCGCGGCGGCCTACGAGGAGCGCTTCCGGGCGAACACCTTCTTCATCGGCCCGAACATCCGGGAGGCGGTCCGCGACGGCCGGGCCGATTTCTCGCCGGTCTTCCTCTCGGAGATTCCCCACCTCCTCCGGTCGAACCGGCTGCCGGTGGACGCCGCACTGGTGCAGGTCAGCCCTCCCGACGCGCACGGGATGGTCTCGCTCGGCGTCTCGGTGGACATCGTCCGGGCCGCGGTGGACTCGGCGCGCCTCATCCTCGCCGAGGTCAACCCCCGGATGCCTCGCACCCCGGGCGATACGCTGCTCGACATCCGGCGCTGCAAGCACGTCGTGGCGGTGGACGCGCCGCTCCCCGAGCGGGAGCCGGTGGTGTCCACCGAGGTGAGCCGCGCCATCGGCGAGCTGGTCGCCGACCTGGTCCCGGATGCGGCGACCTTGCAGATCGGCATCGGCGAGCTGCCCACCGCCGTGCTGTCCTCGCTCAAGGGCCATCGAGACCTCGGCATCCACACCGAGATGCTCTCCGACGGCGTGATGGAGCTGGCGAAGCTCGGGGTGGTCAACGGGCTCCGCAAGACGCTCGCCCCGGGGAAGATGGTGGCCAGCTTCCTTCTCGGGAGCGAGGCGCTGTACCGCTGGGCCCACGAGAATCCCGACCTGGTGATGCGGGCCAGCGACTGGGTCAACGATCCCTACGTCATCTCCCAGAACGTCCGGATGGTGTCCATCAACACCGCGCTCGCGGTGGACCTCACCGGTCAGGTCGCGGCGGACACGCTCGACGACGGCTTCTACTCGGGCATCGGCGGTCAGGTCGACTTCGTCCGGGGCGCCTCGCGCAGCTACGGCGGCCGCGCGCTCATCGTCCTCCCCTCGCTCGCTCGAGGCGGGACGGTCAGCCGCATCCAGCCCACCCTGCCCGACGGCTCCGCGGTGGTGACCAGCCGCGGGGACGTCCGCTTCGTGGTCACCGAGTACGGCGTGGCGGACCTGTGGGGCAAGTCGATCCGCGAGCGAGCCCTGGCGCTCACCGCGATCGCCCACCCCGACCATCGAGCGGACCTGCTCGCCGCCGCCAAGCAGCGCCACTGGGTGTTCCCGGATCAGGCGGTGCCCAGGCCTCCGCTCGACGTCCGGTCCTGGGAGGAGAAGCTCCGGGACGGGCGGGAGGTCCGCGTCCGCGCCGCGCGGCTCACCGACGAGGCCAGGGTGCAGGAGCTGCTGTACGGGCTGTCGCCGGAGTCGGTGTACTCGCGCTACCACCACCTCCGGACCCGCTACCCTCGCGACGAGATCCAGGCGTTGCTCGATGCCGACCCGCAGCGCGGCTGCGCCTTCGTGGCCGAGCTGCCCGAGGACGGCTCGCTCATCGGGCTCACCCGCTACGATCTGGATCCGGTGAGCGGTATCGGCGAGCTGGGCATCGTCATCGCCGACGCCTGGCAGCGGAAGGGCGTGGGCACGGCGCTGATGCGGCGGATGGTGGAGGTCGGAAGGGCGCACGGGCTGAAGGGGCTCCGCGCGGACGTGCTGGCGGTGAACTCGGCGATGATCGCCCTCCTCCGGGACGTCGGTGCCGATGAGGTGTCGCCGCCCGAGGGCGGGGTGGTGGACGTCGAGTTCCGCTTCAAGGAGTTCCTGCCGCCTGCCAGTCCTGGCAACTCGATCCCTGCCGAGGCGGTCGCGGTCAGCCGCCCGACACAGCCGCAGCGGGTGAGCTGACCCGCCCCGAGTCCACCCAGAGCCCGAGCAGCACCAGCACGGCCGTCTGGACGATCCAGCTCACCGCGAGCACCGGCGCTGGCGGCGGCATGCCCCCGCCGAGCTGACCCGCGAGCTGCAGCACCGCGAGCAGCCCGAGCACGCCGAGGAGCACGCCGCGCCGCAGGCGCGATAGGCCCGGGCGGGAGCGCAGGTAGAGCGCCGCCCCGACCGCGAGGAGCAGCAGCTCGAGCGCGAGCGCCCAGGGCATCGCCTTCCAGAGCCCGAGGCCGACGTGGGGGAAGCCCTCGCCGAGCAGCGGAAGGCCCCGCACGTGCTCCACCACGTCGCAGACGAAGTGCGAGAAGACCGCCACTCCGGCGATCCATGCGGCCGCCGCGCCCCGGCCGATCAGGAGCCACCCGGCTCCCGCCAGGGCCGCGGTGATGCCCGCCCACACCACGGAGTTGAGGAGACCGTGCGAGTACGGGAAGACGAACTCGAGGTAATGGGCGGTGGCGAAGTCGGGGGGGACGATGACCTGCTCCATCCCGGCGAGGACGAAGACACCGAGCAGCACGTCCAGGAGCATCGCCGCCCCGAGGAGGGTGCCCAGGCGGAACCGCGCCGAGCGGGACGCGAGCGCGAGGCCGACGCCCAGGTGACCGACGAACATGACCACCTCCCGGCCACGAGGGTCCCGGGGACCAACGGCCTCCAGGAACCGCGCCTGCCCCTGGGTCGCGCCATCGTAGCCGGCCGGGACCACCCGGGCCGGGCGGGTGCGGCAGCAGAGCAGCACGGGCCCGGTCGGCCTGCCCGAGCGCGGGGGGACGCCGGGAATGGGTCCGGAGGTGCCCGCGCATGGCGCCCTGGAGAAGCGGCATCGCCGACCGGGAGAGTGGGGTCCACACCACAGGCGTCCGCCGCAAGACTCCCTCCGGCCAGGAACCGTTGGCCGGTCACGCGACGATGAATGCGGCCCGTTTCCCGCGCGTCCCCGAGTGGCGATCTACCCGCCTGTTGCTCCGGGGGGTGGCCCCGCTAGCCTAGGAGGCGCCGTGCGTTCCTTCGTCCTGCTCGCGCTCGTCTCGACGGCGTCGCTCGCCGCTCCCTCACTCTCCAACGAATCCGCAGGCACGCTGGGGCGCCCGGATCTCGCCTCGTCCAGCAGGGT
This sequence comes from Myxococcaceae bacterium, assembly GCA_003818285.1. GTDB lineage: Bacteria > Myxococcota > Myxococcia > Myxococcales > Myxococcaceae > RPRB01. The sequence continues at coordinate 35,136 of RPRB01000005.1, forward strand.
CCACACCCTGGTTCAGCTCGACGCGCGGCGAGTGGTGGCCATCGACGCGGCCGGCCTGGCGCGGCTGTGGGACGTGTCCGAATGGCAGCAGCTGGGGGTCGCCTCGCCCGGGACGCGGGCGCTGGTCCGACCCGAGGGTCTCGGGCTCCCGGCCCAGCGCAGCGGAGGTTGTCTCCTCTCCTCCCCACTGGCCGCGACCGGGGACGGACGTCTGATCACCGCCGAGGGACTCGCGCTCCGGCTCTGTGATCCCACCGGCCAGCGGCCACCTCGCGATTTTCCGGTGCCTGGCATGGACGGCAGCACCGCGCTGGCCACGGCACGGGATGGTTCCGCCGTCTTCCGCGCCACCCCGGAGGGAGACGTGGAGCTCATCCCGTTCGATGGCGGGGCGATGAGCCGTTTCCACGCCCAGGACGCGCGCATCGTGGCGCTGCAGCCCACCTCCGACGGGCGACTGCTGACGGCCGCCCAGGACGGGATGGTCCGCGGCTACGACCGGAATGGCGGCAGCTTCAAGCTGGACGTGCTCCGAGGCCGGGGGCGTCCGTGCGACGAGTCGCTGCGCGCGCTGACCTTCAACGACGACGGAACGCTGGCTCTGGTCTCGGCGGTCACCGGCGGAGAGGAGTGCGAGGAGGCGCGCACCGGTGGCTCGCTCCGGCTGATCGAGCTCCCCACCGGACGGATCCGCTGGGAGCTCCAGCCCGTGCAGGTGACGGCGGCGCTCTTCGCGGCCGACGGCTCGGTGCTGGTGGCCGCCGCCGGCCAGATCCGGGATCGGGTGGACCCCATCTCGACCACCCTGGTTCGCCTCGACGCACGGAACGGTGCGCCCGCAGCTCCGCCGGCGGGCCATCGCGCCCAGGTGACGGCGCTCCGCTTCTCGCCGGACGGCGCTCGGCTGGCGTCAGGCGACGCCGCAGGTGTCTGGTCACTGTGGGACGTGGGCACGCGGGCGCGGAGGCTGGCCGGCTCGGTCCCGGGCGGGGCGCTGGTGGACCTTCGCTTCACTCCCCAGTCGGACACGCTGGTGTCGCAGCACGAGGACGACTCGGTGCGGACGTGGCGCGTGGCGGACGGCGCGGCCGGTCCGGTCCTGGTGCCGCCCCCGGCTCCGGATCCGGCGCGATCGAACCCGGTCTGCGCCTCGACGCAGGCACACGTCGCGGAGCTGATGCGGCCGTCCGCGGACAGCGTGCTCGGAGTGCGGGACCCCTCGGTGTGGTCCGGGCTCCAGACGGTGCCCGAGCTGGTGCTCTCGTCCGACGGCGAGAACGTGCTGGCCCCGGTCGCCGAGGAATCCTGCGTGAGCCTGCTCCGGAGCGGCTGCTCCATCGGTTGCAGCCGCCACTACCATCTCGAGCGGATCGCGGTGCGCACCGGGCGCCGCGTGCAGACCCTGCCGCTGGACCAGGAGCTGCTCGGGGGCTGCGTGCCGCCGGGGGGTGCCTTCGTCACCCGCGCAGACAAGGGCGGCATCCAGCTCCGCGATGCGGACGGCGAGCCGCTGGCGCGGGCGGGGAGCAAGCTCGGGAAGGTGCTCTCCTGCGAGGCGACGCCGGACGGGAAGCGGATGCTGCTCGCCTCGTCCAGGCTGCTCGGGTTCTGGGAGGTGGGCCGGCCGACGATGCGCGACGGGGTGCCGCGCCGGGCCCGCACCGGAGGGCCGGTGGCTCTCTCTCCGAGGGGTGACGTGAGCGTGGACGCGGATGGGCCGGAGCTGCGGCTGCGGGCGTGGCCGACGGGTGCGGTCGCCGGGCGGCTCACGCTGGCGCTGCAGGACAATTTCCCGACGAGCGCGACGTTCTCGCCAGACGGGCGGATGCTCGCGGTGGGCACCGCGCGCGGCGTGATTCACCTCATCCGCATCGGTGGACCGGCGGCGACGGCGAGCCGGCGCTGACCCCCGGCATCGGACTGCGTCTCCCTGGTCGCGGAGGAAGGCCAGAACGTCGGCTCGACCTGCCCTGACGTATTGCCTGAGCCCTCGAACGTGTGGTCCAACGCCGGGTCGGCGAGCGAGGTCTAGCGGTGCACAAGCCACGCATCTTCCTTGGCTCTTCAGGACAGCAGGCGAAGCTGCTGCAAGCCCTCACCCGCGGCCTCGAGGACGTCGCGCGGGTGGACCCCTGGACGACCTCCTTCAATCCGGGGACCACGACACTCGAGCGCCTTCTCGAGCTCGCGCATGAAGTCGACTTCGCCGCGTTCGTGTTCGCCCGGGACGACTGGACGAACACGAGCCCCGCAGCCTCGCCCTCCAATGCAGCCGGTCAGGCCTCTCCGCGAGACAATGTCGTATTCGAAGCCGGCCTCTTCGGCGGAACGCTGGGGATGCGCCGCACCTTCATCCTCCATGCGTCTGGCGCGAAGCTTCCGACCGATCTTCTCGGTTTCACCTGCATCCGGTACGGCGAGACGACGACCCCTTCCGAGGTCAGAGTCATCAACGAGAAGCTCCGGAAGGCCATCGAGAACGAGGGCCCCGTCGCCCGCATCGACGGTCTGTGGTGGCAGTACTCGCTGACGGAGCATGGCCCGCGCGAACCGTCCGTCCTGAGCCTCCTGCGGATCTCGCGAGACCGCGCCGGCACGCTGGAGGTGAACGGTCGATCCTGGCAGAAGGATGGCACCCTGTCGGCGAGGTACTGGAGCGAGGCGGCGAAGGAGAAGACCGAGCCCTCGGGGATCTTCTATTTCTGGAGGGGTGAGCGGCCCCGGGACCCCACCGCACCGCAGATCGAGGGGACCGGGGAGATCCGTCTGGAGTCCGCCGATCGCGCGACGGGGTATTGGATCACTCGCGCAGACCCTGGACCGCAGTCGCGGACCGCCGGTGTCTATCTGCGCGCGGACCCGGCCGACCTGAGCATCCTGGACGGCCGCGACGATCGGCAGCGCGCGAAGTTGATCGCCGAGCGACTCAAGCGCTGGAAGTCGATCTCCAGCGGATGACTCAGGGGATCGTCAGTCCCGCGTGAAATGCGCGCCACCCGCTGATGGTTGGCTCGCCGCCGGTCACTCCACCGTGACGCTCTTCGCGAGATTTCTCGGCTGATCCACGTCGGTTCCGCGCAGATCCGCGACGTGGTACGCGAGCAGCTGCAGCGGCACCACGGTCACGATGGTCCCCAGCAGCGCCGAGCTCGCCGGGAGCCGGATGACGTCGTCGGCGAGCGAGGACACCGCCGTGTCATCCTCATCGACCACGGCGATCACCTTCCCGCCGCGGGCCCGGACCTCCTCCACGTTGCCGACGATCTTCTCGTAGGGGACCTTCGGCTCGCGCGGGGCGAGCACCACCACCGGTAGCTTCTCGTCGATGAGGGCGATCGGGCCGTGCTTCATCTCGCCGCCGGCGTAGCCCTCGGCGTGGATGTATGAGATCTCCTTGAGCTTCAGCGCCCCCTCCAGCGCCACCGGGTACATCGGTCCGCGCCCGAGGAAGAGGAAGTCCTGTGACGCCTGGTAGGTGCGGGCGATCTGCTTCACCGCGCCCTCGCAGTGGAGCGCCTCCTCCACCCGCTTGGGGATCTCGGTGAGGTGGGTGAGGAGCTCCTGCGCCCGGCCCACGTCGAGCGTCCCGCGCAGCCGCCCCAGCTTCACCGCCAGGAGGTACAGCGCCGCGAGCTGGGTGGTGAACGCCTTGGTCGACGCAACGCCGATCTCCGGACCCGCGTTGGTGAGCACCGTCAGGTCCGCCTCGCGGGTCATCGCGCTGCCCACGACGTTGCACAACGCCATGGTCCGGGCGCCGCGGGCCTTCGCCTCGCGGAGCGCGCAGAGGGTGTCCAGCGTCTCGCCGGACTGGCTGATCGCCACCGCCAGCTGTCCCGGCTCGATGAGCGGGTCGCGGTAGCGGAACTCCGAGGCCAGCTCGACGTCCACGGGGATGCGGGCCAGCGCCTCGATCATCGCCCGGCCGGCCAGCCCGGAGTGCCAGGAGGTGCCGCAGGCCAGCAGCGTGATGCGCGACAGCTGGCGCACCTCCTCGGGCCCGAGGGTCCAGCCCTCGAAGAAGACGTCGCCCTCGGAGAGGAGCACCCGGCCGCGGAGCGTGTCCGCGAGCGCCCGGGGCTGCTCCCAGATCTCCTTGTGCATGAAGTGCTTGTGGCCGCCCTTCTCCGCCATCATCGGCGTCCAGTCGATGCGGCGGGTGGGGCGGTTCACGGCCCGCCCCGCGCGGTCGAAGAAGTCCACCCGGGTGCGGCTCAGCACCGCCAGATCGCCCTCCTCGAGGAACACCATGTCCCGGGTGTGCTCGAGCAGCGCCGGGACGTCGCTGGCCACGAAGTTCTGCCCCTCGGACAGGCCGACGACCATCGGCGAGCTGTCCTTGGTGGCCACGATGCGGTCCGGGTCCTTCGCCCAGACCACTGCCAGCCCGTAGGTCCCCTTGACCTGGCCGATGGCGGCGCGGACCGCCTCGGGAAGATCGTTGCCCTTCCGGAGCTCGGCGGCGATGAGGTGGGCGAACACCTCGGTGTCGGTCTCGCTCGCGAAGACGTGGCCGCGGGCCTTGAGCATCTCCTTCAGCTCGAGGTGGTTCTCGATGATGCCGTTGTGCACCACCGCCACGCCGTCATAGGTGTGCGGGTGCGCGTTCTCATCCGTGGGCCGGCCGTGCGTCGCCCAGCGGGTGTGGCCGATGCCGAGCGTGCCGGAGGGAGGCTCGGAGGCGACGCGCGCCTCGAGGTTCTTCAGCTTCCCGGTGGCGCGCACGACGTTCAGCGTGCCGCCGTTCACCACCGCCAGCCCTGCGGAGTCGTAGCCCCGGTACTCCAGCTTCTTCAGCCCCGAGACCAGGATGGGCGCCGACTGCTGCTCCCCGACGTAGCCGACGATGCCGCACATGATTCGTTCTTTCCTCCGGCCCGGCAGCACGCGCTTCCGGGCTCCCCTGGACAGGGGAAGCTGCGCCCGGGGAGAACCGCCGACAAGCTCCCAGGGCGAGACCGGAACACTATCTCCGTCCAGGCGCCTTCGCGCGGCGGCGGCTCGGCCAGCCCGCCTTCACGATTTGAGGGGCACGGGAGAAGACCAGGGTGTCAGGAGGGACATCCTCGGTGACGGTGGTGCCCGCCCCCACGTAGGCCCCCTCGCCCACCTTCACCGGGGCCACCAGCTGGCTGTCCGAACCGATGAACGCGCCGTCGGCGATCTCGGTCACGTGCTTGCCGAACCCGTCGTAGTTGCAGGTGATGGTGCCCGCGCCGACGTTCACCTTGGCACCGATGAGCGCGTCGCCGAGGTAACAGTGGTGGTGGGCCTTGGTGCCGGGACCGAGGCGGGCCTTCTTGGTCTCGGCGAAGTTGCCGAGCTCCACCCCCTCGGCGAGGTCGCTGCCGGGGCGCATCCGCGCGAAGGGACCGATGAGGCAGCGGGGGCCGATCCTGGAGTCCGTGGCCACCGAGTACGGGAGCACGGTCGTGCCGTCGCCCACCTCGGTGGAGGTGAAGACGGATCCTTGCCCGAGCGTGACCCCGTTTCCGATGCGAGTCTTTCCGCGCAGGGACACGTTCGGCTCGATGACCGTGTCCGGACCGATGGTGACCTCGGCCTCGATGGTGACGCTGGCGGGGTCCTGCATCGTCACCCCGGCGCGCATGTGCTCGAGGTTGATGCGGCTCTGAAGCACCCGCGCGCACGCTGCCAGGTCCGCGCGGTCGTTCACCCCGGCGGTGTCCTCGAACTCCGCGCTCACCGAGCCCACCTCGCCCCGTCGAGCGGCGAGTGCCACGAGGTCGGTCAGGTAGTACTCGCCCTGAGCGTTCGCCGGATGGAGCTGGGCCAGCCCCTCGCGGAGGAAGGCGGCGTCGATGGCGTAGACGCCCGCGTTCACCTCGCGGAGGGGGCGCTGGTCGGCCGTGCAATCCTTCTCCTCGACGATTCCGGTGATGCGTCCGGAGACCCGGAGCACGCGGCCGTAGCCGCTGGGGTCCGGGGCGACGGTGCTCACCAGGGCGAGGGGCGCGCTGCCTCGCAGGAAGGCATCGACCAGCGCGCGCAGGGTGAATTCTCGAAGGAGCGGCGTGTCGCCGTAGAGCACCACGACCGGGCCGGTGACGCCCTCGAGCGCCTCGAGCGCCGTGCGGACTGCATCTGCCGTCCCTCGCTGCTCGACCTGGGTCGCGAACCGGAGCGACCGGCCCGGGAAGCGGGCCTCGAGTGCCGCCTGGACCTGCTCGCCCTGGTGTCCCACCACTGCCACCACGGGGTCGCAGCCCAGGCCGAGAGCGCGGCCGATCGGCCACGCACCCAGTGGTTGGCCGAGCACGGGGTGCAGCACCTTTGCCGTCCCGGACTTCATCCGCGTGCCCTTTCCCGCGCAGAGCACCACCGCTGCCAGAGGTTCGGTCATCGTGCCAGGCACATTGCAAGGCCGCCGCCGCGGGCGTCAAACGCCAGGCCACTCGGAGCCGTCAGCTTGACCAGGACGCCTCCCGGGCCGGGGGAACCGCGCCGGGCCCAACTCCCTAGCCTGAGGGACGCGCGTTCCGGACCAGCAGCCGGGCCGCCCGGAAGGTCTGGTGCGCTTCCGCGTCACGGCCGGCGTCGCGGAGCAGTCGGGCGCGGGAGCGGAGCACGCAGGCAAGAGGCACCTTGAGCTCGCGCGGGAGCCCGGCGAGCGGTGCCTCGCCGAACATGCACAGCGCCCCGGCATCCATCCCGGTCAGCCGACCGGTGATCGCGTCGATCTGCTTCAACGCCTCGTCGCGCTTCCCCGCGCGCCGCAGACGCATCGCCGCCGCCAGCAGCTCCGCGAGCTGGCGCACGAGGCGCATGATGACGTCGCGTTCGGTGAGCATCGGCTCCGGAAGGATGCAGCATCCGTGACCAGGTGTGGAGTCCCCCATCCGAGGTGCCCCGTTCACGAGGTGTTTGGCCGTAACGAGGCGTAACGAGGTGTTTGACACCTCCCGAGTCAAGTTGACTTGACATGGGCGTTCCGGGGCCCCAAGGCTCGTGGGATGTCGCCACGGCCTCCGAGCGCGCTGCGGGAACGTCGCCTGCTGGGCGGCTGGTCTCAGGACCAGCTCGCGCGGCAGGTCGGCGTGAGCCGGCAGGCGCTCAACGCGCTCGAGCGCGGTCACGCCCAGCCGTCGGTGGAGACGGCGCTCGCGCTCGCCGCCGTTCTCGGGACCAGCGTCGAGGCGCTCTTCGGGAGGAGCCACCCTGCGCCACTGGCGCTGCCCACTCGTGTCGGCCCGGCGGGGACCCGGTTGCTGCTGGCCGAGGTGGCCGGGCGGGTCCGTGGGCATCCATTGGACCCGAGCTCCGGCGAGCCCGCCGACGCGCTGGTCGAGCACCCGCGCCGCCCCCCGACGCTGCTGGAGACCGAGCGCTGGCGCCGCACGCTCCTGGTCGCCGGCTGCGATCCGGCGCTGCGGATGCTCGCCGTCCGGTCCGGCAACGCGCGGTGGATCAACGCCGGGACCGGGAAGGCCGTCGAGCTGCTCGTCCGCCGGCAGGTGCACGTCGTCGGCGTCCACTCCCTCACCGAGCGCGACCGGCGGCGGGTGCGAGGAACGCTCCTGGTGCACCTCGCCACCTGGCCGCTCGGGCTGGCCGTGCGGCGAGGGAATCCGCGGAGCATCCATGGGGTGGCCGACCTCGCTCGCCCGGGCGTCCGGCTCGTCAACCGCGAGTCCGGAGCGTCGGCCCGGGCGCTCCTCGATCGGCTGCTCGCCGACGTCGGTGTGCCACCGGCGATGGTGTCCGGCTACGCGGACGAGGTTCACGGCCACGAGGCCGTGGCGCAGGCGGTGGCCCTGGGGGCCGCGGACGTCGGGGTGACGACCCAGGCCGCAGCCGCCGCCTACGGCCTCGAGCTCCGCCAGCTCTCCGAGGAGAGCTTCAACCTGGTGATCAGACCGGACGAGCTCGCCCGGCCCGAGGTCCAGGGGCTGCTCGCGGTCGCGCGCACCCCCGCGTTCCATCGCGACGTGGGCGCGCTCCCCGGTTACGGAACGTCGCGCTCGGGCCAGCCGGTGGGCCTGACGTGAGCGGGCGCGCCGGAACCAGGCTGCTCGCGGTCCTTCCGTCGGTCGCAGCGGCCTTCATGCTGGCGCTGCTGGCAGTGCCCCTGCTCGCGCTGGTGCTCTCGACACCGCCCGGCGACCTGATCGACGGATTGCGCCATCCGCTGGCCCTCTCGGCGCTCCGGCTCAGCCTCCTGACCACGTCGATCAGCCTCGGGTTGACCCTGCTTCTCGGCACGCCGCTGGCGTGGTGGATGGCCCGGCACCAGGGGCCGGCCGAGCGCATCGCAGCCGCCCTCGTCCAGCTGCCCATCGTGGTGCCGCCGGCGGTGTCCGGCCTGGCCCTTCTGCTCGCCTTCGGGCGCCGCGGGTTGCTCGGGCCGCTGCTGGACCGGGCGGGGCTGGCGCTTCCCTTCACCACCGCGGCGGTGGTGTTGGCCGAGCTGTTCGTCTCGTCGCCGTTCTACGTGCAGTCGGCCGTCGCCGCGTTCCGGCGGCTGGACGAGGATCTCCTGTGGGCGGCCCGGAGCCTCGGGGCCGGCCCGGCGCGCCGCTTCTTTCGCGTGGCACTCCCCCTGAGCCGCCCCGGAGTCGTCACCGGTGCGGCGCTGAGCTGGGCGCGGGCGCTCGGCGAGTTCGGCGCGACCCTGATGTTCGCCGGGAATCTGCAGGGGCGGACACAGACCTTGCCGCTCGCCATCTACAGCGCCCTGGAGACCGACCTGCGGCCTGCCAAGGCGCTCAGCATCCTCCTGGTGGCGGTGGCGCTCGTGGTGCTCGGGGTCCTCGGGCGCGGAACGGTCCTGGAGGCGGTCCGTGCTCGAGCTTGAGCTCGAGGTGGTGCGCGACGGCTTCACGCTCGACGTGCAGCTGTCGCTCGCTCCTGGCCCGACCGCGCTCGTCGGTCCCAACGGGGCCGGCAAGAGCACCCTGCTCCGGTCCGTCCTCGGCGCGGTGCCGGTGCGGCGTGGACGCATCGTGCTCGATGGGCGTGCCCTCCTGGACACCGCCCGCGGCCTGTCGGTCCCGACCGAGGATCGACGGGTGGCCTGGGTCCCGCAGGAGTACGCGCTGTTCCCGCACCTGACCGTCCTGGAGAACGTCACCTTCGGCATTCCCGGCCAGGTCGGACGGGCCCGCGCCGGTGCGGTCATGGACCAGCTGGGACTCGCCGCGTTGGGGTCGCGCCGTCCCGGTGCGCTGTCGGGAGGAGAGCGGCAGAAGGTCGCCCTCGCCCGGGCGCTGGCGGCCGAACCCCGCGCGCTGCTCCTCGACGAACCCCTCGCCGCGCTCGACGCGGACACGCGGGAGGCGACCCGGGCGCTCCTCGCCGAGAGCCTTCACCGACTCGCCATCCCCTCCCTGGTGGTCACCCACGAGATGCGTGACGTGCTCGCCCTCGGGGGGCCGGTGGTGCTCATCGAGGCAGGCCGCATCCGCTCCGCCGGAGCGCTCGACGTGTTCCGCGCCTCGCCTCCCAGCGAGTTCGCCCGGAGCCTCGTCACCCGCGTCGTCGGAGGTGTTTGACACCTCGGCGGTGACTTGCCCGCGGGACGACCAGGTCGCGTCCACCCGCCTCAGGGACACCCCCTCGAACACCCTCGTCGCCCGAGTCGGGCGACGCCCGCTCCTCCCGAGGCCGAGATCTTCCCTCCGGCCACCCATGTCAAGTGTGCTTGACATCGCCTCTGACCGATCGTCTGGTCCGCGCCATGCGAATGCCCAGGGGCCTCCTCTCGGCGCTGATGCTGTTCGTGCTCGACACCGGACCCGGCATCGCGGCGACGCCCGACGCCGGGCGAGCGGACGGAACGACCGTCACCGTCTTCGCCGCGGCCTCGCTGCGTGACGTCTTCGGTGCCCTCGGGACCACGTTCGAGCGCGAACATCCGGGGACGAAGGTCCAGTTCAACTTCGCCGGGAGCCAGGAGCTCAGGACACAGATCGAGCACGGGGCGCCAGCCGACGTCTTCGCCTCCGCGGACACCAAGCACATGGACGCCGCCCGCAAGGCCGGCCTGGTCGACGCGCCGAAGCTCTTTGCGACCAACGCCCCGGTCATCGTCGTTCCGGCCGACAACCCGGGGAAGGTGGGGTCGCTCAAGGACCTCGCGACGGTGAAGCGGCTGGTCATCGGGACCCCCGAGGTTCCCATCGGGACGTACACCCTCCAGATCCTCGAGAAGGCGAAGTCGGAGCTCGGTCCCGACTTTCCTGCGCGAGTCCAGGCGCGGGTGGTGAGCCGCGAGCTCAACGTCCGCCAGGTGCTCACCAAGGTGATGCTCGGGGAGGCGGACGCAGGAATCGTCTACCGGACCGACGCCCGCAGCGCCGGTGACAAGGTCCGGACCGTCGAGATCCCCGTCGAGCTCAACGTGCTGGCCGAGTATCCGATCGCCACCGTCACCCGCGCGCCACACCCCGAGCTGGCCCGGGCCTGGGTCGCGCTGGTGACCGGCCCCGCCGGGCAGACCGCGCTCAAGGACGCAAGCTTCGGGGGCGCCAGCGGGCGGTGAGCGACGAGCGCCGGCGCCGGCCATCACTTCCCGTTGCGCCCGGGGCGTCCCGGGGCGAAGACACCGGCTCCGATGATCCGGCTCCTCGCCTCGGTCCTCTTCCTCCTCCTCGCTCTCCCCGCCCAGGCGGCTCGTCCCTACCGGGGCGGCGTCGTCACGACCCTGTACCCGCAGGCGTCCGAGGCCGGGCTGCAGATGCTCGATCGCGGCGGCAACGCGGTGGACGCCGCCGTGGCGACCGCCTTCGCCGCGGCGGTCGTGGGCCCCTACCACAACGGGCTCGCCGGCGGCGGGTTCGCCCTGCTCAGCCTCCAGGGCAAGGACACCCTGGCGCTCGACTTCCGCGAGGTCGCCCCCGCCGCCGCCTCGCGCGACATGTTCCTCCGCGACGGCAAGCCCGTTCCGCGGCTGGCAACCGACGGCGGGCTCTCGGTGGCCGTCCCCAACGCGGTGAACGGCTACCTCGCGCTGCTGGACAGGGCCGGCTCCCTGCCGCGCGCCGTCGTCCTCGCTCCCGCCATCCGGCTCGCCCGCGAGGGTCTCTTGGTGACCCCCAAGTACCGCCAGATGGCGACCGGCCGCCTCGAGTGCCTCCAGGCCGATCCGGAGGCGTCGCGCATCTTCCTCCGCCCCGGACCCGACGGACGCCCCGCGGTGCCCATCCTCGGCACCCGCCTGCGCCAGCCGGAGCTCGCCCGTACCCTCGAACGCATCGCCGCGTCGGGCGCGGCGGCCGTTCGCAGCGGACCCATCGCCCGCTCCATCGCCCAGACGGTCCGCGGCGCGGGCGGCATCCTCACCGAGGAGGACCTCGCCCGGGTGAGGCCCCGCTGGCGCACACCGCTGTGGGGCTCGTATCGCGGGCACCGCATCGCGACCTTCCCACCGCCGAGCGGCGGCGGTGTCATCCTCCTGGAGACGCTGGGGGTGCTCGAGCGGCTCCGGCCGAAGGGCTTCGAGCGCCGGGCCCCGGCGGACCTCCACCTGTACGTCGAGGCGCTGCGCCGCGCCTACGCGGACCGGGCGCGGTTCATCTCTGACCCCGACCGCGGCGAGGTCCCCACCGAGCGGCTCCTCTCCACCGAGCACATCGCCGAGCTCGCCGCGAGCATCGCCCCGGGCCGCGCCACGCCCTCCACCGCGCTCCAGCTGGCGGGCGCCGCCGATGCCTCGCCGCCCTCGCAGGTCAAGCACACCGCCCACATCTCCGTGCTCGATCGCGCCGGGAATGCCGTCGCCCTCACCACCACCCTCAACTACGGGTTCGGGAGCTGCCTCGTCGCCCGCGGTACCGGCCTCCTCCTCAACGACCAGATGGACGACTTCTCCACCCAGCCGGGCGTCCCCAACGTCTACGGCCTCGTGTACGGCGAGGCCAACGCCGTGGCGCCGGGGAAGATCCCCGTCTCGTCGATGGCGCCCACCCTGGTCTTCCAGAAGGACCGGCCCGCCCGGGTGCTCCTCGTGATCGGTGGCTCCGGGGGCGCGTTCATCCCCACCAGCGTCGTCCAGGTCACGACCAACGTGCTCGACGGGCGGATGAACCTCCCGGTCGCGGTGGCGGCCGGCCGCGTCCACCACCAGTGGCTGCCGGACGTGGTGACGGTCAACCCCGACGCCCTCGACCCCGGCACCCGGGCCGCGCTCGAGGCGATGGGGCACAGCTTCAAGGTGAACGACTCCACCCTCGGGGACGTCGAGGCGGTGATGGAAGATCCGGAGACCGGGCTCCGCACCGCCGCCTCCGACCCTCGCGGAGAGGGCGCAGCGCTCGGTCAACCGTAGGCGGCTGGCCCGCTAGCGCCCGGTCAGATCCGGCGCCCCGGGGAGCACCGCCGGCCCGGAGTGCGCCAGCGCCATCCGCCACCCGGTCCCGGTGCGAACGCAGACGTCGGTGAAGAAGGCCACGTCGTCCACCTCGATGTCCGTTGGCAGCCGCACCCGCGCTCGCTGCAGTCCGGTGAGCACCCCCACCCCGCCGACCACGCGCGCCCGCAGATGGAGCACCGACAGCTCGAGGATCTCCCCCGGGATCTCCACCGCCGCGCGGAGGAAGTCGTCTCGCCGGGTCTCGGTTCCATCCGAGCCGAGGAGGACGAAATCCTCGGTCACCAGCGCGCCCAGCGCGGACGCGTCCCGTCGCCGGATCGCCTCGATCACCGAATCCTCGAGCGCGAGCAGGGCGCGCTGGTCTGGCGTCAGGGACGCCGGAGGATGCTCCACGGCGGTCAGCCCTTCTTCCGGGAGTAGATGCCCTCGAACAGCAGCGTCCAGTTCTTCCCCTCGTCCGACGACTGCTCCCACCGCTGCCGGATCCGGTCTCCGTCCATCTTCTGCCAGGTGATGCGGTTCAGCATGCTGCTCCCCCGCGAGGCCGAACGCCGCCCGCTGAGCACCATCTTGCCGTCGCGAAACTCACCGTCCAGCACCAGCACCATCCCCAGGTCGTCGACGAACGTCTGCGTCCACCGCCCCGCGGGCCCGTCGTAGCTGCTCAGCGAGCTGCCGTGGCTCCCGTCGGACGCGGTCCAGCTCTCACGCAGCGCGCACCCCTCGAGGATCTTCTCCACCTTGTTCTCGCCGGCGGGGGTGCCCTTCGGCGTCTGGACGTCCCAGTCTCCCACCCAAAAGTCGAACTGGCGGTACGCCGTGCTGGAACAGGGCGGCCCCTTCAGGCTCGTGGTGGCGCGCTTCTTCTGCGCCGACGCCTGCGCCGACGCCGAGAGCGGGACGAGGACCGCGAGCAGCATCAAGAGGACCCGCAACGGTCGAACCTCCTTCCGGCATCGCCGCCGTGCGCTGCGAGGGGCGGCCGGAGCAGAATAGACATCGCCGGGCCACACTGTCTCGCGAGAGCCTCCCTTGCTCTTCGATGCCCACCTCCATCCCGAGACGCTCTCCGACCTCGATCTCGAGTCCCTCCGTGCGTTCGGCGTCGAGCGGGCCGTGGCCCTCGGTCACCACTTCCCCGAGCCCACCTCGCGTGGGCTCCGCGAGCACTTCCGCGACCTCCTGGACGTGCAGCTGCCGCGGCTGGAGCGCGCCGGCATCCGAGGCTACGTCGCCCTCGGCGTCCACCCCCGCGCCATTCCCCGGAGAGGGCTGCACGACGTGCTGGCCGGACTTCCCGCCCTCTTCCGGGGCGGCAGGGTGGTGGCGCTGGGAGAGATCGGCTTCCATCGCGGCGGGCCGGACGAGGAAGAAGCGCTGGTCGAGCAGCTGGAGCTCGCGCGCCGGCTCTCCCTCCGGGTCGTCCTGCACACCCCCGCGCTGGACAAGGAGCGGTGGACGCGGCGCCTGCTCGCCCTCGTCCGTTCCCACGGACCGCAGCCCGGACGGGTGCTGGTGGAGCACGCCAGCGCGCGGACGGTCCCGCTCATCCTCGCCCGGGGGCACTGGGCCGGGCTGACCGTCAACGTGGGCGAGCTCACTGCGGACCGCGCGGTGCAGCTGGTGCGGAAGCTCGGGAGCCGTCGCCTCACCCTCGGGAGTGACGCCGGAGACCGGCCAGGAGACCTGCTGGGACTTCCCCGCGCGGTGCACCTGCTCGAGCGCGCCGGCCTCGGCAGGACGCTCGTCGCGCAGCTCGCGTTCCGGAACGCGCGTCGCTACTTCGGAGTGGAGTAAGGAAGACGCCCCGGCCCGTCACTGGACGGACGCGGCGACCTCGCTCGGTGCACCCACGTCGGCGAGCTCGAGTCGGGGCTCCTCGCGCACCTCGTCCAGCTCGAGGGGGCTACCGAACTCGGCGGCGTCGAGAAGCCGTTGCGTCCGCTCGTCGAGCTCCACCGCCACGAGGATGGAGAGCCCGGTGCTGCTGACCTCGCACTGCTGGAAGCGAGCCCAGCGCCCGTCGCCCAGCTTCACCAGCTCACCGATGTCGGCCAAGCGCACCCTCCGGACGGCGTGTGCGTGAACTGTAAGCAGCGCCCCTGACCGCCGGCAAGCCCGAGCCGTAAACGTCGCGCAAGCCACTGGAATCACTGGGCCATGGCTCGCCGGAGAACCGTTGGTACCGCGGGGAGCGCCGCCCGGTTCGGTCAACCTGTCAACGGGACTCTCTGTGAAGGCGTGCAGCGCTCGCCCCGCCTCTGACGCGGCCCGCCGGGTCGATGACGCGTCAGGACTTGGGGCGGATCTCGGTGCCGACCAGCTGCTCGAAGACGGTGATGACGGCGCCGATGTCCTGCTCGCCCTTTCCGGCGGCGCGGGCCAGCTCGTAGCACTGGCGAACCACGGCCGCGGTCGGCGTGGGCACGCGGAGCGCCGCGGCGCTGTCCAGGAACAGGCCGAGGTCCTTGTGCATGAGGTCGATCGCGAAGTGGGTCTCGAAGTCGCGGCGAAGCAGCGCGTTGCCCTTGAACTCGAAGTAGGGCGAGCGGAAGCCGGACGCCTGGATCACCTCCAGCACCCTCGCCGGGTCCACCTCGGCCTTCGCAGCGAGCAGCATGCCCTCCCCGAAGGCCTGCAGCATCGCGGCGATGAGCGCGTTGCCCGCGAGCTTCACCTGACTGCCTGCCCCGACCTGCCCGCAGTGGATCCACTTCTCGCCCACGGCGCGGAACACCGGCTCGGCCCGCGACAGCGCCGCCGTGCTCCCACCAGCCATGATCAGGAGCGTTCCCTTCTCCGCGCCGGTCTTGCTCCCGGTGACCGGAGCCTCGACGAAGTCCACCCCCACCGCGGCGGCGCGCTGCTCGAAGCTCCGCGCCTGCTCCGGCCCGATGGTGCTCAAGTCGATCCAGAGCTGACCGCGCCGCGCGGCGGAGAGAAGCCCCTCCTTCCCCGCCGCCACCTCCTCCAGAGCCGCCGGCGTCGCCACGCAGGTGCAGGCGACGTCCACCTCGGCCATCAGCGCGGCCGGTGTGTCCGCCACCTTCACCCCCAGCGGCTCGAGGGCGGTGGCCCGAGCCCGGGAGCGGTTCCACACCGTCACCTGGAACCCCTTGGTGGCCAGGTTCTTCGCCATCCCCCGGCCCATCAACCCGAGCCCCAGGAATCCGACCCGTTGCCCACTCGCCATGCCGTTCGCTCCCTTTCGCGGTTAGGACGGGATGTGACTAAGGTGCCCTCGTGAAGTTTCCAAGCCTCCTGCGCGTTCGCGAGCGGCTGATGGCCCCACTGGGACACACCGACCAGGCCGAGCGGCTCGTGGTGGAAGCGTTCCGCACGCTGAGCACGCTCTGCACCCGCCTGGCGGACATGGTCGAGTCGCAGCGGCTGACCCGCGCGGGCTACCACGACCAGGGACGCTTCCTCGAGCGGCTGGACCGGTCCCCCCATCCGGACCAGGACGGAAGCCAGCCCCGTTGACCTGACGCTCGCGGAGCTGCGGAGCGATCTCGGCGGTTATCGGCCCCCCCGGGCGGGGAGGATCCCCTCGCCGGATCCCCTCCCGGGAAGATTCCGCACCCCCGTCCGACTTCCGTTCACCGTAGGCCGATGCGCGGCCTCCGGCGCCGGGGGCGAGCAGAGCGATGGGTGTCGGGCTCGAGGAACGGAGCGCAGCGGACGGTCGGATCCGCCTGGCGGTTCGGGCGGGGGAACGGGACGCAGCGCTGCGCATGTTGATGGAGGCGTACGGCACGCAGCTCTTCGCGGTGTGCTCCCGGTTCATCCCCGACCGGGCACTCGCCGAGGACGTTCACCAGACCTGCTTCGTTCAGGCCTACCAGTCGCTCCAGCGGGTGCTGGAGCGCGAGTCCATCGCTGCCTGGCTCATGGCCATCGCGAGGAATCGCTGCCTCGATGCCCTGAAGATCCATCGCCGGCGCCGCCGCTGGCAGGTCCTTCACGCCACCTTGCCCGAGGTGGGCGACGCCCGCTCCACCGCAGAGGACGACGCGCACCGCGCGTCGCTGGTCCAGAGGCTGCGCCGCGCGCTCGACGTGCTCTCCACCGAGGCCCGGCGCGCCGTCGAGCTCCGGTACGGCGAGATGCTCTCCTACGAGGAAATGGCCCAGCTCTGCGGCGCGCGTCCCGGCACCCTCCAGATGCGCGTCACCCGGGCCATGCCGGCCCTCCGTCGCTCGCTGGAGGCCCAGGGCATCACCGGCTCCTGATTGCGGACTCCGGGGCGGATGCGCCCCAGGAGCTCCGCCACCTGACGCCGTCGCTCGTTACTTCAGGAGCGTCTTGAGGAACCGACGCGTCGCCTCGTTCGCGTCCTGGGCGGCCGGCGGGTTGTAGCGGCCCCCGCTCGGATTGGCGAACGCGTGGTCGGCATCGTAGCTGCGGAACTCGTGCTTGATGCCCGCGTCCCGGAGCGCGAGATCGAACGCGGCGACCTTCTCCGAGGTGATCCACCCGTCGCGCTTGGCCCAGATGCCGAGCACCGGGCCCTGCAGCTTCCTCAGGAGATTCACGTCGGTCACCGGGAGCCCGTAGTAGATGACCGTGGCCCCGACCTTGCCCCCGCTGGCCAGCGACGCGTTCAGGCTCTGCCCTCCGCCCATGCACCAGCCGAGGGTGGCGATCTTCTTCCCCGGGAGGGCGTGCGCGAGCCACTCGACTCCGGCGACCTCGACCTCGGTGGCCGCTTTCTGGTCCAGCGCGGACATGAGCTTCTGGGCCTCGTCGGCCGCGGTGGCCACCGAGCCGCCGAAGAGGTCCACCGCCAGCACCAGGTATCCCTGGCCTGCGTAGCGGTCCGCCTCTGCCTTCACCCAGTCGTCGAGGCCCCACCACTCGTGAACGACGAGCAGGCCGCCGCGAGGCGCCCCCTTCGGCCGGGCGACGTAAGCGGTGCTGGTCCTTCCGCCCGGCACGGTGAGCTCGACGGACTTTCCCTTCGGCGCTGGCGGTCGGGGATCCACCGGATGCTTCTGGTGAGCGGGGACGGAGGAGCCCGCGTCGTTCGCGTCCTGTCCCTGGGCAGCCCCGGCCTGCAGGCCGGCGCCGTGCCCGTGCGGCTCCGCGGCGACCGCCACGCAGCCGACGAGCACCGAGAGGACCTGGGCTGCTCGGAACGACACTGTCCTACCTCCTTCGCGCCCGGAAGTGGCCGATCTTCCTAGCACTCCGCGGTGGAACTCACGAGCGCACGCGAGTTGCCGCCAGGGCGGGGGCGGTACCATCTTCCGGCCGGCGCCCCACGGAAGCTCCCATGTCCTTCGTCCTGGTCGTCGACGACGACGCGAGCCATCGCACGCTGATCTGCGATCTCCTCGAGGAGATGGGCTACCGCACGCGCGGCGCCGGGAACGGCCGCGAGGCGCTGGACGTGCTCGAGGAGGAGATGCCCCAGGCGGTGCTGCTCGATCTTCGCATGCCGGTGATGAGCGGCTGGGGGCTGCTGGAGGCGCTCAAGAAGCTTCCTCGGGCGCGCGGCCTCCCGATCATCATCATCTCCGCCTACGGCTTCGAGTGGGAGGCCGAGCTGGTCGGCGCGAGCGGGTACGTCAGCAAGCCCGTCGACCTCGACCGGGTTCGCGAGACGGTCACCCGCATCCTCGGGCCGCCGCCCGAGTCGCAGGTCCTCCACTAGAGCTGCTGCGCCGAGGCGCAAACCGCGCCCTCGCCGTCGCCCGGGTTGGCCCTAATGAGCCTTCGGCGCGCCGTGGCCCTGACCGCCGCCCTCGCCCGCGGGCGACTCGAGGGCCATGTTCCAGGGCTCCACCGGCAGGTTCGGCCCCGAGGTCCAGACGTTCATTGCCCATCCCGTCTGGGGCCCGACCGTCTGACCAAAGCTCCAGTCCTCGCGCGTGCCGAGCAAGGTCATCGGAGGCTGGACCCGCGTCGTCAACGGCGAGGTCTCGCCCTGCACCGTGCCCGGGAGGATCGCGTTCGGGTCAGCGGGCAGCCCCGCCACGCCGTCGGAGGTGCTGACGTAGGCCACACCCCAGCGAACAGCGGCGCCGAGGCTGGTGGTGTCCGGCTTGTCGGCGAGCGGCCCGTGCTCGTAGGAGCAGCCCACCGCGGAGGCGGCCAGCGCGAGCGCGCCGGCGAGAGCCAGGAGACGGGAGAGGAGGGGCATACGGGCGGGGGGCCTTAGCACAAACGGCCACGGCCGGGACGTCCGACCGTGGCCGCTTCGTGAAGCTCCGCTGAACGCCGGTTTACGTCAGGGCCGGGGCGCCCGATAGGTCCAGGAGCCCATGGCCGCGGCGTCCGCTTAGCGGCCGCTGCTGCCGCTGGTGGTATCCGGGGTGGTGGTCGAGCCGGTCCCGGTCGTGGAGCCGGTTCCGGGGGTGCTGCCCGCCGACCCGGCGCCCGTGTCGCCCGCGCCCGTCGAGCCGCTGCCGGTCGTGCCGGAGCCGTAGGACGAGCCGGAGCCGGTGGAGCCGCTGCCGGTGGCAGACCCGGTGTCGCTCGCGCCGGTGCCGGCCGAGCCGGAGCCGCCGTAGGCCGAGCCGCTGCCGGTGCTGCCACGGGTCGAGCCGCTGCCGCTGCCGCCGTAGGTGGAGCCCGAGCCGGAGCCCGTCGTGCTCCCCGAGCCCGTCGTCTGGTCCGGCGTCGAGCCCGTGCTCCCCGTCGTGCCCGTGCTACCGGAAGACTGGGCGAACGCGAACGGCGCTGCCCCGAGCATCCCGAGGAGGACCATCTTCTTCATCAAGTTCATCGCTGTCTCTCTCCAGATGACGGCCCAGGGTTGAGGGTGGGCCGCCGAGGTTTGCGGAGGGTTGGGACGCGTGGCAGGCATCACCACTGAACCGCGGGACAAATTCTGCGGCGCGGCAAGCGCCCTCGGGAAGCAGGCCGTCGGCCCTCCAAGAATTCCTGCCTTCAGGGCAGACTCGATCCACCTCCGTGCGCGTTTTCCATTCGGATCACCACGTCGTTCCGCTTCCGCCACGCCATCGCTTCCCCATGGGGAAGTACCGCCTGCTCCGCGAGGCGCTGCTCGCCTCGGGCGTGCTCCAGGCGAACGAGCTTGTCCCCGCGGAACCGGTGGAGGTGGAGGCGCTCCTCCGCGTGCACACGCCACGCTGGGTCCGGGCCGTGCTGGAGGACCGGCTCACCGAGAGCGAGGAGCGCCGACTCGGTTTCCCGTGGAGCCCGGAGCTGGTGATGCGCTCACGGGCGGCGGTGGGCGGGACCTGCGCGGCGGCGGCGCGCGCGCTGTCCGAGGGCATCGGCGGCAACCTCGCCGGCGGCACGCATCACGCGTTCCCCGACCACGGCGAGGGCTACTGCGTCTTCAACGACATCGCGGTGAGCATCCGGATGCTCCAGGCCGAGAGAAGCGTCCGCCGCGCGCTGGTGGTGGACCTGGACGTGCACCAGGGGAACGGGACCGCCGCGGTGTTCGACGAGGACCCCGAGGTCTTCACCTTCAGCATGCACGGGGAGCGCAACTTTCCCTTTCGCAAGCAGCGGTCGAGCCTCGACATCGGCCTGCCCGACGGCGTGGGAGACGACGTCTACCTGGACGTCCTGGCCCGCCACCTGCCGCGGGTGCTGGAGGCGGCCCGACCTGACATCGTTTACTACCAGGCCGGCGTCGACCCCCTGGCCGAGGACACCCTGGGACGCCTCTCGCTCACCCACGCCGGCCTCGAGGCGCGCGACACCTTCGTCCTCGAGGCGGCGCGGCGTTCGGGCATTCCGGTGGTGGTCACACTGGGGGGCGGGTACGCCCGACCGCTCGAATCGACGGTGCGTGCACACATCGGCACCTATCGCGCGGCTCGGACGGTGTGGGGATAATTCTTCGCTGGTCCCAGTCGCAATGCCCGATCTCACTCCGGAGGTTCTGGAGACCCTCTACGACGAGAGTCCCGAGCCCGTCTTCGTGTTCGCCCCCGTCCGGGAGGACGGGCGGGTGGTGGACTTCCGGTACCTGTACGCCAACCCCGCCGCCGCGCGCATCGTGGGCACCTCGCCCGCGGTGAGGTTCGCCAACGGCCTGCGCGCCGACGCGCCCGACGTGGAGCGTTCGGGCCTGCTCGCCAGCTACTGCCGGACCATGGAGACCGGCGAGCCCACCGACCGACGCGTCCAGTACGACTCCGGCTCCCGGAAGAGCTGGTTCCGGGTCAGCGCCAGCCGGGCCGGAACCGCGCTGGTCGTTCACTTCTGGGACGTCACCACCGAGACCGAGACCCACGCCGCTCTCCGGCAGACCGAGGCCGACCGTGACCAGACCGAGCTGCGTCGAGCCGAGCTCGAGTCGCTCCTGGCCCAGGTGCCCGCGGAGATGGCGTACGTGCGCGGACCCGAGCTGGTCTACGAGTTCGTCAACGACCGCTACCGGGCACGCCATCCGGGCCGCGAGTTCCAGGGTCGCCCGCTCGCCGAGGTGCTCCCGTCCTGGCGTGACGGCCCGCTCCTCGCGGCGATGCGCGAGGTGCTCCGGAGCGGAGCGCCCTACCGCGAACAGGAGCATCCGCTGCTCGTGGAGACCCCGGGCGGCTCGGAGCGCCGGTGGTTCGACCTGGCCTTCCTTCCAGTCCGGGGCTGCGATGACGCGGTGGAGGGCGTGCTCTCCTTCGCCACCGACGTGACCGAGCAGGTCTCCGCACGAGCGCGCAGCGACGCGCTCGCCCGCGAGCGAATGGCGCTGGCCGACGAGCTGGATGCCGAGCGCCGCCGCCTGGAGGTGGGCGAGGAGCGTTTCCGGTCCATCGTCGAGACCCACGCCGACATCGTCTGGGTGTCGGACTGGAACGGGCACATGCGCCAGGCAGTGACGGGCTGGTGCGCGCTGACCGGCCAGAAGCCCGAGGAGACGCTGGGCCTCGGCTGGCTCGACGCGGTCCACCCAGACGACCTCGCCCGGACGGCTCAGGTCTGGTCCGATGCAGTGTCGCAGCGGCGACGCTTCGAGACCGAGTTCCGGGTCCGAAAGGCTTCGGGCGGCTGGGCCACGGTGGCCTCGCGGGGCATCCCGCTGCTCCGTCCGGACGGTCGCATCCGCGAGTGGGTGGGCACCACCATCGACGTCACCACTCGCCACCGCGAGGAGGAGGCGCTGCGCATCCTCTCCGGAGGTGCGGCCGAGCTCTCCAACACCCTCGACTACCAGGCCACTCTCCGTGCAGTGGGGGAGATGGCAATCCCCACCTTCGCGGACATTTGCATCGTCGACCTGATCGACGAGTCTGGCGCACTCCGGCGGGTCAAGGTCGCGGGCCGACTCGAGGAGGACCTCCTGGAGAGCTTCCGCCAGCTCCCTCCCCGCACCGATCCGGACTCTCCGGTGATGGAGGCGCTCCGCACCCGCCGCTCGGTGCTCCGCGAGCGGCTCCCCGCGGCGGTGAAGCTGGAGATCGCCGGACAGACCGAGGCCCTCCGCCTGTTCGACCGGATCAGCCCCACCTCGCTGGTGTGCGCGCCGCTCTCGGCGCGGGGCCGGACCCTGGGCGTCATCAGCTTCCTGACCGTGCGGAGCGGGCGCCGCTTCGAGCGGCTCGATCTGGCCCTGGTGGAGGAGCTGGCCCGCCGCGCGGCGCTGGCGATGGACAATGCGGTCCTCTACCAGCGCGCGGAGGAGGCAAACCGCGCCAAGGACGAGTTCCTGGCCACGGTGAGCCACGAGCTGCGGACGCCGCTGGCCTCCATCCTTGGATGGACCCGGCTGCTCCGCCGCGGAGGCCTCACACTGGAGAAGCAGGCCCGGGCTCTGGAGACGCTGGAGCGCAACGCGCGGGCCCAGACGCGGCTGGTGGAGGACCTGCTCGACGTCAGCCGGATCGTCTCCGGCAAGACCCGGCTCAACGTGGAGACGGCGGACCTGGGCCGCATCGTCGACTCGGCGGTGGACTCCCTTCGACCGAGCGCGGACGCGCGCGGCGTGAGGCTCCAGGCCACGGTCCAGCCGTGCACGCTGGCCGGCGACCCGGAGCGGCTCCACCAGGTGCTCTGGAACCTCCTGTCCAATGCGGTGAAGTTCACGCCCCGAGGCGGGCAGGTCGCGGTCTCGCTGGAGGTGCGCGACCGAACCGCCACCCTCACCGTCAGCGACGATGGTCAGGGCATCCGTCCGGATTTCCTCCCCCACCTCTTCGAGCGCTTCCGTCAGGCCGACGCCACGGCCACCCGCGCCCACGGCGGCCTCGGCCTGGGACTGGCCATCGTGCGCCACCTGGTCGAGCTCCACGGGGGAACCGTCTCTGCCCGCAGCGACGGCGAGGGGCGGGGCTCCACCTTCACCGTGCGGCTTCCGCTGGGCACGGCGCTCCCGCTCGAGAGGTCGCCGGTGGAGGCGCTCCCTGCCCCGGGACCGAGCCTCGCCGGGCTCCGGCTGGTGGTGGTGGACGACGAGCCCGACACCCGGGAGATGGTGGCCTCCACGCTCGAGACACAGGGGGCCGAGGTCGTGTCCTTCGGCGACGCCGACGAGGTGCTGCGCTGGCTCGTCTCCAATCAGGCGGACCTCCTCGTCTCGGACGTCGCGATGCCGCGGATGGATGGGTGCGCCCTCATTCGCGAGATCCGTCGCAGCGGACCCGGCTCGTCGGGTGCCATTCCCGCGGTAGCGCTGACCGCGTACGCACGGCCGGAGGACCGCCGCCGCGCGCTGGAGGCGGGGTTCCAGGATTACTTGACGAAACCAGTGGAGCCGGAAGAGCTCGTCGCGCGGGTTGCCGCCCTGGTGAGGCCTCGCGCCGCAGCCTGAGGCCACCGCAGCTCGCCGGGGCGGGGGGTTACGTCAAGGCCGCGGCGTTCGGTAGGTCAGGTCAGGGCCGCGGCCGCTCGGTTGGTCAGGGCCGCGGCGTGCGGTAGGTCAGGTCAGGGCCGTGGCGTCCACCAGGCCACGGGTACCCCCCTCCCACCACCTGGGAGGGGATCCCGTCAGCGCGCTGCAATACCATTCTCTCCGGGTACCCCCTCGTGGAGACGTTCGTGTTCACCAGCGACCCCGCCCCGCCGGACGCCGCGGCGACGCACTCCTCCGCGCTCTGGAGAGCGCTGCTCGAGGCCACCGCCGATGCCGTGCTGGTCGTGGGCGCCCGTGGTCTCGTCCTGGTCACCAACCCAGCCTTCAACCGCCTCTTCGGGCTGCAGGGACCGGCCTCCATCCCGGAGGGGCTCTCGTTCGGCGAGCTGTGCGAGCGGCTGGGGGAGGCGTTCGCCGACACCCCGCAGTTCCTGGCTCACGCCGCCGAGCTGCATGGCCAAGAGGGCGCGGTCGCCGGCGAGTGGTGGACGATGACCGACGGCCGGACCCTCGAAGCCGACGTGCTCCCGGTCGTCGTGGAGGGGCGCCGGATCGAGCAGCTCTGGCTGTGGCGCGACGTCACCGAGCGTGCCCGGCTCCGCGCCGGCCCCGGCCACTCGCACGCCCCCGAGGCGAACCTCTCGTATCTGGACGAGCTGACCGGTCTCTACAACCGCCGAGGCTTCCTCCACTTCGCCCGGGCGCAGCTGGACGGCGCGGCCCTCGCTCGCCGGCCGATGCTCCTCATCTTCGTGGACCTCGACGCGCTGAAGGAGATCAACGACCGCCTCGGTCACGCCGCGGGGGATCAGGCGCTGGTGGACACCGGCACGGTGCTCAAGTCCACGTTCCGCGAGCGGGACATCGTGGCCCGGCTCGGAGGCGACGAGTTCGTGGTGCTGGTGACCGATTCGTCGGCAGTGCGAGAGGCGGACCTGCTCGCCCGTCTCTCCGGCCGGCTCGGGGCGCTGAACGCCCGCGCCGGGCGCGAGTTCCAGCTCGCCCTCAGCATCGGGGTGGCGGCGTTCGATCCCGGCTCGCCCGAGTCGCTGGAAGAGCTGCTCTCCGAGGCCGACAGCCGGATGTACCTGGACAAGCGGCGGCGCAAGGACGCGGCGGCGAACTGAACGGGGCCGTTGCGCCGCAGGTCCTGGACGAGCAGCTGGTTCTCGGTAGCCCCGCTCGGGGCACGACCCGTCAGTCCCGAGCATCTCAGCCAGCTGCTCCTGGGCGACGCGGTGAGCAGCGAGGCATTCCGCGTCTCTCGGTGCTCCGAGGACCGCGCGATTCCGACCTCGGAGGGACCGGAGGCGCCCCGCTTCACCCCTTCGCCAGCTGCCGGAGCACGAACGCCAGGATGCCGCCGTTCCGGTAGTAATCGAGCTCGTTCGGCGTGTCGATCCGGCAGGTGACGCTGAACTCCTTCGTCCCCTGCTCGCCGGTGGCCTTCACCGTCAGCCGCTTGCCGGGGGTGAGCCCGTCGGCCACGCCGCCGATGTCGAACGTCTCCTTGCCCGTCAGTCCCAGCGTCGAGGCATCCACGCCGGCGTCGAACTGGAGCGGCAGCACGCCCATCCCCACCAGGTTGCTCCGGTGGATGCGCTCGAAGCTCTTGGCGATGACCGCCCGGATTCCGAGGAGCAGCGTCCCCTTGGCGGCCCAGTCGCGCGAGCTGCCGGTGCCGTACTCGGCCCCGGCGATGACCACGAGCGGCGTCTTCTCCGCCGCGTACTTCATCGCCGCGTCGTAGATGCTCATGCGCTCGCGGGTCGGATGGTGGACGGTCACCCCGCCCTCGACCCCGGGCACGAGGAGATTCCGGAGCCGGATGTTGGCAAAGGTGCCGCGCACCATCACCTCGTGGTTGCCGCGGCGGCTGCCGTAGGAATTGAAGTCCTTCGGCTCCACCCCCTGCTCCATGAGGTAGCGGGCCGCGGGGCTGTTCTTGGCGATGTTCCCCGCAGGGCTGATGTGATCGGTGGTGACCGAGTCGCCGAGCAGCGCGAGCACCCGGGCACCCTTGACGTCCTGCACCGGTGCCGGCTCCTTCGGCAGGTTCTCGAAGAAGGGCGGGCGACGGACGTAGGTGCTCTTCTCGTCCCAGGCGAAGGTGTTCGAGCTCGGGACGTTCAGCTGACGCCAGCGCTCGTCGCCCTCCAGCGCGTGGGCGTACTGGTTGCGGAACTGCTCCGGCTTCACGTGCGCGGCGATGGCGTTCCGGACCTCCTCGTCCGAGGGCCAGATGTCCTTCAGGTAGACCGGGTTGCCGTTGCGGTCCACGCTGAGCGGCTGGGTGTTCAGGTCGAGGTCCATCTCCCCGGCGATGGCGTAGGCCACCACCAGCGGAGGGCTGGCGAGGAAGTTCATCCGGACGAAGGGATTGATCCGTCCCTCGAAGTTCCGGTTCCCGGAGAGCACCGCGGCCACCACCAGGTCGTGGTCGGTGACCGCGCTGGAGATGTGCTCCGGAAGCGGCCCGGAGTTCCCGATGCAGGTCGTGCAGCCGTAGCCGACCAGGTGGAAGCCCAGGGCCTCGAGGTAGGGCACCAGCCCCGCCGAGCGCAGGTAGTCCATCACCACCTTGCTGCCCGGAGCGAGCGAGGTCTTCACCCACGGCTTGGTGCCCAGCCCGCGCTCCACCGCCTTCTTCGCCAGGAGCCCCGCGGCGAGGAGCACGGCGGGGTTGCTGGTGTTGGTGCAGGAGGTGATCGCGGCGATCACCACCGCCCCGTGCTGCAGCCGGTAGCTCAGCGTGCCCTGGTTCACCACCGCGCTCTCCGACAGGCGGGAGGCTCCGCTCACCGCCTTCGGCGTCTTCGTCTGTCCCGCGGTGGGGGCCGCCTCGTCGTCCTGGGGCCCCGCGGTGTTGACCATGTCCACCAGGCTCTTCTGGAAGACCTGCTTGGCGTCCTTCAGCGGGACCCGGTCCTGGGGCCGCTTGGGCCCGGCGAGGCTGGGCTCGACCGTGGCGAGATCGAGCGACAGGAGATCGGAGAAGACCGGCTCGGGCGCGTCCGGGCTGTGGAAGAGCCCCTGCGCCCGGCAGTAGGCCTCGACGACCTCCACGTGCGACGCCGGGCGCCCGGTGAAGCGCAGGTACGAGAGCGTCTCGCCGTCCACGGGGAAGAACCCGATCGTCGCCCCGTACTCCGGCGCCATGTTGGCGACGGTGGCCCGATCGGGAAGCGACAGCTCGGAGATCCCCGGGCCGAAGAACTCGACGAACTTCCCGACCACTCCCCTCTTGCGGAGCATCTGGGTGACGGTCAGGACCAGGTCCGTCGCCGTCGCGCCCGGGGGCAGCTTCCCGCTCAGCCGGAAGCCGACCACCTGGGGGATGAGCATCGTGAGCGGCTGGCCGAGGAGCGCAGCCTCGGCCTCGATGCCCCCCACGCCCCAGCCGACCACCCCCAGCCCGTTCACCATCGTGGTGTGCGAGTCGGTGCCCACCAGCGTGTCGGGGAGCAGGCGGTTGCCGTCCTGGAAGACCACCTGGGCGAGGAACTCGAGATTCACCTGGTGGCAGATGCCGGTGTCCGGCGGCACCACCCGGAAGTTCCGGAAGGCGCCCTGGCCCCAGCGCAGGAACGCGTACCGCTCGCGGTTGCGCTCGAACTCCAGCTCGGCGTTGGCCTGGAAGCTGCCGATGCTGCCGAACTGGTCCACCACCACCGAGTGGTCGATGACCAGATCCGCCGGGTTCCGGGGGTTGATCTTGTTCGGGTCGCCGCCGAGCGCCGACAGCGCCTCGCGCATCGCCGCCAGGTCCACCACCGCGGGCACGCCGGTGAAGTCCTGGAGCAGCACCCGGGCGACGTGGAAGGAGATCTCGGTGTCCGGCGTGGCCTTCGGGTTCCAGGCCAGCATCCTCTCCACGTGCTCGCGCTTCACCACCCGTCCGTCCTCGTGACGGAGGAGGTTCTCCAGCAGCACGCGGAGCGAGAACGGCAGCTGCTGCACCGCGGGGTGGGACTTGGCGAGCACGTCCAGCGAGAAGACCTCGTAGGTCTTGCCGCCGACCTGCAGGCTGCCTCGGGTCTTGAAGGAGTCGGTGGTCATGGCCGCTTCCGGGGTATGCCCGGGAGAGCGACCGAGCGCAACGACCGTGCGCCCGATGGGCTCCATGCGTGAGCCGCACGAGACAGCCGGTTTCCGGCGTGTCCACCGGTCCACGCGGCCAGGCGGGGGCGCTCCCGGGGAAGGCTTGTCACGGTCGCCCACCCGCCCCACCTCCAAGGTGAGAAACACCCACGACAGGAGGCGAGCCATGGCTGACGAACGCGAGGCGGCCCTGCGGGCCCGCATCCACGCCGGAATGACGGTGCTCGCAATGGACGGCGACGCGCTCGGGCAGGTCTTCGAGGTCGGCGAACATGCGCTGGCGCTCGAGCGCGGCGCGTTCCTGCCCCACGAGTGGACGGCGAGCTTCACCGAGGTCGAACGGGTGGACGAGCAGGGAGTCTGGCTCCGTCACGGCCGTGGGTCGCTGGAGCGCGTCTCGGACGCATTCAGCGGTCCCGTCGAGCAATACCGAGCGGCCGCCGAGGCCTCGCCGATCCACCAGTGGACCGGGTTCAGGCCACCGGCCGTCACCCACGGGGAAGCCGGCCAACCGCTGCCGGCGTCCGGAGGTGAGGGCTCCGAGTCCTCGCCGGACCGGGCCACCGACGAGGCGCTCATCCCCGGGCAGAATTCGCCCTCCGAACGCTGACGCGATTGACCCCGCCTACCGGGCCGAGCAGGCTCGCCGCCCACCATGGCCGAGTGCACACACGTCCAGAGCCTCAAGCCGGTTCAGCCGCACACCAAGGGCTGCGAGGAGTGTCTGAAGATGGGTGGCCGCTGGGTGCATCTCCGCCTGTGCCTGTCGTGTGGCCACGTCGGCTGCTGTGACTCGAGCCCCAACCAGCACGCGACGAAGCACTTCCACGCCACGCAGCATCCCATCGTCCAGTCGCTGGAGCCGGGCGAGGACTGGGGCTGGTGCTACCTCGACGAGCTGGACTTCGAGGGCGACGAGCTGCCCCCGCGTGGCTGAGACGGGCTGAGGATGCATCCCCTCGGCGCGCGTCGGGGCTGGACGAGCGGATGGCGGGGGCCGGCGCTCGCGCTGGCGTCGTGCTGGAGCCTCGCCGGGTGCGCCACCACGGCGCCCACACCCGAGGCGCAGCGGGTCATCCCGGTGAACGGCGTGCCCGGACCGCTCTGCCAGAACCTGGGCACCGTCATCGGCGAGAGCGAGGCGCGGGGCCGGGGCACCGATGCGAGCGCCGAGCAGCTCGCCGCCGAGGCCACCGGAGACGCGATGCAGAGGGCGGGGTCCCGGGGCGCGACGCACATCTTCCTCTCGCCGGTCACGGTGCGCGAGAAGGATGGCGCACCGTCCGGGGCCACGCTCACCGGCGTGGCGTTCCGCTGCCCGCCCGGAGCCTGACGCCCCGGCCCTCCGCCCTGCCGGCGCCGGGCGCGGGCGCTACCGCGTTTCCTCGAGCGCCCGCAGCGCTGCCCGGGACACCGCCTCGCGCGCCCAGGCCGGCTCCAGCACCTCGGCCTCGCCGCCGAAGGACAGCACCCACTGCACCAGCCAGCGCTCCTCGCCCGCCACCCTCACCTCCACCCCACCGTCCGTGAGCTCGCGGGCCTCGCCGCCGAAACGCTCACGGAGGTACGGCGCCGCCTGGGCGGTGAAGCGCACCCGGACCTCGCCTCGCGCGGCGGGGTTGGGCACGCGCGCCGGGGGCATCGGGCGCGGCGAGAATCTCCGGTCGGTCAGGACGATCCCGGTCATCCGGTCCAGCCGGAAGAGGCGCTCGGAACCCCGGGCCAGATCCCACCCGTAGAGGTACCAGAGTCCGCGGTGGTTGAAGGCCTCGGCCGGCTCCACCCGCCGCTTCTCGGTGGCCGTCTTGCCCGGCGCGGCGTAGTCGAACTCCAGCTCCCGCCGCTCCTCCACCGCGCGGGTCAGGATGCCCAGCTCCTCAGAGGCCTGCGAGCGCGCGTTCACCGCGCTGCCCAGCTCCCGGTACATCTTCTTCGCTCCGGGCGGGAGGATCTTCTCCAGCTTCGCCAGCGCCGAGGCCAGCGCGGTCTGGGCGGCCGGACGGAGCAGCTCGGCGGCGGCGGCAAGCGCGGCGGCCTCGGGGCCGGTCAGCCGGGGCGGTTTGCTGAATCGCTGGTCGAGGTCGACCCACACCCGGTCGTTCTCGACGTGGAGATCGATGAAGTCGTCCGGCTGGAACGGCGGCCGGCCCACCATGGTGAGCAGCTCGAGGTCCCGGAGCAGCTCCTCGCGACTCACCCCCAGCTGCTTCGCCAGCGCGTCGACCGTCACCCCGCGATGGCGGGCCACGTACGGCACCACGAAGAGGAGGCGGCGGAGCCGCTCGTGCACGTCACTCACGCCCTGCCTCCGTGCCTCGAGGCCACCGCCTGGGCCAGCGCCCGGAATCGGGCACGGGCGGGCTCGGGCGAGACGACCCGGGCCTGCGGCCAGAGCGCCAGCACGTGCTTGACGAGGGCATCCAGCAGGCTGACGGTGAGCACCACCTCGGTCCGGCCTCCGCTGCGCTCCACCCGCGCGTCCGGGAAATGGGCGCCGGCCTGCGCTGCCAGCGGTCCCTGGAGCTCCAGCCGCACCTCGACCGGTGGCTCGATGCCCCACTGCCAGGGTGCATGGGGGACGTGGGCGTCGATGGCGAAGCTCGCCGGCACCTCGAAGTCGTGGGTGCGCGGCTTGCTGGCGTTCATCTTCAACGCCCGGATGCGGTGGACGTGGAAGGTCCGGAGCCCCTGGCGCAGATGGCAGTAGCCCACCAGCGACCAGACGCCGCGGCGGAGCACCAGCCCGTAGGGGTCCACCTTCCGCGTGGAGGGCTCGGGGCGTTTCGGCGACGCGTAGACGATCTCCACCCACTTCCGCGCGCTGGCCGCGGTCCAGAGCGTCTCGAGGTGCTCGGGCACGGCGGCGCTCTCTCGCACCGCTCCGAGCTCCATCCGGACTTTCGGGGTGGCCAGCTCACCGCCGGCGAAGAAGCCGATCTTCCGGAGCGAGTGCTGCAGGTCGTGCCGGCCCGGGAAGGCGCCCGAGGCCAGGGCCGCGGACCCGGCGGCGTACAGCACCGCCATCTCCTCGGGAGTGAAGCCCGGCTCGGGCAGGTAGTACGCGTTCCGGTCGAGGAGGTACCCGTCCTTCCGGTCCTCGTCGCCCTGGACGTAGGTCAGCGGGATGCCCAGCTCGAGGAGCTCGGCCTTGTCCCGCTCGAACTTCCGCTCGGTGGCCTCGTCGCTGCCGCTCCCGTAATCCTCGGGGAAGCTCTCCTTGAGCTCGGCCCAGGACACCGGTTCGTGGGCATCCAGCAGCAGCGCCACGAGATCGAGCAGGCGTTCGGTGCGGTCCATGGCGGCAGCGAGAGCATGTGGACGAAGAACCCTGGTCCGTCAAGACGGCACGGCCGTCTCAGAAGATCGCCAGCGGGTTGACCGGAGCGCTCGTCGTCCCCTGGAGCCTCCACGGCGCGATGACCAGGAGGAACTCCCAGCGCCCGAGCCGCTCGCAGGTGGTGGCGAGGACGTCCAGCTCCGCATTGTCCACCAGCGGGAGGCCGAGGTGGGGAATAGCCACCGAGTGAAAGGGCGAGGCGTGGCGCTCCAGGGCCGGGAAGGGCGCGACGTCGCTGTCGCCGTCGCCCAGGAGGACCGCGACTCCGCGCGCCTTGACCCAGGCGAGCACCTCGGGGTGCAGCCCCGCGCGCCGGTCGCGATCGTTCCGCGGGCCGGCTCCGGTCCGGACCGCGAGCAGGTCGCCCTCTCGCACCCGGACCTGCTGCCGCGCCTCGGCCGCCTCGAGGTCGACGATGCGGACCGCCTCACCCGGCTCCAGCGCTCGCCCGCGCACAGCGGCGACGTCGAGGAGCACGCCCCTCCCGGTGATGCCGCCCTGGGCGAGCACCTCCACCCCCAGCTCGGCGCATCCGTCCGGACGGACGGCATCGGCGGAGACGCCGTTGTAGAGCTGCCGGTCTCCGGCGCCGATGTGACAGAGCGCATCGAGATGGGTCTGGGCGAAGCCGTGCCAGACGGCTCCCACCCGATCGCGACTGGCAGGCCCGTCCCGGCGCATCTCGTACAGCGGCTCCCGGATTCCCGGGGTGTGAGCCGCCGACACCTCGCGCGCGAGCGAGACGCTCCGGCCTTCGCGCACGAGCGCGGCCGCGGCCCGGACCGCCTCCGGGACTATCAGATTTAGCGTTCCGCGACGGTCGGCGGGGCCCCAGCGCCCCCAGTTGGTGAGCCGGGGAAGCGCAGCGTCGATCTCCGCGTCGTTGGCGAGCGCCGGCCAGGGAGATGGCTCCGGCGCCGCCGGCCGGGCGGCGCAGGCCAGGAGGGCGATGGAGAGAGCGAGCACCGGGCGCATGGGACGGGAGTCCGCTCTACTCCGGTTCGAGCCCGCTCCGGGAGCCTCGGCTTCCCGCGCCGCGGGCGAGTGCTAGCGTGGGTCCGTGCAGGCCTCCGGACGGGTGCGGGCTCTTCCGCCCACGGTGTTCTCCGAATTCAGCGCGCTCGCCGCCCGCGTGGGCGCGGTGAACCTGGGTCAGGGCTTTCCCGACTTCGACGGACCGGAGGTGGTGCGCGAGGCGGCGGTGGCCGCGCTCCGGCGAGGCGACAACCAGTACGCGCATGGACTCGGCGCGGTGCCACTCCGCCAGGCCATCTCCGAGCATGCGCGGCGCTTCCTGGATCTCACGGTCGATCCCGACACCGAGGTGGTGGTGACCTGCGGAGCCACGGAGGCCATCTTCGACGCGGTGCAGGGGCTGGTCGACGCGGGCGACGAGGTGGTGGCGTTCCAGCCGGTCTACGATTCGTACGCGGCGAGCGTGGCGATGGCCGGGGGCGTGCTCCGGCCAGTGACGCTGCAGCCGCCGGACGCGAGCCACCCGCGCTGGTGGTTCGATGCCGGGGAGCTCGAGGCCGCCTTCGGCTCGCGCACCCGGGTGGTGCTCCTCAACACGCCCCACAACCCGACGGGAAAGGTGTTCACCGTTGCCGAGCTGGAGCAGGTGGCGGCCTGTTGCCGGGGGTGGAACGCGGTCGCGGTGGTCGACGAGGTGTACGGGCACCTGGTGTACGACGGCGCCGAGCATCGCTCGCTGGCCGGGCTTCCGGGGATGGCGGAGCGCACGCTCACCGTGAGCAGCGGGGCCAAGACCTTCGGGCTGACCGGGTGGAAGGTGGGCTGGGCGATGGGCCCGCGCGTCCTGCGGGACGCAGTGCTCGGGGCGCACCAGTACGTGACCTTCGCCGTTCCCACGCCTCTCCAGCACGCGGTGGCCGCGGCGCTGCGCCTCCCCGACACGTACTTCGCCGGGCTGCAGGCGGACTACGCACGCCGCCGGGGCAAGCTCCTCGCGGCGCTGAACGCCTCGGGTCTGGTCCCCTGGACCCCCGAGGGCGCGTACTTCGCGTGCGTCGACGTTGGCGGGCGGGGGTTCAGCGACGACGACGCGTTCTGCCGAGATCTGACGACGCGGGTCGGGGTGGCGGCCATCCCCCTCTCCGCGTTCTACGTGGACCGCTCACGGGCGCCGTGCGTGGCGCGCTTCGCGTTCTGCAAGTCGGACACGACGCTCGACGAGGCGGCGCGGCGGCTGAGAGCAGCGAATCTCGGGGCGCGGCGCTGATGGGAGCGGGCCTCCTTCCGGGCTAGGCTCCGCCGAGCCGCTGCCAGGCGGCGCGGGCGTTTCCGACCAGGTGCATGCAGAACGGCACCCGCGTCGAGCCGGTCCGGAGTCGCGCGCCCACGCTAGCCGGAGGAAACGGGCGTCACTCGGAATTCGGCCTGAAGTCGAGCGCGACGCCGTTCATGCAATAGCGTTCACCCGTGGGCCGTGGCCCGTCCTCGAAGACGTGGCCGAGATGACCACCGCACCGGGCACAGTGAACCTCGGTGCGGACCATTCCGAGGGTCTCGTCGGTCTCGATGCCCACCGCCCCCTCGAGTGGCCGGACGAAGCTGGGCCAGCCGGTGCCGCTCTCGAACTTGTCGTTCGACGAGAACAGCGCCTGACCACACCCGGCGCAGAGGAAGGTCCCGGAGCGCTTCTCCTTGTTCAGTGGGCTGGTGAAGGCGCGCTCGGTGCCGTGCTGGCGCAGGACGGTGTACGCGCTGGGTGAGAGCCGCTGCCTCCATTCCTCATCGCCGTGCTCCACCTCGAAGTGCTTGGGGCTCATGTCGGTCCTCGTCCGTCTGTCCTTCCACGTTCTATGCCCGATTCGCCGCGCGCGGTTTCGCTCCAGGGCCGGGCGATTCCGATCTCATCGGGTGTTCTGCCATGTCGGGTGTTCTGCCATGATGGTCGTTGGGGGGTAGACGACCAGATGGCGGCTGTGGCGACCTCTGCACGGACCAGCCACGGCTAGAGCTGTACGACGTCGGTCACCCCTACGGCGGGGGCAGCTCTCCGGATCAGGCCGAGGTCTTTGCCATGGACGGTGGGGTGGTCTTCTCCGGTGGAGTCTGCGTGGACTGATGACCGATGACGGTTCCGCCTCGATTCCTGCGCATGCACCTCACGGGAGGAGAGCGATGCAAATATTCCCTCGATGGGTGGCCGGGGTCGGGCTCGGCGCGCTGCTGGTCGCCGGTTGCGGTTCGAAGCTGAACGGGACCTACACGAATGCCAGCGGCATCGCCATGCTCGAGCTGAAGTCGGGCGGAAAAGCCACGATGGGCCTGGGCGGCGAGGCCAAGGACTGCACCTACACCGAGGACGGCAAGCAGATCCGCCTGACGTGCTTCGGCGAGCAGATCAGCCTCCGCATCAACGACGATGGAACCCTCTTCGCTCCCGGGTTCGTCGGGGTGATGAAGAAGTCGAAGTGAGTCGAAGCGCCACGACCCCTCCTTCTCGCGACTGGCGTTTCCCCTCCGGCGAGCCCAGCTTCCGCCGAAGGAGCTCACGAGGCAGACCGACGGGCCCCGGCGCGGCAGCCCGGGTCAGTCCGAGACCAGCAGCGAGAACGCCTCGTGAACCGCCACCGGAAACACCTCGTGCTCCCCCCCGGGAAACTCCCGGTAGACCACCCAGTCGCCGGCGGCGCGGAGGACCGGGACGATCTGCCGGCTCGAGGCCCCGATGGGAACGATCGGGTCCAGCGTGCCGTGCGCCACCAGGAACCGCGGATGCCCCACCCGGCCGGCCACCTCCATTCCGGTGGGTGAGAAGGCGAAGAGCCAGCCGAACAGGTCCCCGTTCGACGGCCCGAGCGAGAGCGTGAAGGTGGCTCCGGCGGAGAAGCCGCCCAGGGCCACATGGGCCGCGTCCACCGGGACCGACCGGAAGGCTTGGGCCAGCGCCTCGTCCAGGAAGGCACGGTCGGCGCGGAAGTCGCCTTGCCGGAAATCCCAGCTCCAGAGCCGGCTCTCGGGGAGCAGCACCGCCACCTCGCGTTCAGCGGCGTCACTGCGGACCGCCTCCCAGATCCGGGCGGCCGAGCTGCCCGCCCCGTGGAGCATCACCAGCAGAGGCACGCGGCGCGCGCGGGCCGCCTCGGGGACGTAGAGGAGGCCGTCCCGGGCTGCGCCGAGCCCGAGCCGGAAGAGCCCCGGCTGGCCGGGCCGGAACTCGGGGTCCGGTCGGGCATGGAGCCGTGCCGAGTCGGGAGGGGCTCCCGGGGCGATCCGCACGTTCGGAGGCGGTGCGCTCACGCAACCGGCCAGGAGCAGGACCACCAGGGACCGGGACCACACGGCCGGCCAGTGCACCACGTCTTCCGCCGGACGGGTGACGCGGCTCCCGGCCGCCCGCCCCCCGCTCCCTGCCGTCATCGACGAGCGGAGCGGCGCGGAAACGGCTAGATCCCCACTCAGCGGCAGCCGTGCGGCTGCCCCCGGAGAGCGCCTCTGAAAGACCTGCACGGGAACACCCTCGGCCTCAAGCCCAGCGAGCTGCATCAACTCCGCAACACCTACCGCCGTCGGGTCTCCCCGCACGAGATCGTCAGCCCCGAGCTGGCCCGGCACCTGACCGAGCTCTCGCTGCAGACCCACCGGCAGATCGGGGTGCTCCTCACCAGGAAGGGTGAGGTCGAGCAGGTCGTGGTGGGGAACGCCCACAAGCTCGAGCTGCCGGACATCGGCCGCGCGCGCGCCGGGCAGGTCCGTCTTCGCGGGCTGCGGCTGGTGCACACCCACCTCAAGTCCGAGCCGCTCACCCGCGACGACCTGACGGACCTCGCGCTGCTCCGGCTCGACCTGGTGGCGGCCATCGGGGTGCGCCCTGACGGCCTTCCCGGGGTGCTGCACTTCGGCCATCTCGTTCCGGCGAACGGAGACGGCAGCTACTGGCGGACCGAGACCCTGCCCTCGGTGCACGGCCCCCAGCCCGACCTCGCCGCCACCCTCAGCGCCCTGGAGGACGAGCTGGCTCAGGGCGCCGCGGGCCGCCAGGTCTCCGGGCGCGAGCGGGCGGTGCTGGTGGGGGTGGCGCTCGACGGGCAGCGCACGCGCGCCGAGGCGTCACTGACCGAGCTGCGGGAGCTCGCCCGGACCGCCGGCGTGGAGGTGCTGGACGCGGTGCTGCAGATGCGCCGCGAGCCGGACCCCCGCTATCTCATCGGCCGCGGGAAGCTCGAGGAGCTGAATCTCCGCTCCATGCAGCTCGGTGCCGACCTCCTGGTCTTCGACCGCGACCTCAGTCCCTCGCAGAGCCGGCACATCGCCGAGGAGACCAGTCTCAAGGTACTGGACCGGACGCAGCTCATCCTCGACATCTTCGCCCAGCGCGCGCAGAGCGCGGACGGCAAGCTCCAGGTCGAGCTGGCGCAGCTGAAGTACCTCCTGCCGCGGCTGGCGCAGAGCGACGACTCGCTCTCCCGGCTGGCCGGCGGTATCGGCGGGCGCGGACCCGGTGAGACCAAGCTGGAGATCGACCGACGGCGGGTGCGCGACCGCATCGCGCATCTGGAGCGTCGCATCGAGCAGCTCTCGCGCGAGCGCCAGGTCCGCCGCGGGCGGCGCGAGCGCCGCGAGCTCCCGGTGGTCTCGATCGTCGGCTACACCAACGCCGGGAAGTCCACG
Source organism: Myxococcaceae bacterium (assembly GCA_003818285.1). Lineage (GTDB taxonomy): Bacteria > Myxococcota > Myxococcia > Myxococcales > Myxococcaceae > RPRB01. The sequence continues at coordinate 71,316 of RPRB01000005.1, forward strand.
CTGCTCAATGCGCTGACCAACAGCCAGGTGCTCGTGGAGAACAAGCTCTTCGCCACGCTGGACCCGTCCAGCCGGCGACTGCGCTTCCCCGAGGAGCGCGAGGTCATCATCACCGACACCGTGGGCTTCATCCGTGATCTGCCGCCGGACCTGATGAACGCGTTTCGCGCCACCCTGGAGGAGCTGGACGACGCCTCCCTCCTCCTGCACGTGGTGGACGCATCGGATCCGGCGCATGACGCGCAGGTGGAGACGGTCGAGGAGATCCTCGGGACGCTGGGCCTGCTCTCCAAGCCTCGCATCCTGGTGTGGAACAAGGCGGACCGGATCGACTCCGAGCTCGTCCAGACGCTCGTCCGCACTCGGGGGGGCGTGGCCATCAGTGCGGTCAGCGGTCAAGGACTCGAAACGCTGTTGCAGAAGGCTGACCGCACCCTCTTCGCCGAGGGGGCCTCGGTCGAGCTGGGGGCGCTGGTCGCGCCCCTCCGGCGCCCGGAACGGGACGCTGGCACGGAAGAGGTTGCCGTCCCGTCGCCCGGTGCTGCCGCCGTCGGCGGCTGAGGCGCACCGGCGGCGCCGGGCCATCGGGATCGCTCCGGGGCAACACGGACGGTGCGCCTTGAGGCTTCCGGGCCGAGGAGTAGGGTCGCTGCGTGCGCCTGACCCCGGGCACCCGGCTGGGGCCGTACGAGGTGCTCTCGACCCTCACCACCGGGGGAATGGCCGAGGTGTATCGCGCGCGGGACACACGGCTGGGGCGAGACATCGCCCTCAAGGTCGTCAACGAGGCCCTGGCCAGCGACCCCGAGCTGGTGCATCGCTTCGAGCAAGAAGCGCGGCTCGCCGGTTCGCTCAACCATCCGAACCTGGTCGCGGTCTACGACTTCGGTCTCCACGATGGAGCGCCGTACTTCATCACCGAGCTGTTGAAGGGAGAGACGCTCCGGCAGCGGCTCTCGCGTGGGCGCGTCCCTCTCGACACGGCACTGGACTGGGGAGCCCAGCTGGCGCAGGGGCTCGCCGCGGCGCACGCCCGGGGAATCGTCCACCGCCTCTATCTCATCCGCGGATTGGCGGGCGCTCGGTGAGCGCGGCTTCGACGCACTGAGTCTTCACTCCCGAGGCCTGTAGGCCAATGCCAGTGTACTCCCCGTGTCGCCGTCCGGGGTGTCCCGTCCACAGGGCCGGCTGCCGATCGAGTTACCGGCCTGTTGCAGCAACAGCGTCCCCCACACAAGGTGGTTGCTCTCTCGCACCAACGGTCGGAGATTCGGCCGCCTCTCGTCGCAGCCCACCTCAAACCGCGGGGTCGGACACATGACGTGGACTCAGAATTACGCGCCGCTCGGAAACATCTTCCTCTCGGCGCTGGTCGCTGCCATCCCGGTCATCGTCCTTCTCGGGACGCTGGCCTTCTTCCACGTGAAGGCGCACGTCGCGGCGCTGCTCGGCCTCGTCACGGCGCTCCTCGTCGCCATCGTCGTGTACGGCATGCCGACGGGGATGGCGCTGATGGCAGCGGCCAACGGCGCGGCCTTCGGGCTGTTCCCGATCGGGTGGATCGTCCTCAATGCGATCTTCGTCTACGACGTCGCCGTCGGCACCGGGCAGTTCGAGGTGGTGAAGCACACCATCGCCAACCTCGCCGCCGACCGGCGCATCCAGGTGCTCCTGATCGGGTTCTCGTTCGGCGCGTTCATCGAGGGCGCGGCCGGGTTCGGGACCCCGGTCGCGATCTGTGCCGCGATGCTGATCGGGCTCGGCTTCAAGCCGCTCGCCGCCGCCGGCCTCTCGCTCATCGGAAACACCGCCCCGGTGGCCTTCGGAGCGCTGGGCACCCCGGTCATCACCCTGGCGGCGGTCACCGGGCTCCCGGTGGAGAAGCTCAGCGCGATGGTGGGGCGTCAGCTCCCCTTCTTCTCGGTGATCGTGCCGTTCTGGCTGGTATGGGCCATGGCCGGCTTCTCCGGGATGGCCCAGGTCTGGCCGGCGTGCCTGGTGGCGGGGCTCTTCTTCGCGATCCCGCAGTACTACGTCTCGAACCACATGGGGCCGGCGCTGGTCGACATCATCGCGGCGATGGTCAGCATCGGCGCCATGTACGGGTTGCTGCGTTTCTGGCAGCCGAAGCAGACCTGGCGGTTCGAGGGCGAAGCCGACCACGTGGCCACTGCAGCGACGACGCCCGGCACCGCCGCCGCGTGGAAGGCCTGGGCGCCGTGGATCATCCTCTCGGTCCTGGTGTTTGCCTGGGGCTACAAGGACATCAAGGCTGCGCTGAACGCCGTCCCGGGCGCCGCGCCCGCGTGGAAGGTGCCCCACCTCCACGACCTGGTGCTGAAGGCCCCGCCGATCGTGCCGAAGCCCACGGCCGAGCACGCCATCTTCACCTTCAACTGGCTGAGCGCGACGGGCACTGCACTGCTCCTGACCGGGATCATCGCCGGGCTCCTCCTGCGAGTGAAGCCGCGCGATCTGGTGGGGTACTACCTGCATACCCTCAGACGCGTGCGGTTCTCGCTGCTGACCATCGCCGCGATGCTCGCTCTGGGCTTCACCACTCGCTACTCGGGGTCGGACGCCAGCATGGGACTCGCCTTCGCCGCCACGGGGCCGCTGTTCCCCTTCTTCTCTCCGATGCTGGGGTGGCTCGGCGTGGCGCTGACCGGGAGCGACACCTCCTCCAACGTGCTGTTCGGGAATCTGCAGAAGGTCTCCGCCCAGCAGCTGGGGCTGAACCCGATCCTCACCTGCGCGTCGAACAGTTCAGGCGGGGTGATGGGAAAGATGATCGACGCCCAGAGCATCGTGGTTGCCGGCGTGGCGACAGGGCAGCAAGGTCACGAAGGAGACATCCTGCGCTACGTCTTTTGGCACAGCCTGGTGCTCGCGGCCCTCGTGGGTGTTCTCGTGATGCTCCAGGCCTACGTCTTCCCGGGCATGATCCCTCAGTAAGGAGCTCACCATGGCCCTCAACGTCCTGACGTCCGCGCCGGAAGGCGCCGAGAAGGTCCTCTCGCGGGACGCGCTGGCCTTCCTCGAGTCGCTGCATCGCCGCTTCGACAGCCGGCGGCAGGAGCTGCTCGCCGCGCGCGCCGAGCGCCAGAAGGCGCTCGACCGCGGCGAGAACTTCGACTTCCTCCCTTCCACGAAGTCGATCCGGGGTGGCGACTGGAAGGTGGCCCCCACCCCGAAGGATCTCCAGCGCCGGCACGTGGAGATCACCGGGCCCACCGAGCGGAAGATGATGATCAACGCCCTCAACTCGGGGGCGGACATCTTCATGGCCGACTTCGAGGACTCGCTCTCGCCCTCGTGGCGAAACGTGGTCCTGGGCCAGCAGAACTGCATCGACGCGGTCCGCCGCACCATCTCCCTCGAGACGCCGGAGAAGAAGTACCGCCTCAACGACAGGACCGCGGTGCTGCTGGTGCGGCCGCGGGGCTGGCACCTCCCCGAGAAGCACCTCACGGTGGACGGGACGCCGATCTCCGCCAGCCTCTTCGACTTCGGGCTCTACTTCTTCCACAACGCCCGCGAGCTGCTGGACCGCGGGACGGGCCCCTACTTCTATCTTCCGAAGCTGGAGAGCCACCTCGAGGCCCGGCTGTGGAACGAGGTGTTCGTCCACGCCCAGGAGGCGCTGAAGACCCCGCGGGGGAGCATCCGGGCCACGATGCTGATCGAGACCCTTCCCGCGGCCTTCGAGATGGAGGAGTTCCTCTACGAGCTCCGCGAGCATGCCAGCGGGCTGAACGCCGGCCGCTGGGACTACATGTTCTCCTTCATCAAGAAGTTCCGGAACCGGAAGGACAAGCTGCTGCCGGACCGGGCGCTGGTGACGATGACCGTCCCCTTCATGCGCGCCTACACCGAGCTGCTGGTCAAGTCGTGCCACATCCACGGCGCTCACGCGATGGGCGGGATGGCGCCGTTCATCCCCAGCCGGAAGAACCCGGAGATCAACGAGAAGGCGCTGGCCAAGGTTCGCGAGGACAAGCTGCGCGAGGTGAACGACGGCTTCGACGGGACCTGGGTGGCGCACCCCGACCTGGTTCCCACGGCGAAGGAGGTCTTCGACCAGAAGCTGGGGACGAAGGACAACCAGAAGGAGCGGCTGCGCTCCGAGGTCCAGGTGACCGCGGCGCAGCTCACCGACCCCACCGTCCCGGACGGGAAGATCACCGAGGCCGGCTTCCGCCTGAACGTCGACGTGGCGCTCCAGTACATCAACTCCTGGCTCCTGGAGAACGGCGCCGCCGCCATCTACAACCTCATGGAAGACGCGGCGACGGCGGAGATCTCCCGGGCGCAGCTCTGGCAGTGGATCCACCACGGGGCCAGGCTCGACGACGGGCGGCCGGCGACCGAGGAGCTTTACCGCACCACCCGCGATGCCCAGCTCGCCAGGCTGACCGAGGGGGGACCGGGCCGATACCGCGATGCGGCGGAGGTCCTGGACAGCCTGGTGCTCACCCCGACCTTCTCCGAGTTCCTCACCCTGCCCGCCTATCGCCATCTCGACTAGGGTGCGGGCGCCATGTCGGCCCCGTCCCTGGTCACTCCCGCCGCACCGGCTCGCGCGCCCATCCCGGCTCCGCCGAGGGTGGTGGAGCGGCTGATCGCGGTGGTCGGCGAGCGGAACGTGATCCGCGAGCCGGTGGATCTGCGCACCTACGAGTGCGATGGCCTGACCAGCTTCCGCGTGACCCCGAGCGTGGTGGTGCTCCCCGCGTCCACCGAGGAGGTCGTGGCGGTGGTGCGGATCGCCGTGGCGGCGGGCATGCCCATCGTCCCCCGCGGCGCGGGCACCGGGTTGTCGGGCGGAGCGCTACCGGTGCCCGGGTGCTTGTTGCTCGGGCTATCCCGGATGAAGCGGATCCTGGAGATCGATCTCGACAACGGGTGGATCCGCGTCCAGCCCGGGGTCATTAACCTCGACGTGAGCAAGGAGATCTCCGCGGCGGGCTACTACTACGCGCCGGACCCCTCCTCGCAGAGCGTGTGCACCATCGGCGGCAACGTGGCCGAGAACTCCGGCGGCGCGCACTGCCTCAAGTACGGCTTCACCGTGAACCACGTGCGGGGCGTGCGGATGGTGACCGCCTCCGGCGAGGTGGTGGACATCGGCGGGCCCGTGCTGGACCCGCCGGGCTACGACCTGCTCGGTGTGGTGGTGGGCAGCGAGGGCACCCTCGGTATCGTCACCGAGGTCGTGCTCCGGATCCTCCGCAAGCCCGAGGCCACCCGGACCTTCTTCGCCACCTTCCCCTCCACCGACGAGGCGGGAGTCTGCGTCTCGGAGATCATCGGCGCCGGCATCGTCCCGGCCGCGATCGAGATGATGGACCGGCTCGCCATCAAGGCGGCGGTGGCGGCGACGGGCGTCGACTGGCCGGACGTGGGCGCGGCGCTCCTGATGGACGTGGACGGCTGTGCCGCCGAGGCCGAGCACACCGCGGGGGTGGCGCTCGCCCTCGCCCGGCGCAGCGGGGCGCTCGAGGTCCGGGTCCCGAAGGACGACGACGAGCGGATGCTGATGTGGAAGGGCCGCAAGAGCGCGTTCGGCGCCATGGGCCGCCTCGCGCCGAATTACATCGTGCAGGACGGGGTCATCCCCCGGAAGGACATCGCCCGGGTGCTGGCGGAGATCGCCCGGCTCTCGCAGGAGCGCGGGCTCCGGGTGGCGAACGTCTTCCACGCCGGCGACGGGAACCTGCACCCGCTGGTGCTCTACGACGCCAGGGTGCCCGGCCAGGAGCACGCCGCGGAGGAGCTGGGCGGCGAGATCCTCCGGCTCTGCATCCGCTACGGAGGCTCGATCACCGGCGAGCACGGGGTGGGAGCGGACAAGGCGCCGTACATGGCGGAAATGTTCACCGACGCCGACCTGGACACGATGGCGAAGGTGCGCTGCGCGTTCGATCCCGGCACGACGTTCAACCCGAGCAAGGTGTTCCCAACCCCCAGGCTCTGTGGGGACCGCCCAGGGCCGTACCGCCCCCACGCCACGGAGCTGGCCGGGGTCGCGGACCGCGGATGAGCGGCGCCGGCGCGAGCCTGGATGCGCTGGCCGCGGCCCGGCAGGAGCGCCCGGCGACGCTTTCCGAGGCGGCAGAGGTGCTCCGCCGCGCGGACCGGGACGGCGAGCGGGTCCTCTTCCTCGGGGGCGGTACCGAGCTCTCACTGGGCGCACCGCCCACCGGGGTGGAGGTGGTGCTCGGTACCGAGCGGCTGGAGCGCATCGTCGAGTACGCGCCGCTGGATCAGATCGTCACGGTCGAGTCAGGCGTGCGGCTGGCGTCTCTTCAAGAGCTCCTCGCCCGCTCCGGCCAGATGCTCGCGCTCGATCCGCCCTGGGCGGCCCGGGCAACCCTCGGCGGGCTGGTGGCGACCAACGCCTTCGGGCCTCGGCGAACGCGGTACGGGAGCATCCGCGACCTGATCATCGGCATCTCCATCGTCCGGGCCGACGGCACCGAGGCCCGGGGTGGCGGCAAGGTGGTGAAGAACGTCGCCGGCTTCGACGTCCCCAAGCTCATGGTCGGCTCGCTCGGGACGCTCGGGTTCATCGCCACCGTCACCTTCCGGCTCTACCCGCGCCCCGAGACGGAGAGGACGGTGCTCTTCCCCGACCTGGACGCCGATGCAGTCCGGCGGGTGGTGCTCGCCCTGCGAGAGGCGCAGCTCGAGCCTGGCGCGGGCGCGGCCCTGGTCCATGAAGGTGGCGACGACCTGGGGGTCCGGTTCGATGGGCGATTCGAGCTGGGCGTCCGCTTCGAGGGGTTCGAGGCGGGGGTGCGGCAGCAGGCGATGAAGCTCCTCGAGCTCGCCACGCGCCGGGGCTGGGGCGCGGAGTCGCTCGGCGCTGAGATCGCCCGAGCGTTCTGGGCGAGACACGACGACGCGCGCGAGTCCCCCGCCGGGTTCCGGGCCAAGCTGGCCGCGCAGCCGATGGATCTCGAGCGAGTGGCCAACGCCGCCA
>RPRB01000006.1 GCA_003818285.1 Myxococcaceae bacterium
GGGTTCCTCTTCAGACGTGGTCGTGGAAGACGGTCAGGTCAAGCCACTCTTGTGTGACGGCGAAGGTCACCCCGACGGTCGGGGCGGCAGCCAGGACGAACTGCATGGCGCTTTCGCCGTCCATCGAGTTGATGGCTTCGACGTCCGGGGCGGACACGAAGTCCAAGGCGTAGCCCGGGAAGTCGACGTGGACTGCGACGTTCTCCAGGCGGCTGTCGTGGACGACGGTGATCGTCGAGCCGGGGAAGAGCTTGGAGAACTCGCGGGTGAAGTACTGGACGACGGTGATCATCGGGCGATCCTCTGGCGGATGTTGGCGCGGGCGAGAGCGGCGGCTGGCCCCATCGTGGAGCGGAAGGACCAGTAGTCGAAGGCGAAGGTTAGAAGGTTGCGCATCGGGTAGCTCCTGTTTGGTGGAGCTACCTTACTCATGAAGCATTTGCAGAGTGTTAATCCGCAGAGACCTTCGCCTTATTTTTCAGGGGCTGGCCCATCTTTCCAAGGGTGTCCTGGTACGCGAACGCCGCCCTCAGGGCAGCCACCCGGTCAGCCTCGGTCCGGGGCAGGACCTCGACCTTCGAGTCCAGCATCGTGCTGTAGCGGAACTTGCCGTCGGCGTTGGCGAAGGTCACGTACATGACCGGCTGGCGCTCGGCACCGACGTAGGCGCCGACGTGGGGTTCGGAGATCTCGGTGACCGTGAACTTCGCGCCGCCCGAGTGGATGCGGTTGCCAGCCACGACCTGGTCGGCCCGGACGGTCCGCTGCTCCTTGAACCAGGCGTACGCCGCAGCGCCCCGCTTGGTCAGCTTCTTGCCCGTGCCGGCGCAGCCGAAGCAGGTCGAGCCGTGCATCTGGCAGTAGGAGTAGCTGCCCGATCCGCCGCAGCGGCCGCAGTGGGTTCGCTCGAACTCGGTGGACGGGGTGGTGGGGGTCGCGGTCATCTTCAGATCTCCTGTGCCAGTTGGTGCAGAGACAGTAGCCCTAGACTCTTCAACAGCTCGTCAATGCGTCCCGTCGTAGTCAGGATTTTTCTTGGAGAATGCGTCCTGCTCGGCAAAGAGCGCCGCCAGGCGGGTCCGCATCCCGACGGTCTGGTCCATCAGGGCGGCCAGGACGTCGGACAGCGACTCGATGCCGGAGCCCTGGGCGTCCAGGACCGGCAGGCCGTGGGCGATCCCGTTGCCGGTCACGAGCCAGTCCTGCCCGGACCAGACGAGCTCGACGGGCCCGCGCATCCACAGGACGGTTCCCGAGGGCAGGGGTCTGGCTGAACTCGAAGCCGGCCATCCTGGCGACGGCCTCGAAGGGGTGGGGTGCGGTGGTGGTGGTGGTGGTGGTGGTGGTGGTGGTCATGATTGCTTCTCCATCATCGTCTGGAACCTCTGGAGCCAGTCGTCCATGAAACGATGGTGGACCTCCATGGTCGAGTGCATGCTGCTCGCTGCTCTCTGCATTTCGCTTGCTGCCGAAGACATCGTGCTCGCGGCTCGGGAGACTTCCTCCGCTCCCAATAGAGTTATGTATCGTTCCATTTGCTCTCTCCTTCAGCGGTAGTAGCGGTTGGACTTGCGGCGGTAGGGGGACAGGTCGTAGCGGCGGGCAGCAGCCTCGTCGGCCTTGCTGACCGCGCGGGGGACGCTGGCCCAGCCCGACGCCCACTCGACGCCGTCCTCGGACAGCTTCGGCGCGCCCAGCTTCGTGTGGCCGGTGACGTGGGGGTTGGCGCTCTGCGAGAGACCGGACAGGCAGGCCATGCGGCCGAACTCAAAGGGGGTAGCCATCGGGGTTGTCCTTTCGGGTTGCAGGCACCTTACCCAAGACTCTTCAAAAGAACATCAACGCAGCATCCCCAGCAGAGCATCTTGCAGAACTATCTGGGCGGTCTCGTACCGACGGGCTAGGCTGGGTGTCAGCCCGTCGGACCTGGCGGGGTCCAGGTTGTCGGCCAGGTCGGCCAGCTTCACCCGGACGGCATCGAAGTTCCCCGACTGGGCGATCGCCTGGATGTACTCGGCGTAGGTCTTCCGGTGGTCTCGGGTCAGGAGGGCGACCGACTCGATCACGCCCAGCGGGAAGCCAGCGAACCGGAGGTCGTCGGCGTCGACGTGCGTGTCCTCGATCGCGTCGTGGAGCAGGGCGACCATCTTTATCTCGAGCGGAGCGTAGGCTCCCAGCCGGCGCATCACGCGATCAGCGTGCTGCCAGTAGGGCTCGCCCCTCTTGTCCGTCAGCCCGTCGTGGGCATCCTTGACGAAGTCCAGGGTTCTCCTCAGGTCCATCGGCTGCATCTTCCTGCTCCTCAGATCGTGATGGTCTTGTGGGTGACTTCGGTCAGCAGGACCCGATAGTCGTGGTCCAGGCGAGCGCCGTCCCGGCGGATGCGGGCGACGGCAGCCTTCGCGATCTCCAGGGTGGTGAAGGTCTGGTCGTTGGCCGAGACGACGTCGGTGCCGTTCTTCGACATCCAGAGGGTGCTGACGCGGTAGAAGGTGTTCGTGCTCATGGTCTGAAGTCCTGTGCCTGTTTCGATGGGGCTAGCATATTCAAGAAACGTTTGCAGAGCGTTAACGATCACAGGTACCTCCAAGCATTTTCCATGGCGCCCATGATCAGGTCGTCGAGTTGATTGCGGTGGATAGGGCGCTCATCGCGCAGTGGCAGGGGTGGTCGGCTCCGGTGCATCCGTCGCCGCAGTGGTTCTTGGATCGCTGGGCGGCAAACAGCTTGGCAAAGTCCTCCTGCGCCTTGTTCGCGATCGCCAGCTCCCGGGCCTCGTCGGCCGTCAACCACTCGCGGTCTTCGGGGGTTGGGGAGCCGCCCAGCATGAACAGCCGGGTGGCCATCGAGTCGTCGTTCGGGTCTTGGGTCACAGGTACCTCCAAGCATTTTCCATGGCGCCCTTGAGGGCTTCCTTCTGCGACAGGCCATAGCCCGACCACATCCGGCCGTTCGGATACCACACGACGATCTGGTCCGGACCGTCCTTGTGGCCGCGGGCCATCAGCCACTGCTTGCCGTGGAGGGTGGCCACCCGGAAGCCGACGAACTCGTCGATGCCGGAGTAGTCCTTGGCGAATGCGGGCTTGTCGACCAGCGGGAGGTCTACGCGGAACTCGGCGAAGCCGGTCGGGATCTGGATGGTGACGGTGCGGGCCATGTTAGCAGGCCCCCGTGAGGGTGATGCGGAGGCGGCCAGCGTCGGCCTTGAAGCCGATGCCGCGCTGAGCGAGGCCGGCGATCGTTTCGATGAATTGTTCGAGGTCTACGCAGTCGATGGTCATTGGAGTTGTCCTGTTGCCTGTTTCGATGCAGGCACCGTACTCCAAGACTCTTCAACAGAACATCTCATGCAGGGATCATTCGCAGAAAAAAGTTCAGGCCGGCTTCTTGGGCTCCGCCGCCAGGTGCTCCCCGGCCAGGCCTCGGGCGTCGTTCGCCCCGGCGGCGATCCGACGGACGACCTCCACGCTCGCCAGGAGCCACGCCCGTCGGGCATCGCTGTAGGCATCCCGTTCATCCCGGGCCTTCGACTCAGCCTCCCAGCGGGCTGCTCTGGTCGCCCGGAGGGCCTCCCGCTTCACCGGGTCGTGGAGGGCACAGAAGCCCATCCGCTTGCCCTCGTACTGGCGCCAGACCTTCACCTTGTTTCGGCACTGGTGGCTGAAGTAGCTGCCCACTCCCCGGACGGCGCACCGGCACCGAGTGGCGTCGGGCTGACGCTGACTGAGCGCCCGGTTCGGGGACCAGATGAAGAAGCTCATGGGGTCACCGGAGGAGGAGTGGACCGAGGACTGCGGCCAGGTACAGGCCGAGGATGACCACCCAGAAGACCAGCTCGCTCAGGCATCCTCGGAGCCTTCCGTTTCCGTCGCCGGATACCATCTCGCACCCTTCTCGCCCTGCGTCACTGCGCTGTGAACCTTGCCGCGATCGCGCAGCCACTTCAGATCCGGGTCGATCAGGTTCGACTTCAGCCCAGCCCTCTTGCGTTCTTCGCACCGAAAGTACGACTTGAACACGTCGGCCCCACTCAGTCCGGGGCTGGCCCGGATGATGCTCTCGATGATGCTCCGACGGACCAGCGTTCGGCCATCAGTGTACTTGGGCATCTTCACTCCTCCCTGATGGTCTCATCGCCGTTGTCATCGCGCTCTCTTATTCCACGCGGCGGAGGCCTCGGCTCGTCGTGGATAGCCGATCGTGTTTGTCATTCCCATCGGACAGCCGTCTCGAATGTCACGGCAATAGGCGCGCCAGCTTGCGATTGTTGAGCCGTTGCTGTCGTGCTCCAGCCCGGCCTCCGATCCGCAAAACGGACACGGCTGCAACTCGCCCTTGATCGGCGGTACAATGACGGGCTCGGTCATGGCTTGGTTCCAAGAACTGCCGTCCTGGTCCTGTCGATCGCATCCACAAGGGGGTTGGTCCCGGCATCGCTCAGCTCTGCCCAAGTGACCGTGCGGGAGTCTCGAGCCTGCAGGGGGTGGTGCAAAGCGCAGGTCGTCACCGCGATGCCCTCCGGCACGATGCGCATCACGGTCGTCGCTTCGTCGAAGCCCTTGCCCCGGTGAACCCTGTCGACGTGGGCGGCGGCTCTCATCAGCATGTCCATTCACTTCTCTCCTCTGTTGCAATGGCTTGGGTCAACCGGCTCGCGTGGCTGACCTCCCCTTGAAGCGTTCGACCGAGTAGTCGTGGACGACGAAGCCGAGGGCGGCGTCGCCCCGCTCGTGCTCGGCGATCCACGTCTTGCCCTTCAGCGTCTCCCGCCAGAAGCCCCGGACCATGTGCCGCTTCCTGCGGGCCAGGGCCTGCACGCGGTCCAGGATCGTCATGGCCCGGATCGTCGGGACGGTCAGGGTGACGACAGTGTGCGAGATGAACTTCTTGTAGTTCCCCTTGGCCACGTAGCCCTTCGAGGGGTGGACTTCGCGGAAGGCGACGGGAAGGTCGTTGATCGTCGAGAGGAACGCCCAGAGATAGCGCAGGTCGCCGGCGAGCTCAGCGATCGGGTTGTGCTTCTGGATCTCGACCATCATCTGCGAGATGGTGGTCTCGATCAGGGGCGACGGCATGATCCCGACGTGGGGGCTCCTGTAGTGCAGGTCACCCGTGAGCACGCCCTCGACCGACGCCGTCGTCGTGGCCCGGTCGGGCTGCAGGTGCGAGGCGATCGGCATCTCCCGGTCCATGACCCTCCAGGGGAGGGGGTGGTCCTCCGAGCACCAGGCGTACGCCAGGAAGTGGGGCTGCGCTTGCTCGAGCGTCTCGTCGTGCGCACCGTAGGTGTGGCTGGCGCACTCGATCGCCGTGAAGGCGTAGTCGATCGTCGGGTGCTGGATGCACAGCCAGCCGAGGCGCGCGGGCATCTCCCCGATGGATGGGGGGTCCAGGAACTGGGTGCCGATCTCGAGGGCCCTGCTGTGCCGGACCCTGGCGTTGTACTCGATCCACGTCACCCGGTGGGGCAGGCGAGACAGGAAGCGCATCGCGTTCAGCGACGCAGCCGTGTCCTCTCCGAGCCGATCCGCACCGCCGATGTCCGCGAGGAACGAACTCATCGAGTCGTCCATCACGAACTTGCGGGCTCCGGCCAGCGTCTCGGCGAACTTGCGCCCCCCGATCAGGTGCCCGTGCTTGGACAGGCACCGGCCGATGATCGCGTCGGCCAGGGTCGGGGGGTTCTTCAAGCCACCCTCCTGTGGCTCTGGGTGCGCGCCCAGCTCAGCAGCCCGTCCGGGCCCGGTTGGACGTACCGGCTGCGCGGAACCTCGCCCCACGTGCGCGGCATGGGCTCGTAGACCCAAGCGATGTAGTCCTTCGGATCGCCGTCGATCCTGACCCGGCGCTTGACCCTGCGGTAGTGCCCGTGGGCTACGCCCTCGAGCCGGTCCATCGACTTCAGCATGTCCGCCTCGTCCGGGCCCTTCAGGTCGAAGACCTCGCCCCGGACCTGGGCTCCGCCGGGGTGCCCGTCACAGTTGAAGATGTAGGGGTAGCCCACGTTCTTCATCCGATACGTCGCCCTGGTCGTCGCCTCGCCCTGGAACGATGCTCGGTCCAAGTGCCAGTGGTTCCCATAACCTCTCATCAAGGTCCCGTACACAAACACCAGCGTCCGCTGGTCCCGGACCTTCGTCGGGGCGTTGCAGAACAAGATCGTGTCGCGCTTCGTCGTCATTGCCTTCTCCTGTGCCATTCAAATTCTCGAACGCCTGCCCGAGCTGGCGGGCCTTCAGCTTGGCGACCACCGCCCTCTCCGCCTCGCGAACGAGGCGGGACATCTCGGTGGCGATGGTCTCGCTGTCCCACATCAGTCCGCCGAGATCCATCCCAGGTCGACCGGACCGAGGAGGACGCGGATGAAGGTGCCGCCCATGTAGGCTTCGTCGCCAGGGTGGTGCGGGCGGAACTCGATGTCGACGACCGTCCCGAAGGAGCGGGTGTTGCCGAAGCGGTAGTCGTCGCCGATGCGGAAGTCTGAGTCGTCGCGGTCTGAGCGGAAGTCCATGGTCGTGATCTCCTGTTGCCGTTGGAAGCACTCTACTCATGAAACCATTTGCAGAGTGTCAACGCCGGCGAACTTTCAGGACGCCGCCTCCGCCGCCGGGGGAGGGAGCAGGATCGTGCCCTGCGCAGGCTCGGAGGTGTCGGGCTTGATCTCGTCGTCGGTCATCGAGGGCGACCGGGGCGTGATGATCAAGTCCTTCGCCAGGTTCGGCGCACCGCGCTGGCGGTGCCGGTAGGCCAGGTACTCGGTCACGTCCTTGCCCGCCCAGCTCTGCTGCAGGGCGACGTCCAGGTAGGCCGGGTCGAGCCCACAGTCCACGTAGCCCTGCTCGATCGTCTTGAGGTAGGTCTCCGACGGGGGCTGGATGCCTTCGTCGTTCATCTGGTAGAACAGGACCCTGTAGACCTTCTTGTTGCCCCGGAGCTTGAAGTAGGACTTCCGGTAGGCCCCGGAGCCGACGCCCTCGTAGCGATCGAGCTTCGCCTCGTCCCGAGCCGTGATCGACCAGAGCGCACCGGGGCAGCGCGACCCCTCCTTGACCGTCACGTCGGCCACGCCCCGGAAGACCAGGGCGCAGTCGTCGACGTAGAGGGCGCGCCGGTACTTGGCACCGGGGCATCGCTTCTCCATCTGCGCCGCGTTCAGGTTGGAGCCGTAGGCCCAGTAGAGCTGCCGGACCTCGGGCTCCGGCCGGGTGCTCCGGACGATGGGCCGGTCCTTCCACACCCGCTCGGGCGTCAGCCGCTCCCTGGTGATGTCGTCGGCCCGGTCCTGCCAGGGCTCGCGCTTCGGGCCAGTGGTGGTCGGCATGTTGCGCTCGGCCATCCACTCGCTCAGGTTCTTGTATCCTCGTGCCACTTCACTTCTCCTGTGCCAGTTCGATCAGTCCAATGTGGAGCAGATCCTTTACAAAGTCGTCAAACGAAGAGGTTCGAATTTCTCCTCCAGTCTGCATGACGATCCGCTCGGCCGCCTGCTTCATCCAGGTCGTGTCGTCCCCGACGGGGGAGTGGGAGGTCCGGTGCATGTGGCGGACCAGGGCTTCCGGGGTGGCCGCGTCGACCACCCGGCCGTCTACGATGTACGTGGTCATGTCAGCGAGCTCCTCGGTTGAAGTGCACCGTCCGGGCGGCGAAGTAGGACTTCTCCGCGTCGTCGGCCTTGATAGCGTCCATCAGCTCATCCAGGTTGGCAGCCTGCTTCGGGCCCTCCTTCGAGGCTGCCGAAATCTTCAGGCAGAACCTGACCCAGTTGATGACCTTCTCCGCCTCGACCGTGCCCTGGTGGTGGCGGAACTCGATCGTGCCGTGCTGCCAGAAGGACTGCAGGTTGACCTTCCGATAGCGGTTGCCGTCCCGCATCGCCTGCACACCGTGCCGGCGGAACGACTCTGAGCTGCCGTTCGTGTGGTAGGCTGCCGCAGCGACCTGGTCCACAGTCTGGGCGGCCATCAGCATCATCACGTTGAACCGGATCGGCTGGCAGAACATGTTGGCCGTCCCCCGTCGGGAGGGGCTCATGAACCGATCGATCGTCGACTCAGCCGAGGAGTAGAGCTGGATGACGTTCTTGAAGAAGTCAGCCGACTCGCCGCGGGCACCGATGTGGACGTGCAGACCGCACCGGACCGTGACCTTGCAGCCCATCGCCTTGAGGGCGTTGCAGACCGTGCGGACCTGCTGGAACCCAGCCTCGCCCTGGAGGGGAGGGCTGACCGCCTCAGCGCCGCGGTCGTAGCCGACGGACTGGTCGGTCACGATCTTCCAGTGCCGGCGGAGGGAGTGGTTGTAGCCCTCTTCGTGGCACTCGACGCCAGCCTCGGTCACCTTCCGGGCGCAGGTCGCCAGGGTCATCCCGGCGGGGCGGACGAACTCCAGCTCGACGCCGAAGGTGAAGGCGGCCAGGTCGTAGCCGACCGGGGCCGTCGGGGACGTCAGGGCTGACGTCTGACCGAGCTGAGCCCGGAGCCAGTTCAGCCGCTCCCGACGGTAAGCGATCGTCTCGAGGGGGCCGTTGAGGGTGCGAACGCGGCGGACGCCGCGGGCCTGTGCGAGGGGAACGAGGTCGTTCCATTCCGCTTGAAGCTGACGAAGAACCGAAACCATGACGTTGTTTTCCTGTGCCGGGAAGATCTACTGGTAGTATCCCATCCAAGCCCTAGTGTAAACCTGGCGGGGGGCGAAGAAGTTCAGTGGAGGCACCATACAAGAGAAAAGTTTGCAGAGTGTCAACGGGGGCCGAAGCCCCCGATTTTATTTTCAGGCCACCGGGTGGAAGACGGCGCAGTCAGAGTAGGCGCCCTTGATCTCGGTCCGGTACTGGTGGCCGTCGATCAGGACGACCTCGCCGTTGGTCAGGGCAGGCTCGACGTTCAGGCGGTCGATCTCGGCGCGGTCTGCATCGCTGTACGAGGACTTGATGCAGCCGGCGATCTGCATCGCCCAGTAGACGCCGTCGCCGACCTTCGCGTAGTCGCGGTAGAGGGCGGCGCGCATCGGCAGGTAGTCCTTGGCCCGACGGGGGTGGGCGACGTTGAAGGTGTTGACCTGGTCGAAGGAGCCGGTGGAGAGGGTGAGGGTGCGCATCGGGGTTGTCCTGTGTCTGTGTTTCAGTGTCAGCACCATACTGCAAGAGTGTTTGCAGAGTGTTAACAGCAGAGACTTTGCAGAAAATAATCAGGCCTCGTCTCCGTTTATTTTTTGCATGGCTGCCACGCCCTCCGCGACGGTCATCGTGCCCGCGCCGACCGCCTCCATGACGGATCGCATGTCCGGGTTCATCCTGGCGCGGTGGCGGGCCTCTGCCTCCGGGTCGTGGGGTCGCGGGTTCTGCTGGCTCCAGCGTCCCACCGTCTTGTTTGGCTTTGCCATGTCCGTGTTCCTTTGTTTCAGTGTCAGCACCATACTGCAAGAGTGTTTGCAGAGTGTTAACAGCAGAGACTTTGCAGAAAAAGAAACCGTCGGACCTCTTGGCGGCGCCGCGTGGCTAGCGGCCTTGCCTAGGATTGCTCCCGGGTCCGACGGCAGGGCTTCAGACGCCGCGGGCGATCAGCTCGGCGTCGATCAGCATGGTCGAGAGGTGGTCCTCCATCTTGTCGACCCACTTGTCCGCGTAGCGGGCGGAGGCCGAGATCTCCAGGTGGTCGATGCAGAAGATGAACTTCTCGCCGGTGGCGAACCAGGCGCTCGCGTCGGCGATCGTCAGGACTTCCAGCTTCTTGGCGAGGTAGTTGGCGGTCGAGGTGGTCATCTGCGTGTTCCTTTGTTTCAGTGTCAGCACCATACTGCAAGAGTGTTTGCAGAGTGTTAACAGCAGAGACTTTGCAGAGAAAAGATTGGGGGCTCCCGAAGGAGCCCCCGGCCGGATCACATCGCCCAGTAAGCCTCTGACGACGGGCTGCAGTAGCCCGGAGTGTTGCTGGCTTCCTGGTAGGCCTGGCCCGACAGGAGGTTGGTGCGGGTGACCGTGCGGACGACCTTCGTCGCATAGTGGTCGATCGAGCAGGCGCCGTAGGGGCCAGGGCCGACGCCGGCGGTCCGGTTGTCGCCGTGGGTGCAGCCGTACTTCACGATGTCGGCAGCGTCCTTAGCGATCGCCCGCTCGTTGAACTTCCGGCAGGTCGCCAGGGCAGCGCCCAGGGTCTTGTACTTCTTCGCTTCGTGGGTCGCCGGGTTGCCGAACTTGGTGGGGCCGACCTGCATCGTCGAGGAGATGTGGTAGATTACGTAGGTCATCGGGGGTGTCCTGTTTGCCGGGGTTGGTCTGTTTCGGTATGGACACCATACAAGAGAACCTTCAACAGTCCATCAACGCGGGAAAAAATCAAGAGGAAAGTTTGGGGGCCGGACGGCGTGGTCAAAAGTCCGTCAACGAGGTCCAGCAAACGCCATGAGGTGCAAGAGGTGCAAGAGGTGGCGTGAGGTGGCTCTCACGCCGCGCGTTCGATCCTGCACCTGCAGTGCTTCAGGACGTGGTGCATCTTGCCTGCGAACTTGTCGAGCATCTGGCGAACCGCAGTGCTGGACACCCCCAAGCGCCGCGCGACCTCGGCCTGCTTCAGCCCTTCGCACATCAGCAGGAAGGCGTGCTCTTTGCGGGCCATGTTGTACGCATCGACGCCGAGCGGCTGCTCCTGGTCGAGCACAAACCACGACGACTCGTCGTAGCACTGCCGCGGCTTCTCGCACACCTCGCACCTGTTCCACCCGGCGAACAGGCCTCCGGGCCAGCGCTTCTTGGCGCGGCACGCTTCACAGTAGATCATCGGGGGGCGTGAGGTTCAAGAGGTTCATGAGGTGCAAGAGGTGCTCATGTGTGGCTCTCATCCTGGGGAACAGCCGACCGGGGCTTTTCGAGAGGGGGCTTCGAAGGGGACGGCCCCGGTCGGTTTTACTCCCAGGCCAGTACTGACACGACTCAGCTGGGCTGGAGCAGCCAGTGTGGATCAGCTCCCGGACGATGTAAACTCCTTCAGAAGCTTCACCTCGACGCCGGCCTCCCGGAACATGTCGCAGGCCAGCAGGGCCTTGCTCTGCCAGGGCTCGGCCTGCGGGATCTCCTCGCACACGACCCGTCGGACCCCGCAGGCGATGATGGACTTCGCGCACTCCTCGCAGGGGAAGAGCGTCGCCACCATCGTCGCCCCCTTCGTGTCGAACTTGGCGTTGTCGAGGGCGTTCCGCTCCGCGTGGATCGTGTAGAGGTACTTGGTCGCCCGGTGGTTCAGCCGGTCCTCCGTGTCCCTGAGCCCTGGCGGGAAGCCGTTGTAGCCGAGAACCAGGTCCCGACGGTCGGCCCCGACCAGGACCGCGCCCACCTTGGTGCTCGGGTCCTTGCTGCACTGCTCCGCCCAGAAGTGGGCCAGCGCCATGTAGCGACGATCCCACTTGTCCTGGTTCAGACGCGGCAGGCGGTAGTCCTCCTCGGGGCCTCCGAGCCCGCTGAGATCGATCTCATCGCCCATCGTGGTCACCGACGGGCTTCCCGGCATTCATCTCGTCGTACCACCACGCGATGCGGCGGTTCAGGATCGCCCGCTGGTCCGCGTCCGGGGGCTTCCACCCGGCGGGCTTCACCACGTCGAGCGAGTTCTTCCGCTTGGATCTGTCGTCGTCCCCGCCGGTCGCCCGCTCCTTCGCCATGTTCGCCCTCTGGACGGTGTCCCAGAGCTCGCCCCAGGGCAGCCCCATCATGTGCCCGGTGCCCAAGGCGACGTAGACGAGGTCGAGCAGCGCGTCCGCCGCCTTCTGAAGGCTGCCCTCCTCGACCGCCAGCTTGTACTCCAGCAGCTCCTCCATCATGAAGTCGAACCGGAACTTGCTGTCGCCCTCGCTGAGCAGCTTCGGCGGGCCGGCGTCCGACCGATCGAGCCCGAACTTCCTGTGGAAGGCGCCGACGTCTTCAAACATTCCCATTCTGCTTCTCCTGTGCCAGGTAGGTGTCCATGTCGTTCTTGAAGACGTGGAGCGAGGTCATGTGCATACTGTAGGTCCAGGGCACGATCTCGTTCCACACCTGCGGGTTCAGCCGGCGGCACTGCTCGATGACCCAGAGCAGGAGCCGGACGGCGAGGTAGCAATCGTCGTTGTAGTGCCGGATGAGGTCGCAGGACCTGAGCGGATACCAGATCATCGCCCGCTTGTCCCGGACCATGATCTGGTAGCCCAGGGTGCAGACCTTTCGGCCCCCGTCGGACAGCCCCGTGTCCTCCGGGAAGAACAGCGGGATGTAAGCCTGCCTTGTGTGGGGCTCCCGAGCCAGCAGGTCGATCAAATCCTGGAGGTCCCCGTAACCATGGGCGATCCCGTACTTGGGCCGGTTGTCCACCGCTGGCCATTTGCGAAGCCCGTACTCGCCGGCCGGCGGCTTGGGCAGGACCCCATCGTCGGTCCGACGGGCGAACTTCGGCCAGAGCCGTTCCATGTACGTGTGGTTGAAGCGTTCGGTTTTGAACTTCGCTGCCGACAGGCCCCACGGCCACTTCGCCCACTGGGTTCCAGGGTTCAGGGGCTCGCCCCCGACGCGCTCGAGGAAGTGGTCGTCGGCCCACGGCCGATTGCAGTTCGTGTCCTGTCGCCAGTGCTCCAAGCCTTCGCCCCCGTGCAGGGGCACGCTCACGTTCACGTCCTGGAGCTCGAACGTGTCCGTGTTGACCGGGACGCCCTGCCACCGCTCAGTCTTGACCGGCGGGGCCTTTCTCATCTCCGCCTTCAGCTTCTCCCTCAGCTCCGTGAACGTCTCCGCTTGCACCGCCAGCATACTTCTCCGCCTCCATCTTTGCCCTGGCCTCCGGCGTCATCGCGTGGACCAGGAAGTTGCATCCGTCCTTCTTGATGTCGGTCACCACGCCGCACTTATCACAGGACCCCGTCTCAAAGAAAGTGTTCGCCTCCGACATGGTCAACCGCTGACCGCAGCCGGCGCAGGAGAACTTCTGGTACACGTCCGCCCCTCGAGCGATCGCATCGTTGGCTGCGATCACGACTTCGTCGAACGGGTGGTTGAGCTTATTCGCTGACACTGGCTGGCTCCGTTGATTGGGGAACTCCCCGGGGAATTTTACGGGGAGTTCTGGGACTTCTTGTGCGAACGCGGGGAGCATCCTCAGTCCTGGCGGCGCGGGGCGGCGGGGCGATGGGCTTCATCCCGTACTTGTCCACCCGGACGGCGCACCGACGGGAGAGCCAGCAGGCCCCGCAGGCCTTCTTCTGGTCCGTGTAGCCCACGTTCTGACAGTACCAGGTCTTGGCCTCGTCCACGTGCTCGTTGGGCTGATTGACCCGCTCGCCCGTCGTCTCGAACGGCTCCTTCTTGATGTGCGCCATGATCTGCTTCGAGACGTACGTGCAGAACTGGATGGGCATGGCCTTGCCGGTCTGCCGGACCATGTGCTGGTTCAGGTCGTGGCTCCACTCCCCGCGGTCGTTGAGGACGGTTCCGTAGAAGACGAAGTCGTCGGGGAAGCCCTGGATGCGGGCGCGCTCCCGGACGGTGTAGGGCTCGCCCCGGTGGAAGTGGACCGAGGCGTTGCCGCCGGTCAGGACGTGCGCCGGTCCGTCCCAGTGGCCCTTGAGGAACCCGATCCGCTTGACCATGGGGTTGTCGCCCCGCGCCGCCCGCTCCTTCTTCGACTCCTCGCTCGGGTGGTACTCCAGGGTGAAGCCGCCCTTCTTGTCGCGGAAGTACTCCTTCACCTCATCCCATGAGTTCTTCTTCCTGTACCTGCCGAGGTTCAGGGCGCGGAAGCAGTCCAGCGTCCCGTCGGCCGGATCGTGGTTTGGAAAGTTGCCGCGAGCCCTGGGCTCGGGCAGGTCGCCGATCACGTCCTTGACCTTCAGCGAGTGGACGGCCTCGCCGGGGATGAAGGTCCACTTCTCCTTCCGCAGCGCGCCCAGCATGAACATCCGGTCTCGCCCCTTCTGAACGTTGCCGTAGCCCCAGTTGCTGACCCACTCCGGGAAGAGGTCGTAGTCCGGCAGCAGCTCGTGATACTTCGCCATCGGGAACGCCATGAAGGACTTGGGCAGGTCGTCCATCACGAAGTACCGGGGCTTGAACTCCGCCACCAGCTCGCAGAAGAGCGGGATGTCTGCGGGGTCGAACATCTTCTCGCGCTGGCCGGGGTTGGCTCCGGACAGGCGGCTGAAGTTGCCGCACTCCGGGTGGCCGAGGGCGATGTCCGCGTTGCTGAACCTCTGGAACTCCTCCTCGGTCATCGTCGGCCGGTCGTTCGGGAAGAGCGCACCGGGGTAGTTGACCTCGAAGGTGTTCTGCCCGTGGGCGTCCTTCTCGTGGTAGTACTTCCGCCACTCCACGTTGCCTTCGATCTTGAACCCGGCTGCTCGGGCTCCGATCAGCATCGATCCGATGCCGCAGGTTATGCCGACGGCCCTGAGCTGGTCATCGGTCTTCGGTCGTCGAGCCATGTCAATACTGCTCCCCTGTGAAGATCATGACGAGCAGCTTACGATAGTCCTCGGGGGATCTGTCCACCTCCTTTGTCCGCAGGGGGATCTTGGGAGCTTCTGCGAGCCCCCTCGGCAGGTCTTCGCTGAACATCGCCCGCAGCAGCCCCTTGTCCCGACGGTCGATCCAGGGCACGCCCATCGCCCCCTCGACCACGGACCGGGCCAGGAATGGGGACCTCAGCTCGATCGCGTGCCGCATCATCACCCGGTCGAGCCGGGGCAGGTGCCACATGACCATCTCCTGGAAGATGTCGCTGTACTGAGAGTCGTATCGCATCGCTCGGCCGTAGCCGCCGAAGCACTCGTCGGCCCCGTCCCCGGTCAGGACCACGGGCTCGCTGATCGCGTTGGCCAGCGCAATCTGGGGGATCAGGGAGCCGAGGTCGACGGGCTCCTGCATGTAGTGCAGGCCCTCCTCCAGGGTTCCGGCCTCCCAGCTAATCACCTTGGCCTCCGCATCGTTCTCGTTCATCAGGAGCTGCACCCTAGCAAGCTCCTGCGCGTTCGTCAGGTCGGTGGGGTGCTCGACGGGCTGGGCGTAGTAGGGGACGACCTGGTCGCTGAACCTGCGGGCCAGGGTGTAGACGATCGAGCTGTCGAGCCCGCCCGAGACGAGGCAGGCCACTGGCACGTCGGCCGACAGGACCCGCCGCTTCGTGGCCTTCACGATCTCCTCCCTGAGGTCGTCGTAGTTGCTGTGCCACTGGGGCTCCAGCTTGTCGACGACCTGCGCGATGACTCGGCCCGACGGGAAGAGGCGCACGTACTCTCCGGGCAGGACCTTCTTGATCTCGTTGTAGGGCGTCCTCCGCTGGTCCGGGCAGTAGCCCCACTTGATGCAGGCGGACATGTAGACCTTGTCGAAGGTCACCGGACCGCGGGACTTCAGAGGGTCCAGCTCGGAGCAGGCGGCGACGATCTTGTCGGCTCGGTAGTAGAGCGGCTTCTGCGCCAGGTAGTCGACCAGGCAGTGGAGAGACTCCTCGTTGGAGTTCAAGGCGACGATCGACCAGAAGCCGTCGTACTCGGTGAAGCCCATCGGGCCCTGGTCGATCCACGTGTCCATCGCGATGGTGCTGTCGCAGTCGGCTCCGGGGAAGCGCTCCCGGAAGTCCAGGATCTCGCCGACGAACCCGACGGACCACCCCTTCCGGTGCATGGGCTGATCGTTCTCTGGCCCCAGGCCCACGATGGGCAGGCGGACGTGGCCGATCGCCCCCGTCCTGGTCTGGGCGATCCGGGGCTCACGCGTGCCCCTGTGCTTCATCATCTCCACCGCTGCCGCGATGTCCTCGCCCTTCGCGCCGAGCTCGGCGTACACTCCGCACATTGAGTTCTCCTGTGCCTTGAAACAAAAAAGGGGAGCAGGCCAAGGGGGCTACCACGGCGGGCAGTGCCAGAATGGCGACCTGCTCCCCAGTCATTGGGGCGTCAGGGGTTAGCCCAACGTCCTCCCCTTCCGGGGAGCTCAGTCTGTCTTCTTGGCCGGCGGGCTCCGGGGCAGGAGCGGCTTCGCGTCCGGGTTGAAGAGGTTGCGGCCGGAGCCGAACGTGTAGTCCTCAGCGCTCCGGCTGCGACCTGGCATCCCTGCTGTGCGGCGGACGGGGCGCTGTGGGGGCGGAAGGTCCGTTATGAGGCGTGTGAGCTCCCTCTTGCTCCTCTGCCGGATCGCGTACAGCGCCAGGACGGCGACGACGAAGACCAGGATTGCGATTGCCCAAGCTATCGTGTTCATTTGTCTCTCTGTGCTTCTGGAATGCCGAGGTGTGCGTACCCGGCGATGTCGTCCCAAGTATCCTTCAGGTCCGGGTCGCCCGTGAGCAGGCGGTGGACTTTGTGCGCGATCATCCGGAGCGAAGCCCTCTGCCCCCGGCTCATCGCCTGCCAGTTCTTGGCCTTCTCCCAGATCTCGATCGTGGCCTCGCTGATCTCCGCTCCGTCGTCCCAGTTGCCGTGCGTCGACTTCCGCTCTTCTCGAAGTTCCTTCGTCGTGCTCGTAGACATCAGTATCGTCCTTGGTACAGGTCAAGAAGGAGCAGGCCGACCAGCGCCCGCACCGTCGGGTCGTTGTAGAGCAGCGTCCGGCCGGAGGTGTGCGGGATCAGCCGCCAGATCACGCCGTCCACGAGCTGTGGGTGTATCAGGACTTTTTCAATCTTCCGTGAAAGCCGGTGGTTCAATTCCGCCCTGACCTCATCGCCCAGGACTACGACCGTGGTCCCGACGGGAGCGTGGAGCCGGAGCTCGAAGGGGTGGTCCAGGATGTTGCGGCGGCGGAACGATCGCTCGTAGTCCACGCTGCTGATGGTCGGGGCCACATCCTTGATCAGCCGCCAGAGCCGCCACCCGGCGGACCGGATCGGGGTCGCGCACAAGGCGTCGATCGGGCGATCCGAGTGGGGGTTGGTCAGACCCAGCAGAAGCGGGGAGGTCTTCGGTTTGGCCATGAGCTGCACCCTGAACCGAACCGCGAACGATGTAAACTACGGGTAGAGCCTTGGTAAGAAGAATGCGGACGGCGCCGGGGCTCGCACTCCCAGCTTCGGGCTTCGCTCTTGGCACAGGAGCATTCGTCCTGGGCAGGCCGAAACGCACACTGCGGGCGAGAGGAACCAGATGGACTAGTTCCCAGCGCAGCAGCAAAGCCCTACCGCCAGGTCTGGACATTGGGGTCTAGGGCGAACGATGTAAACCTCGGTTAACCATGCACCCGCAATAGGTTTACATTGTCCGCGTTTCGGCTAAGACTGCCCCGATGGCCAGGAGATGGTTTGCCCCGACGGGCAATAAACCAAAGAGGGCGGAGCACTCACTGCAGTCGAAGGCCGTCGCGGAGCTGACGGTCAAGCTGCGGCGCGAGGTGTTTCTCACTGCGATCCCGAACGGCGATCATCGTTTGATCCCGGTCGCTGTCCGGCTGAAGGCCGAGGGGGTGAAGCCGGGTGTGGCTGACCTCATGTTTCTCGCGCCGGGTCCCGAGGTGTCCTTCATCGAGATGAAGGCCGGCCGGGGCAGTCAGTCGGACGAGCAGCTCGGCTTCGAGGCCATGTGCGGTCGGCTCGGCATCAAGTACGTGGTGTGCCGGTCAGTCGAAGAGGTCCTTGAAACTGTTGGTTCGTGGGGGTATCTGAAGAATGTCCAATCCATTCCTGGATCACGCGGAGCGAATAGCTCCAGCGCCAGTCAAGCGAGAGTGGCGGCGCCAGGAGGCAAAGCAGGAGCGCGAAGACCAGAAGCGGTCGCCCGCCATGATCCTGCTGGAGAAGAAGCAGAAGGAGCAGAACGCGCAGTTGAAGTTGTACCGAGAGTGGAAGCGACTGGTCAGGGACGACATCAAGAAGGCGCACGGCCAGGACTTCGCCAACCTCATGCGCATCCTCCGGAACCTGAAGCTGGCCGAAGTCGACGTCCTGGTCCTCTTCGTCGCCGAAGCGCGGTGGCTCCTCGAGTCTGACCTGACCACCCGGCTGGCGACCCTCAGCTACATCGACGGGTCGCTGGTCCGATGCAACGTCCGAAACGGCCTGCCCCACTTCGACGACCCGCTGTGGGACGAGCCACCCAACGCGTTCTTGAAAATCCGCAAGATGCTGACGGGCGTCTGATGCTGACCCGTCGGGACTTCCTCGCCGCGGCCATGACGACGTTCGTGGCATCGGCCGCCGCCGGAGCCAGGGAGCCCCTGACCTTCGAGGAGAGGTGGGAGGGGAGCGGAAAGTCCGATCGCCAGAAGTTCGGCGACCGGAAGATTGAGATGGAGATTGTCGAGCCGGACAAGCCGTCCGCCCTCGACGATGCGCCGTTCCGGGCGAGCCCGACGGTGCGAAAGCAGCCGACCTTTCGGCGGCGCCGCCGGCGCTGGCGGAGAAGGCGGCGAAGAGCACAGGAGCAGAAGAAGTGAACAGCAGACCACACCAGCCTCAGAGGTTCCCCCGCGAGGCAGTACTGATGGACAAGCTTGCCCAAGCGATCGATCTCGAACCCGAAGTCCGCCAGGAGCTGCCCCCGGCGGACGCCCCCGAGGCGGTCCGGGCCGGAATGGTCCTGCCTGACTACGTCACGCACATGGACGGGGCGACCCGGTCCGGGATGCTCTCGGCTGCCGCCGTCGTCCGGGAGTACGAGGCCACGGCCAAGATGATCGACGAGATGGGGCAGGAGCTCCGGGCGTCCCAGGACCGGGTCGCTGAGATGATGAGCACCTACGCCGAGGCGTTCAAGAAGCTCCAGGACACGGTCCAGGCCTACCGGGACGAGGGCAAGCGGCTGTTCGAGCAGGTCGAGTCCAGCTCCAAGCTGGCCGACCGCGTGTCTGAGACCTGCGACATGCTCCGGCGGGAGCTCGAAGAGGCTGGCCGCCGCGACGACAACAGTTGACCACAGGGGAGGACGGCAATATGCCAGCTCAGATCGGACCGAAGAGGAAGAGGCCCAAGGAGCAGACCAAGCAGATCGACGAGCAGATCGGACTGCGAATAATGCAGCGCCGGAACCAGCTCAAGATGAGCCAGAGCGAACTGGGGGAGTGCCTCGGCATCACGTTCCAGCAGATCCAGAAGTATGAGCGGGGCCTGAACCGGGTCTCGGCCTCAGCCCTGGTCTTCTTTGCCAAGGCGCTCAACGCCCCCATCGCCCACTTCTACGAGGGCATCGAGGGCGTGCCCCCGCGGGAGCCCACCGCGATGGACAAGTTCGTCGCCACGCGGGATGGGATCGAGGGGCTGACAGCCCTGTCGAAGATGAAGCCCCCGCTCCGTCGGGCGTTCATCGACCTGGCCGGACAGGCCGCCAAGTGAGGAAGTTCCTGACGCCGGACCAGCGGCTGGAGATCATGAGGCTCTACCTCAAGGGCGAGAAGGTGGACGCGATAGCGGCAGCCTTCGGGGTGGGGAGGACGTACCCAACTCAGCTGTGTCACAGAAGGGGACTGCCGAAACGAAGACAGAGGGGCAGCGCGCCGCAGCGAGAGGAGGTCGGGGTGACGCTTAGTGCCGCCTTCGGCAGCGACTAAGCGCTGACCTTGAAGTCGGGCGTCGCCATCTGGACGGCGCCCGACTCGAAGCCCGAGAGGTCGGCGTCCGGGGACAGAACGGCCACCACGACCTCGGCCACCTGCCACCTGGCCATCTGGATCTTCACCCGGAGATGCGCCAGGTCCAGGCCATCCTGGGCTGGCAGCCCCCTCAGCTTGGCCCAGGATTTGAGACAGGCGCGCTCGGAACCGACGTGAACTAAGGCCCCGACGGGGTTGAACAGGCCCATTTGGCCACGCTTGTGGTGCAGTTTGCCGCCCATTCGTCGGTTCCCCTCTCAGATTGGCTGGGAAGCCCAAGGAGCGGGCTTCCAGCCGAAGGCCACATATCGCCCACCCAGCCGCTCAGGCCACGCCGGCGGGCTCCTAATCAGCTCACCGGTTCCGGGGCTGAGCCCCTGCGTCCTGCAGATCTGACAAAAAAGCTCCCAGATCCTCTCTCCCCCCGGACTTCGCACAAGACGCTCAGCATGAGAGAAAGTTCGCTCCGGAGTTGCCCTGACATGCCCGGACAGCACAAGATTGCCCCTTCAGCTCCGACGCCAATGTCTCCATCCTGAATATCTATAACTGGCGGTCAGAAGACGGCCAGGTACTTCAGCATGACCAGGATGCCGATGATGATCACGACGATCCTGATGATGTTCTTGATCCTCGCGTCGCCGATCGGCATCAGGTCGACCAGGTAGACGATCAGGACGATGACCAGGAACGTGACCAGGATGCTGATGACTATGCTCATGCTCATTGGGGTTCCCTTCCGGGGTGCTCAGGTCCCGATTGTGAAGCTCAGGTCTCCGGCCGAGAACAGGACCTGCTGGCCGGTCAGGATGGACTGCGGGGACGAAAGAGCCTTGGAGGCCAGCCGGTTCCCCGCGGAGGCGGCGTCGAACACGGCGACCCAGTCCAGATCGACGTCGCCCTCGGACGCGCCCCAGTCCACGTCGTCGGACGACTCCATGACGTTGACCGTGCCAGCCGAAGGCACCGTCCAGACGATCGCTTGCCGTCCGGCTGAGTTGACGTCGGCCGACACCTCGACGCCGGCCGCCTTGGGGTCGCCGTCGAAGAGCGCCAGGTAGACCGTCGCTGGAGCCGTCGGCATGGCCTGGCCGCCGAGCCACCGGACGATCTTGTTTCCCAGGTACGTTGAGAGGTCGCTTGCCATCACATCTCCTTTTATCGCCCCGACGGGATCGGGGACACTTGGACTCTGGTTACGGGTTCGTGAGCCTCCCTGGCCCGAAGCCTGCCCTCGTCGACGAAGTGGGCGGCGAGGTGCAGAGCGACCGAGGGGGCGGCTTCGAGGATGCTCTCGTCGACGAAGTGCGAGGACAGCTCGACGGGGCAGGACGCCATCACGAACTCGACCTCGACCAGGTACTGGAAGCCCATCGCGAAGCCCGAGGTTCCGAGGAAGCGATACCAGGAGTACGCCGTCGAGTTGACCGAGAAGTCCAGGAGCTGGTCGATCTGATCGATCAGGAGCGGAGAGCCGATGGCGGTCCAGGACGACCCGTCCGCGCTGCCCTGGAACTGGTAGGTGCCGAGCTGGTCCGCCGAGGACTGCACCACCCGGACGCCGGTGATCTTGGCCGGCACGTCGAGGGCGAACTTGATGTAGAGCCCGGTGACGTCCGCGTTCATGTCGATGCCGAGGGCGTCGGTGACCCCTGAGCTGAACCAGTTGAAGGCGCCGTCTACGATGTTGCTGGCGGTCCCCTCGAAGGTGGCCAGGTCCGTGGTGACCGCGATGCGCCCCGTCCGGTCGCCGATCCGCAGGTTGCATGGGTTGGTGTCCGTGATCTCCACAGAGAGCACGCCCTCGTCCACGAAGTGCGCCTCGAGCGCCGCCGGTCCCGGCGGACCGCCATCGATGTCGAAGATCGACTCGTCGACGAAGTGGGCTTCGAGGCTGACGACCGCAGGGGGATCTCCCGCGCACGCACCCGACGAGAGCTGGGGGAACATGCGAAAGTCGAACTCGTTGATGCCGATCGAGTTGAGCCAGCCGGGGGTGCTCTTCTGCCGGATGCGGTACCACCGATAAGATCCTGGGGCGTCGACGTTCTGCTCGCTCGTGAAGGCGAAGCCCGTGCCCGCGTGCCAGGGGTCGGTCAGGACGTGGACGTCTGAGACGAAGTCGTCGTTGGAGCCCTCGAAGTAGTGCTGACCATGGAAGTCGGTTCCGGGGGTGAAGCCGTTCATCTTCGTGGTCTCGATGAAGACCTTCTGCCGGAAGTCGAACTTGATGACCACGCCGGTCTGCGCCGTCGTGATGACGATGCCGCTCGCCGTGACGCCGTCCACCAGCTCGTGGATCGCCCCAGAGTCAAGTGTGCCAGTGAGGCTCATCCCGATCCCATACGGACCATCGTTGTCGCGGTTGCCCAGGCTCTGCACGTACTTGTAGGTTCCGCAGGGGTTCCCCGCGCTGCCGCCGTCGATCCAGAACTCCACCTCCTGGATCTTCAGGGCGCCGGAGCCGCTGACCCTGCGCATGCGGTAGTAGCGGAAGAACTGATCGTTGTCCTCGAGCGTCGCGACCGTGCGGAAGTAGGAGCCATTGTTGACGATCTCGTTGGCCAGGTTCGTGGGGACCGAGCAGATCGTCCAGGTCGAGCCGTCGTTCGAGCCCTCCCACACTGCAGTCTGGTTCGTGTCCGCGTTGCCGGTCTGCCAGTAGATCGCCGCCTGGCGCACCATGCGGAGCGAGCCGAAGTCGAACTTGATCGCCCAGTTGGAGTCGACCAGGAGCGCGAAGGGGCTGAACCCGGTGCGCACCCCGTCCACGATGCAGTCCAGGTCAGAGCCCGTGTCCTCGGTCCCGGCGTCCAGGGAGACGACGATGTCTCCCGTCCGGTCGCCGGAGCCCAGGGCGTTCGCGTAGCTCAGGCAGATGTCGCCGGGGTCCAGGTTGGCCTCGAGGGTCCTGAACTGGACCTCCCGGACGAAGTGCGAGACCGACGAGCTGCCGGCCTGGAGCTCCAGCTTGTAGTGCAGGAACGCCTTGTCGTTCGCGTTGAAGCCGTTGTAGGTCGTGGTGTTGCCAATGTCGCTGCCGCCGATGCGGACGGGCTCCCGGCCGATCGCTTCGTAGGACGACCCGTCGTTCGATCCGTACGCGCGCCAGAGCCCTTGAGCCGATGAGCCTGACTGAACCCACTTCATCTCATTGATGACCTGCGCCCGGATGAAGTGGAAGACCAGGCCGCCCGAGGTTCCGATCGTCAGCCAGGCCACGTCGTCGCCCGTGTCGCCGTCGAACCAGGACCCGTCGGCTGCAGCCTCCGACGGGTTGATCGTGAAGTCAGCGTCCACCGCCGTGACCGAGATCGCCCCGGTCCTGTCCACCGTGATGTAGGCCGGCAGGGGGTCGGGCACCGCGTCCGTGGCGCCGATGATGAACTCGATCTCCTCGATCCACGCGTCGTCGGTCAGGATGACGTCGGGGTCTGTCTTGCGCAGGCGGTAGTACTTGTAGCCGTTCGGGTTGGTGAAGGTGTACTCTGCGTCTACGTCCTCGCCCAGCGCGATGCCAGTCATGAGTGGCACATAGCCGGTCTGTGGGGCATCTGACGCCTCAAACGTCCACACACCCAGAGCCTCGACGCTCTCCTGGTACCACTTGAAGCCCACGATCCGCTGCTTGAACCCGGACGGGCGGAAGTCGAAGACGATCGAGGCGCTGGTCTGGTTCAGCGCCTCGTCGAACTTGAACGAGCCCGTGGCGTCGTTCGTGAAGCTGCCGTCGATCAGCTTGGCCGCGTTGCCGGACAGGTCAGAGAAGTTCTGCGAGACCCAGATGGTGCCCGTCCGATCGCCCGTCCCTCCGGGCTCGCCGTAGTCTGGAGCCGGCGGCGGGTCCGGCGGCGGGTCCGGCGTCGTCTCGGAGGAGTTGATCTTGAACTCGAACTCGATCAGCTCCGGCACCGACGGCGGGACGACCGACTTCCCCTGCGTCATGCGGAAGTAGCGATAGCCGACGGTGCTCTGGAAGCCGGCGATCTCGATGCAGGCGACCGCGTACTCCTCGCCAGCCGTGAACAGCCACAGGCCGCTCGCCAGGTTGACGTAGGTCGCATCGTCGTCTGAGCCCTCGAACAGCCAGACGCCCATCGTCATGGAGTGAACGTGCGTCCGGATGTAGTACCGGAAGGCGTCGATGACGGGGTCGGCTCCTGAGCCGAAGTCGAACTTGATGTAGCCGTCCCCCTGACCTGGCGTCATGGCCAGCCCGGGGTTGGCGGTGGTGTCCCCGTTCACCAGGTCGTTCGGGTCCCCCGCAAACATGTTGGACGTGACGGTGATGTCGGCCGTCCGGTCGCCTGCGCCTCCGGGGTTGGAGTATGCTGTGTCGACCATCTTACGATCCCGGTATCAGCCCACGTCGGCCAGCGAACGTTCCAGTGAACTCGACCGCAGACCCGTCGATGGCGACCGGCGGCATGATGGAGAGCCGATCGCCCGGCTCGAACTGCACCGCGTCCGGAAAGTCGATGGCGGGGTCCGTGTCCCCGGCGCCCCAGTTTAGCGTCCCGATCGGGGTGTCGTTCTTGCGGATCTCGAACTCCAGGGAGCTGGCAGGGCCAACGCGGAGCTGGAACAGCGAGTTGGCCAGGTTGTCCTCGAGGAAGACCTGCGTGGCGAAGAGGTGCGAGAAGAGCCGATCCTCGTCTGGGTCCAGCCCCAGGCCAGGCGCTCCGGGGACGAAGCAGGCCACGTCGTAGCGGTAGGGATCGTCGCCCCAGAGGCGCAGGTACGCGGGCTCGCCCAGGATGATCAGGTCCGGGTTGAACGGCAGGTCGATCGTGTGGTCCTGCAGGACCATGAACAAGCCTTCGCCGAACACCGTGATGATGTCCAGCTCGAAGACGGGCTGCCCGTCCTGCGCCTCGCCGCGCCACTCGAACGCTGCGACCGGCAGGGTGTAGGGCCCGAACGTCGTGCCGTCGGAGAGGAAGATCATCATCTGGCTGCCGATGACCTCGATGTTGGAGATGCCAACCGCGCTCGGCGGGTTCTCCTCCATCTCCGTGACCCGGAAGTCCAGATCCCAGAAGTTCGTGTCGACCTCGGCCGCAGTGAGGGGCGACCCCGTGCCGGTGCCCCACACACCGTCTGTAACGTAGATGATGGCCATGTCCTGTCCTTACGCCGGGTCTTTCGTAGTGCGCACCTGGTCCCGCTTGATGATCTCGATGTTGTCCGCCGGCTGGATGCGGGAGAAGCCGATGCGCGTTCGCTTCTTGTCGATCTGGTTCCGGCCCTGGTACTCGGTCATGACCTCGACGTCGACGTACTGGTTGGCGTCGTCCTTGTTCTTGATCCTGGCCACGTCGAACTTGCGGCGCTCCTCCTTCGGGTTCGACTCGGCTTCGACGTCGTTCTGGTTCGAGGCGCTGAGCTGGAAGACGCTGGACCCGCTGTTGCCCCACTCCATGACGGTGTCCTCGACGATCTTCTCCTCGGGCTTCGTCGTCCGGCCGGCAGGGAAGACGCCACCGGGCAGGAACGGGCGGACCAGGTTCTCGACGTTGCTCATGCGGTGGCCTCCAAGTCGATCTGGGTCGGGATGACGAGATCTTCGACTGTGATGGTGACGAAGGTCTCGAAGGGTCCGGTCGTCAGGGGCTTCAGCGTGAGGCTGATGACCGTCGGGATCTCCTTGAGCGCGCCGTTGACTGCCGCCACGTCTGCGATCATCGGGATCAAAGGCTCGAGAACGAGGCGCTGATCCTTGGACGAGTTCGTGATGCTGACCGCCTTGACCAGGTCCTTGGCCTTCAGGTTCAGGAGGTCGATACCGTCGTCGTTGGGCGTGTAAGCGTCCACCGTGAACGCGAGCTCCGTGACCGTCGGGTCGATCAGGCTGACGAGGGAGTCGTAGACCTGGTAGTCGGCCCCGACGTAGTCGGCTGAGCAGTAGGTCGGGGTGCCGGCGCTCTCGGTGTAGGGGGGTTCGTCCTTCCCGATCAGGCAGGCGAAGGTGATCTTGCTGAGGGCGGCTCCCGTGTCCCCGTCCAGGGAGTGAGCAATGGTGATGACCTTGCCCGTGGCCTCGCCGCCGGGGAGCCGGCCGTTCGTGACCTGGGCGTTCTTGCGCAGGCTGAACTCCAGCCCGACGTCCATCGGGCACTCGAACGTGATCTCGACGGCCCTGGCCTTGCCCAGCAGGTTGGCCCTGGCGATGCAGAGCAGGTACTTGATGGCCGCCTGTCCGCGCTCGGTCGTGAAGAACTTGCGCCTTCGCACGTCGCCGATCGGGACCTCGTCGCCAATCCAGTCGCTGATCTTGTTGCCGTTGATCTCCACCCGGATGATCTCGTCCTCTCCGGGCTCGGTCACGATCGGCTGGCAGGACGTTTTGAGATTGATGACCAGGGTCTCGCGATACTTCCTGGACACGTCGTAGCCCAGCACAAGGCGACCGATCCCGTAGCCCAGGGGAGCGTAGGTCATCTCGACCTGGCTGCTGAAGCCAGCCGTCTCGCCGCTCCACCACTTGCCGCTGACCTTCGGCTCGAAGATGATCGAACCGACGGAGAGGGGCACCGGCGGGACGGGGTCGTCGAACGGGTGCTCCGGGTCGGCGAAGTAGTGCGGGATCTCCATCTCGGGGACGCTGAGCAGCGAGTGGTCTTCGAGCTCCCCCAGGATCACGATGTAGCCGCCGGGGACCTTGGCGCCGGTCTTGGGCCAGTCCCCAAACAGCCCCTTGAACGTGAAGGACGTCAGGAACTTCCCGCCCTGGTAAGCCTCGGGGTCGACCGGCCAGGCCTTCTCGATGAAGGGCATCATGTTGAGCCCGTCCCCAACGTCCACCACCACATCCTGGTCCCAGTCGACGGTTCCCTGCAGGACGATGGCGGAGGCCGGGGAGGCGTTCAGGGTCAACTGCATGTTCTCGTAGAACTGATCGTCCTCGGACAGCGTGACCGTGCCGTCTTCGCCGGAGATGATCGAGCTGACCGTCAGGTCGTGAGTCACCGGGTCAACGTGCCAGTGCACGGCGCGGCTCTCCAGCACGACGTCCGGGTCGTCCAGCTTGTCCTCGGAGATGAAGATCGGATCGTAGAAGGGGGAGACCTTGAGCGTGTCGGCCAGCGCAGCCTTCTGCTCCAGATAGTCCTCGGGGCGAGCCGTGAAGGTGACCGTCACGATCTCGGCGAAGACGTCCGTCGGGACGCCGACGATGCGGCCATAGAAGATCGGGATGATCACGCCCGCGTCGATCTCCTTGGACAGAAACGCCCACCGCATCCGGCCAGGCTTCAGGAAGCCCCCGTCCCTCGGGTTCCTCAGGTCGATGTCGATCTGCGCGAACTCGCCCTCGGTGTGGATGAACTCGAACGCCAGGACGTCCTCGTCCACAACGTTGTGCACGTCAGGATCGAAGGCGATCCCGCCGGAGGCCACGTACGCGAAGTAGAAGCGGTCCTTTGCCATCAGCTTGGGTCGTCGTCCAGTTCATACTCTTCGAGCGCAACGCTCCAGTTCACGCCCGCCGCCCACTCCTCCTCGGAGATCGAAAAGCTCATGACGCGCATGACCAGGACCGGCCGGTAGTAGGTCCAGGCCCCTTCGACCACGTGGCTACCTGGCACCGCGTCGCGCTCCTGAGCTCCGCCGGAGGTCTTGTACGAGAGGAAGGACAGGCACCTGACGGTCACCAGGGTTCCGGGGAAGTACGCGAACGGCGGCCGCTGGTCGGCGCCGCTGACGCTCGAGGCGAACAGCTTGAACTGTGGCAGCGAGACGTCGATCAGCTTTCCGTTGATCGACCTGCGCATCTGCGCCGCCTGCTGGATCGGGGCCAGCGTCTGAGTCAAGCCTCGGGCCGAGTAGGGCGGCAGGCCGGCGCCGCTGATCTCGAGGAGCGTTGAGAACCCTGGTGCTGGCATTATCGTCCCACCCACTGCGGCTTGCGTCCGGTCGACCTGGTCTGCCGCCGGACCGCGTACTTGATCAGGCCCCTGGCGCTGTCCTCGGACGCCGTCACCGGGAAGCTCTCGCCACCCGGCAGGTTCAGGACGATGGGCCTGCCCCCGGCGGCCGGAGCCTGGACTGGCCCCCCATCCGCGAACCGTGGCCTGCTGACGCTGCCTGCGAGCCCGCCCAGCGCGTGCTGGAAAGCCCCGCCAGGATTGAAGGTCCCGTTGTTGACTGAGCGCATGAACGCGTGGCCGTACTTGCGGACCGCCCTGGCGCGGATGACCCACTCGTTGTTCGAGAGCCAAGCCGGGATGCTGTCGGAGGTGGAGGTTCCGGGTCCCCGGATGTGCCCGCCTCCGGCGGCCTTGACCTCCCCGCCGCCCGCCGCGTTGTTGGCCTTGCTCTTGATCTTGTCCAGGAGCGACAGGAGGCTCTGGGCGAAGGTGAAGAGCCCACCCAGCTTCGACATGACGAACTCGACCGCGGCATTCCAGACGTTCTGAAAGGTCTGCGTGATCGACGTCCAGATCCCGTTGACGGTGTCAGCGATGAACTGGAGGCCAGACCTGATCGCGTCGGGCAGGGTGACGGTGAAGAAGTTGACGAGCCCGTTCCAGACGGCGATGCTCGCATCGACGATCCACTTCCAGCCCGCAGCTACGATCTCTCCGAGGCTCTTCAGAGCAGATGAGATCGCGTCGGGCAGAGTCGTTCCGAAGAACGTGGTGATGCCCTGCAGGATCGACGACACCCCCGACGAGATCGCCTGCGGAAGAGTCGTCCCGAAGAACGTGACGAGCGCCGCCCAGACCTTGGTGATGTCCCCGCCCATCGCCTCGAAGGCGGCGAACGCCAGCATAACCGCGGCGATGGCCAGGCCGATCGGACCGAGCGACGCGACCACAAGACGCAGAGCAACCGCCAGGCCCCGGAGACCAATGGCCGCAAATCCAAGCGCTTGGGGCAGGCGAAGGAGGACGCTGAGGACGATCTGGAAGGCGCCACCTCCGGCCTTGAGCAGCGCGAACAGGACCGTGAAGGCTCGGGTCATCAGTCCCACAAGAACGACGATGGCCAGGCCGCCGCCCGTGAGCTCCGTCCCGAAGACCGCGTTGATCGCGGCGGCCACCGGCTGCAGGGCAGCGACGAAGGAGTTGATCGCGGGGATGACCGCGTTCTGGATGATGTTCGCGATCGTCCCGACGGCCTGGCCGATCACGGTGAACGCCCGCTCGACGCCTCCGCCCTGGACGAACGCGTCGATCTTGGCGGCGATCGAGTCGAACGTGGCGATGATCTTCGCTCGGTTCTGCTCGAACAGGGCGACCACGCGGTTGACGATGCCGGAGACTGCAGGACCGAGACTCCGCTGCATGTCGCCGATGAAGGTGTCCGCCGCCCGTCCGGCCGTGATGAGCGAACCGGCGAGGGTTCCGCCGAACGTGTCGGCCAGCTTGCCGAAGGCCTCCTGCTTGGCCGCCGTAGCCTGAAGCCGCTGCGTCTCCTCCCGCAGCGCCTCCTCCTGCTGCCGGGTGAACTCCGCTTCCTTCTGAGACTGCTTGTACGAGAAGTTCAGATCCTGGATCGCCTGGTCGTACTCAGAGAAGGAGAGCTTGCCGTTGGCCAGGTCCCGATTGAGCCCCTGAACCGACTGGCGATAGCTGAACTGCGCCTTCTCGGTGGCCTGGGCAGTCTGGGCGGCTCGGATCTGCGCGTCGGTCTGCGAGTCCTGCGACTTGCCAGCCTCGTCGTAGGACTTGGCAGCCAGCCTCGCCCCGGCGATCAGGCCTCCGCTGACCGCCGCAGCCATCGTGGCGACCCGACGGGAGCCCATGATGAAGCGGTTCGAGGCAGTGGCTGCGCGTCCCAGCCCGGACGTGAGCTTGCCGAAGCCGCTGGACATCGCCTCGATCGAGCCGAGCGCGCCAGGTGCAGGCCTGAGCTGCTGCAGAGCCTTGGCTCCGGAGCGCATCTGCGTGAACCAGCTGCTCAGGCTCTTGCCGGACCGCGCCGCCGCGCCGTCGATCGTCGCGAACGCGGTCTGTCCGGCCGCGCCGAGCGCAAGGAGGCCAGCCTCGGCTTGGGGCAGGCCTTCGATCCTGACTTCGGAAACGAGGTCTTCGTCAGCCATTGGTCCGCAGGGCCTCCCGGTAGTATCGACCGAGCCGCTTCTGCTCCTGCCGAACGATGTCTCGCAGCCGCCACTTGCGCGGGATGACCACGAACTCCTTGCCCACGTACTTGGCCTCCACCGTCCCGGCGCCCGTCCGGGCCATCAGGAGCGGCGATCGGCCCAGCCGCTCGACGCGGAAGAGATTTCCGGGGTAGTCGCGTGCCCTGATCCCCTGGGCTTCCCTGGCCCACGGCAGGGGTATCCACAAGAGGGGGCGGCCAAAGATCTTCGCCCCGAACTCGAACACCCGCCAGTAGAACACGCTGTGCGTGACCCGGATGCTCAGCCGAACGCGGCTCCGAAAGGACAGGTACGCCCGGAAGCCAGCCTGCCACCGAGCGCTGCCGAAGTTCCCTCCGGCCTTGATGTTTTCGCGACCCCGAGTCTCAATGGCCGCCGCTGCCCGACGGGCAGAAGCCTGCGTGGCCTTGACCATCTTCTCGGAGTAGCGCTTTGTCTGCGCACTCCAGAGCTGGCCGACGGCCTTGCCATTGAACGAGACCCGGATGGTCACTGCGACTTGTCCTCCAGTTGCTTCATGAACTTAGCGAAGCCCTTCTTGTCGGCGTGCGCAGAGTTCCTCAGCAGCACGACCAGCCTGGCATCCCTCGCCATCTGGTCCCGTTCGATCACTTCGCACCAGGCGCTGAGCTGTCTGGGGGTGTAGCCCCAGGCGGCTTCGACGGGGTGCCCTGCTCGGATGACTGTGTTGAGGGCGCGGGCAATCTCGTAGCCGCTCCCTTGGTAGGCCCGTCGGCGACGCCGCCGCCCGCGCCCCACAGCTCCGACAGGCCGTCGACGAAAGACTGCAGGCCCTGGGGGAAGGTGCACTCGACGATCCCCATGACCAGCAGGGCCGTGACCCCGGCCGGCAGCTCCAGGCACTCCTGGATCGCGTCCGGGTCGTCCTTCTTCCCCAGTCCGGCCGCGCACAGCTTGGCCAGCATGACGGGCGACTGCGAGAGTAGCGAGCTCACGATGTCACCCTCGAGCCTCTTCTCGGCGAACACCAGACGCAGCTCCGGGATCTCCGACAGGAGGTTCATAATGAACGCAGCGCTGAGGCCCTTTACCTCAGCGATCTTCCGGTCCTTGACCTTGACCTCGAAGGTCATGGCACCCAGGTCAACAAGACTTACCACTCTACTCTCCTCGTTAGGAGGCGCCCGCTTTGGGAAGCGGACGCCGCCGGGTTAGGGCCGCCCGAAGCAGGCTTAGCTGGCGTCCGCCAGGTTGGTCCACTTGAGGATGCCGAACTTGCCGAGCGTGTCGCCCACGGTCTCGCTGACGAGCATCTCGCCCTCGAGCTCCATGTTGCCCCACTCGTCCTCCTCGAAGGCTCCGAACTCCCCGTTCGGGTTCAGGCTGACCCGGTACAGGAGCCAGTCGATCCGCGGACCGACGTCATTGGTGGCTTCGATCTTGAGCTGACCGATGATCTCGGTCTCGGCGAAGATCTCGACCTCAGGTCCGCCGACTGCGTCTTCGTCGAGGGTGCCCATGACCATCAGAGCCACGTTGTACGGCGTGAACTCCTCCATGGTGATGGCGAGGGTTCCGCCCTGCTCCAGGAGCACGCTCAGGTCCTTCTGACGAATGCCTTCGCGAGAGGTGAAGTGATCGAGCTTTTCGTTCGTCGGGGTGATGGTCGCTTCGGTGCAGTTGCCGAGGTCGGTCCAGTCTACGGCGCCGTCCTTCTTGAACGACACTTTGCCCTTGCCGATCCGATAGTTGCCGGTGTTCGGGCTGATGAGGGTTGGTTCAGGCATATCTCAAATTCTCCTATTGTCGCGTTGGATCGAACACGTAGGTGATGGAGAAGTCGAGCCGCATCTGACCTTCACCAGAGCTTCCACCCTTCATGTCGACGTCAGTGCCAGTCAGCTCGATAGCTCCGTTTGGTCCGACGAGGGTCCTCAGCGCCGCGTCCATTTCGACGGCGGCAAGGTATGCGAGCCTCATCGTATTCAACTCAGTACCGATTTCTTCGTTTAGCGGCCGGCGGTCCTTCACAAGGAAGTAGACTTCAGGCCGCATCGTCACAAGCTGCGGGCCGATGCCGCTCGCTCCTCCCCTGCCCTGCCGCGACCCTGTGAGCCGCGAGGTCTCCGCGCCGTCGAGCAGGACAGAAGCTGGCCGCTCGTCCTGATCCACAAGCCCGCGGTTGCGATACGCGTTCTTGAACCGCGCCGAGTCAGTGACCGTCAGCCCTACGATCGTGGCGAAGAGCTGAGAGAGGATTTGTTCGCGCTTGTCGGCCATGCCGCCCTCAGTACGAAACGTCTAGATCGCCGGTTGCGATGGCCACCTTCTCCCCGCTGTCCACGCCGACCGACGAGACAATTTTCTTGGCCAGGCGATTGCCAGCCGAGGCTGCGTCGTGGAGGGTCACGTAGGTCACGGTCGCTGCCCCGGAGGCGTCCCCGAAGTCGATCTCCGCCGTGTTCGACATGGCGCGAGCAGCGATGGAGCCGAACGTGACCGCCTGGCGGGTCAGGGCGACGGTGCCCGTGACCTCCGTGCCTGCCCCGTCGGGGTCGCCGTTGTAGAGTCCGGCGTAGACGTTTGCCGGGTCGGAAGGGAAAGCGCTGCTCTTCAGCCAGTTGAGCAGTGCGTCTCCGAGGTAGGTGGACATGTCGGACATGGTCTAGGGATCTCCTTTGGTGCCCGTCTCAGCCTTCCAGCTTCGACTTGATGATCGGGATCGGCTCTTGCGGAGCCGGGTTGCTGGGATCGCGACGCGGCTCACCTGGCCGGCGCAGCCCCATGCTGAAGCCGACCTTGCCGAGAACGACCTTCGTCTTGCCAGTCTCCGGGTCCTCGATGCGGTGGGGCTTCCTCTTGTCGATGCCAGCCTCCTCCGCGTACTTCTTTTCCATCGTTCAAACTCCCTACGGGGGTGTAGCTCTGATTTCGAAACCGAGCCCGTTCAGTTCGCGGAAAGCGTTTCCGCCCGTCGCCGTGATGGCCATCGTCTCGGCTGCGGTCGAAGCAGACTGACGTTGGGCGACGAGATACTGCATGCCCGGTACGGCCGTGCTTCCGTTGGTCAGGACCGTTGCAGCATTGGGTCCAAGAGCTGCCGTGTTGAAGTCGTCATTCTCCGCCGCCTCTCCAACCGCAACCGCCCCTCCCATCCAGACCCAGCGGGAAGAGGTGGTTTCGGAATTGACAGTCGACAATCCCCAAGAGACGGCGCTCGCTCCGTTCGCGCTCATCGTCCGCGAACTGCGGATGAAGCTCTGCGGGCTTGCCGACACGCCCCAAACGGCTGCATGCCCGCCCGAGATCTCGTACGCGCCGATGAACGATCGCTGCTTCGTCCCGCCCAGCGTCGCCGTCACCGTCATTCCGGTCTGCGCAGTAGGAACAAAGATGATGCGGAAGTCGATGACGCAGTTCTTCGTGACGGTCTGGTTCCACGTGGTCGCGTTCACGTCAACCGCAAGGACCGTCAAGCCCTTGTTGTTCGTGACGTTGCTGACGGTCGCGCCCGTGCCGACGACCATCGTCAGGACTGCAACGTAGCTCCCGGCCGCAACGTTGAACGAAGCGCTGGCAAGCGAGCCGCCCGTGGTGCCGCTGTTGACTGCGCTCTGGACGATGGTGGCCACCTGAAGGTTCGCCGACACGGCGGCCGTGCTGGCGGTCTCGATCGTCTCGCTGAAGCCCTCCCCGTCAGTGTAGGACACGCGGCAGCGCAGCGCCTTGCCGACCAGCGAGTGCTCCACCGTGTAGGCAGCGGACGTTGCGCCCGAGATGTCCACGCTGTCCGTGTGGTTGCGCCACTGATAGGTGATGCCGGTGGCCGGACCATCCGGGTCGTCGTCGTTGAACGTGCAGGTGATCGTCTGACCTTCGACGGGCGTCGTGTCGTCGATCGATGCGGTCGCGTCGCCGCTGTCCACAGGACCCGACGGGATCGAAGTGACGATGGCGTTGTCGATCGCAAAGCCCAGCCCGAAGTTCACAGCCGGAACATACTGCGTGTTCTCGACGACCGAAGCCATGCTGAAGCCCAGGCCGAAGCTCGCCGAGATGAACTCGGTGCTCATCGCCCTGACGATCGCCGCCGCGTTGAAGCCCAGGCTGAAGTCCGCAGCGATATACTGCGTGTTCTCGATGATCGCCGCCGCGTCGAAGCCCAGGCCAAACGCGACCGGGCCGATGTACTTGATCTCTGTGACCGGAGACTCGATGATGAAGCCCAGGTCGAACGATGCTTGCAGCTCATAGACCGCCCGCGCGATCGGGACCATGCCGAACCCGAAGCCAAAGGACGCGCCGTGGATCTCGTTGACGATCGCGATGTCGGCGACCTCCGAGTCGAAGCCCACGCCCAGGGCGATGGCTCCGATGAGCTCGACGGGCCGGAGGTAGTTGACCGTCTGATTGTAGGTCACCGCACAGTCGTAGAAGAAGATCGTCGGGTCGCTCTGACGGGGACCCTTGATCGGCTCGACAATGTTGTACTCAGCCCCGGCGAAGAAGATCTTGTCAAGCTTGTGGTTCGGGGCCTCGCTTCCAAACTCCTCCAGGCTCAGAGCGGAGACGAGGATGCGGGATGCGCCTTCCTCGTGCAGCCCCTTCTCGCGCGGGTTGTACTCCAGGCGCGCAGCACGGCACTTCCTCGTCACGCCTCCGCGGACGATGAGAGCCTGGTCAGCGTCGATCTTCCCCAGCTTCTTGAGCTGGCGATCGACGACCTTGCGTGCCCGTGTGTAAGAGACCATCTCAGATCGCGACGATGGCTGGTTTGTTGCGGGTCAGAAGTCGAAGATAGTTCCGGCCATAGATCGTACTGGCGTAGTCGCTCATCCCGGAGGACAGGTCGGCCTTGTCGTCGAAGTACGAGATCGAGAGGACCCCGCCGAAGCTTTCGCTGGCGATCCGGCCGGAGCCCGTGTCGATCTCGGCGTCGTCCCCGGAGGAGTTCTCCGTCGCAATCATGTGCGCCGCCAGGTACATGATCGCCGGCTGGTAGTCGGGTTCCGCCCACGACTCGTCGACTGAGGCCGAAGCCTCAGTCAGGATCAGGGTGACGTAGTCGTCGTCCTGTCCCTCAAAGACCGGGAAGCGAGCTTTGAACTGGGCGGCGTCGGGAACAGTGTACGGCATTGGATGGGTCCTCAGAGCTGAATAGCGGGCCGTGGAGCGGCCAATCCAGGGCCGCCCCTGTCATCTCCCCTTGTTTCGACTGACCTGCTGGCGGGGCTGGCTCAGCCCTCGAGGCGGGCTGCGAACCGGGGCTTCGCTTTTGCCTGGTCCCGGACCTTGGCCGAGCTGGACGACCTTCGGCCTTTCGCCACCACTGCCTTCGCCTTCTTGGCCGCCGTCTCGATCGCGGCCACCGCCTTGCCCGGTGGCCGGACGCCCCGGCCCTTCATGGCCAGCTTCTTCGCTGCCGCCCTGGCCTTCACCTGAGCCGCCGTCTGCTTCTTCGGTGTCCTCATCGCCATCCGTTCCGCTGTTGGCATCACTCAACTCCTCATTTTCACTGTCCTCATCCTCGTCGTCTCCGATCACGAGGCCGATCTTTTCGCGCTTCAGAACCTCAGCCGGGTCCTCCTTCTTGGGGATCGGAGCCATCAAGACCGCGTTGGCCTCGTCGACTGCACCGGCTTGGATGTGGTGAGCAGCGTTGGCCGCCCGTCGGGCCAGCTCCAGGCGCATCTCGCCGTGGTTCGGGCGCGAGCCCATGACGCCTTCGCCGATGACCCGGTTGACCACGGTCAAGATTTCGTTGTACTCGAGCTGATCGTAGTTCCGCAGAGTGTCAAGAACCGCGATGAGCTGCGGGCTGTCCTTGTCGATGTCCGTCCCCTCGGGGACGATGACGATGTTCTTGTGGTGCTTCTTGATCCTGTCGATCGTTCGCTGGGTCAGCTCTACGTTGACCGGCGATCCGACGGGAGCCTGGCGCGGGCGACCGCGCACGTTCACGAACACGCGCGGGCCGTCGCCGAAGTTCAGGAGGGTGACGATTGGCATCTTGGTTCTCTCTGGGTTTCAGTCTGGAGAAAGCCGGAAGAGGGAGCGACCCTCTTCCGACCCATTCAAGCTCAATCCAGAAGGATCAGCTCGGCTCGTCCCCGGAGATGCCGTCCAGGTAGCGAACAGCGCCCGGACGCCGGATCTCGAGGCCGGCGACGCGGAAGATGCCGGGGATGTCGTACACCAGGGGTCCGGTCTGCCACACGGGCAGGAAGCGATGCGGCATGGGAATGTGCATCTTGAGCACAGCCGGATCGCGGCGATACGCGACCATGCGGCCCGTCCCGCCAGTGCCCGCGTCTTCCAGTCCGCGGACGGCGCGGATGATGATCGGCCGGCCGGTCTGGAAGCTCACGATGTTCTTCGACGCGACGAAGTCCAGGATCGTGAGGGTCGTGTCGGGGACGCGCTTCGACACCAGGATGGTCATGGCCTCACCCGGCAGGAGCAGCGTGTCCGCGTATTCGATCTGGGCTGAGCTGGTCCACATGCCAGTGAGGATGGCGTTGATGTCCGCCATGATCTCGTCGGCAGTCTTCGAGTCCCAGTCCGTCGAGCCCTCGGCGCCCTCGGCTGCCTGCACCGTGGTGATGCCAGGGTAGTCGATGATGCCGTGGAAGTTCTTGTCGCTCATGCCCCGGAGGGCAAGGTTGTCCACGAACTCCTCGTAGGCCCTGCGGGCTGCGGAGGCGCGCTCGGTGGTCAGGTTCGTGCCGGGGACCATCATGGCCTGGCCGAGCTCCTGCAGCGAGTATCGGTATCCGATGTCGGCCATCTCAACGCCCACTTCGAACTGCGAGCGTTCGACGTCTGCGATGTGGATGTCCTTCGCGAGGTGGTGGAACCATCCCGCCTTGCCGACCTTGTCGCTCGAGAAGTACGTGATCGACTTGGCCC
Source organism: Myxococcaceae bacterium (assembly GCA_003818285.1). Classification (GTDB taxonomy): domain Bacteria; phylum Myxococcota; class Myxococcia; order Myxococcales; family Myxococcaceae; genus RPRB01. The sequence goes on from RPRB01000006.1 coordinate 36,513, forward strand.
ACTCGTTGGCTGCCGTGTCGACCGGGATGAGCGTCGGATACTGTATCTCCGGATACTGGACCTCGACGACTTGGGGTTCGATGTAAGACGTCTGCGACACCAGGAAGCCGAGGGCCTGCTGTGCCGCATCCGCCGAGTAGATATTGAACATTGAATGCTCCGGTTGGGGTTCTGCTTGTTTGCGGATGGCGACCAGGAGGAGCTCGCGCTCCTCTCAGTCTCCGATGGGGTCAGACGCCGTCGTTCTTCTCGAGGCCAGGGAAGTAGGCGATCGCACGCCCGTTCACCAAGGCACTGGTCTCCCAGCGGGCACCCTTGAGCGGACCGACGCCGCCGGTGTTCGAGAAGATGCCGGTGGTGCCGTCGAAGTGGACGGGGTCGCCAGCGTTGACCGCGACTGCAGGCTCGAGCCACATCATGCCGCGGCGGAGGACGCCGACGTTCTGATAGCGCTCGTACTTGTCGGGGTCGGTGGCGTAGGAGTTACGCATCGTGATGTCGCGGATGGACGCGCCGCGATAGAGGGCCAAGTCACCGCCGAGGATGACTGCGTTGTCGCCGAACGTGGCGATGGTCCCGCGGCTGACTGCCCGCCCGAACGGGATGCCCGTCTCGGGTTCGCAGTTCCCGGTGAACGCATCGGTCACGTCGTAGGAGCCGTGAACCGTACCCGGACCAGGCGGGCGAATGGTCTCGACGTATTCAGTCTGGATGGGCATTATAGATTTCTCCGGTTGGATTTGTCTTGGTAGTTCTTCGGAGCCATCACCCGTCAGCCGAAGCTGACGAGATCAAGCCGCCGGTCTTGTTCAGGCAGTTCCCTGCGGTGTCTTCCAAGCGTTCTGCATGCGGTTGTTGTAGTCGCTGTAGGACTTCTCTGCAGCCGCCCGGTCGCCCAGGACCGGCTGGCTGCCGCCGGTGAAGGCCGCCCTGGCGACATCGACTGCGCGGTTGGTGTCGACCGCCTTGACGCTTGCCGTGAGGGTGGCAAACGACGTGGCAACCTGCTCGTCGGTCCAGCCCTTGGCGACATCCTTGAGCGCGTGGTCGACGACCTGCCGGCGGATCTCCCCGTCGGTCTTGCCGTCCACCACCAGCTTGTCGCCGAGGATTGCAGCGGCCTTGCCCATGCAGATCGTGCGGTCGGCAACGAGCTGATCGAGCTGCTGCGGGGTCAGCTTGGCGCTGTCGAGCTGGCTCTTCAGCGTTGCGTTCTCCGCCGTTAGGGTGTCCTTGTCCTTCGACAGGGTGGTGACCTGGGCAGTCATGTCGGTGACCTGCTTGTTCAGGCTATCCGACACGCTCTTGTGCGTGGCCTCGAGCGCCTTCACCTGGTTGGCGGCGTTGTCGAGGGCGCGCTGCACGACTTGGATCGTCGTGTCGGTCATCTCGCAGGTGATGCCGTCCACGGTCATTGTGCGCAGGTTCATTTGGTCTCTCCGGGTTGGGGGTGGTTCAGGCTCAGCGTCTTCGACGCCGAATGGCAGTTCGTCCCCGACGGATAGCCTGGCTCCGCCGCGGGCCGCTTTCACGAGGGCGATGTGGTTCGCCCGGATGTTGCGTTGGATGGCGTCGTAAGCCTCGCCGGTCGGCGTGGTGCCGGACGCAACCTCGATGTCGCACGAATACCCGACGGAGAGCTGTCGCTTGCCAGCCTCGATCGCCTTGACGGCGGACGAGTCCATGAACAGCATCGGGACGCGGACGTATTCTTGATCTCGGAGGACGTCGCCGTCGCTCTGGCCGACCGCGTACTCGCTCCAGTTTTCGGAGGTGACCTCGACCTTCGGGTGGTCGTTGGTCAGGGGGCGGTGGGCGAGGGACGCCATCGCGTCCTTGTGGAAGACTTCGCTCTCAGGCCGGTAGACCCGGACGACGTCCTTGTCCGCCAGCTCGCCACCAATCTCCTTGCCGAGATAGAGTTGAATGCCGGTGCGCGAAACGCGGGGAGCAGCCGCCAGATAGCCCCCGGCCTTCTTGGACATGTGGGCGGCGTCGAAGGACAGCCGGTCGTACAGGTTCAGCTTGATCATGCAGCCTCCTTGCGGAGGCCAGGGATCAGGGCCTCCAGTACCGCGAGACCCAGTAGTCTTCGCGGATGGTCTCGACCTGCCAGGGCTTCCGTCTGCCGTTGAAGAACATGATGCAGGTCCGCTTCGAGATCTCGCGGAGCTTGCGATAGTCGACCGAGTAGGAGGCCACCGTCGGATAGGTGAAGCCGTCGCACCCTTCGAGACCAACCAGGTTCATGCTCAGCCACGACTGGTCGGAGCCGAGCCACTTCTTCTTGAACGTCTGAGCTGGGCTGGTGGCCGGGTCGAACTTGGACCAGATGAAGTCGAGGTCTCCGGCTGTGAACATCTGCAGCGAGCCGTTGAAGACCTTCGGATGGTGGGCACCCGCGCAGGCCCAGCCCATGAAGCGGAACTTCTCCGTGGACTCGATCATCGGGGTGATGTCGCGCATGATGATCGCGTCCAGGTCGATCCCCATGATGCGGTGCCCGTCCCGGATCTTCATCTGAAACTGGGTGGCCGGATCGTACAGCTTGAGCCGCCTGTAGCACGACGGCAAATTTCTTTTTGTGGCGTTGGCCAGGTCTGCACCGTCCGACCACAAGGGATGCGTCTCGCAGGCGAGACCAGTCGGATCGTCCGTGACGCAGACGATGCGATGGGGCACCTTCACGTTGGCCTGCAGAGCCTTGACCATCGCGTTTACGTGCACAGCGGAGTAGGTCGCTCGGACTGGGTTCTTCCAGTCGGTCCACTTCCAGAGGACTATGTGCAGCATCAGAGGACCCGCACCCACTCGAAGCGAACAGGATTGACAGCGCGATACGGACCAGAGCCGATCTTGGCGCGGAGGACAGGGTTGCGGCGAGCGTGCCACTGCGTGTCCTTGCGTCCCCAATCCTTGGTGTTGGCGTCGAAGATGTCATCGGCCCGGAAGACTATCGTCGAAAACGCCTTGGTCGGCATTTCGATGAGGCCGGCGCCCTTAGCGCAGCGGCGGAAGTTTCCGTCTGACCCGTAGTGCCCAGCGAAGTCTTCGTCGTACCCGCCCATCGACCAGAAGTCTTCAGCTCGCATCAGGTAGCTGTTCGGATGCGGCCGTTCGAGCGAGGTACCGTTCGTGAGCACCTGGTTCGGCATGTAATATGTTCCCGATCGGACGTCCATCTGGAAAATACTCAGGAGCTGGTCCCGCGGGACCAGGTGATCCATGTCCGTCAGGAACGCCCACTCGGTCTCAACGTTCTGCATTGCCAGGTTGCGAGCCCCGTCCTGGTTCCAAGGAATGTTGGGCACCACCCGGTAGAGTTTGGTTCCTATAGGGCTTTGCTGCCCCCACTGCCAGATCGCCGTAGCGGCATCCCACCGGGGGCTCCCGTCGTCCACCAGCACGACCTTCACCCGATCCTGGAGCACCGGAGGGTAGGCTGCCCACTCGTCCAGGTGACGCTTCAGCATGTTGGGGTTGTCGTAGTAGGCCAGCACCAGGGTCAGGTCCTTCATGGCTTTCCCCTGCTCGGCCAGGCGTCGCCCGTCCAGTACTTCGTTGTCAGTTCAAACCTGTCCGGAGGGTATCCAAGAGACGAGTTGGCCTCCCCGAGGGTGTGGTTGACCAGGCACGGGACCCGCCAGAACATCGTCAGCCCGATCGCCTGGAAGCACGCGGAGACGATGCCGTCCACGTTCTTGTCCCAGTGCTTCGGCCCCTCCAGGTAGTTGTGGAGCTCAGCCGAGTCGAGCAGCGCATGCGCGGACGCACGCGACAGGACCAGGCACTGGGCTCCCCACATCTTGAAGCCAATCTGCATCCCATGCGAGTGGATGCCGTCCCGGAGTCTGCTGGTGCTCTCAGCCTTCTCGCACATCTTGGACATCCGGATGGGCAGGTACAGCGAGAGGCAGCCGAACCCCTCCCAGGTCTGGATGTTGAACAGGTCGTCGCGCAGAGCCCTGTGGGAGTTCTTCGCCCACAGGATGTCGTCCTCGCACACCATGAGGAACGGCTCCTGGGTAATTTCGACCAGGGTCCGCAGAGCCTTGAGCCAGTTGCGCAGGTTCCCCAGGAGCGGCACGTTTCTGCGAACGTACATGTTCTCGTCGAGCCGGCAGTCGACGGAGCCGTCGGAGAAGATGCGGATGTCCTGGTCGAAGCCCGCATCCCGCATCGAGGCGAGCGACCGCTCCAGCGTCAGGACTGGCCGGGGCGCAGTGATGTAGGCGATCGCTATCATGAGTCATCGCCAAACCGGGCCAGCAGCGTCCGCCACAGGAGCTCCCACTGGCTCCGGCTCGTCCACGAGGGCCTGTCGATCCGGCACCCCTCGAAGACGACGTAGTCCAGATAGATGTCGACCGACGGGCGATCGGTCACAGCTGGACCCACCAGTGGGCGACAGACATGAGGTAGTCCTTGGTGGGGCGCTTCACCTCAGCCTGCACCCGATCGCCGAACGCTTCGTGGACGGCCTTGTGCACCCCAGGCCACAGGTAGTCGTCGCCGGACATGACCGCCCCATCCCTCATCAGGGGCAGGTAGTCGGCGATGTCCTGCTGCACGGCTTCGTAGGTGTGCAGCCCGTCGATCATGATGTAGTCGATGGACTTCGGCTCGAACAGGACCCGCGCGTCGTGGGAGTACAGCCGGTGGGGCATGATCACAGAGCTGACCGGCTTGGTGTTATCGTTGAAGACCTCGAGGGCATCCCTGCCCCTCAGGAGGGCAAAAAACTCGGTGTGCTTCAGATCGCCCCCGCCGTCGGTCCAGGGGTCGATGCAGTGCAGGGTGATGGGCTTGCCGGAGTTCAGGATCTCCACAGCCATGAACGCCGCCGACCGCCCCATCCACGATCCTATCTCCACGAAGGTGGAGGGTCGGTCCTGCGGGGCGCGCTGCACGGCGTCGACGTAGAGCTGGATGAACGACGCCCATCCGTGAATGCTCTTGTAAAAGTGTTCCATCACTGCGGATGTCCTTTGTTCAGGTTGGGGCGAGCGAGGAGGTCGTCGGCGTCAGAGAGGCCCGCCTTGATCACTCGCCTGAGGTCGAACGGCCAGGTCAGGACGGCGAAGATGCTGGTCTGCCTGTCCTCCAGGAAGAAGCGGTTCAACGGCTCAGCCAGCAAGAGAACGTAGACCCCAGTCAAGAGATAGCACGTCACCACGCCGAGGATGAAGTAAGCTGCGTATTCCATCTGCATTCCTTTCTTACGAGTCGAAGGTGCCTTGCTCAATCTCGTTGACCAGGACCGCCCAGGCGTCCCGGCCAACCTTTCCCGTTGGCTTCCATTCACCATCTGTTCTGGCGAAGAACGCGCAGTCGACGTAGCCGCCCATCGTCCATCCGACGGTGGTCTCGAGGATGTACCAGCGAGTCTCGTCGCGAACCATGTCGACGGCCGCCCACTTCATCCGCTCGACCTCGAAGAAGCGGTCAGAGTAGTCGAGGGCGGACCGGACCTCGTCATCTGCGTCGACGACGCTCTGGAAGTTCCGGCTGCCCGAAGCCATCGGCCTGTCCGTCCGGTTGAACCTCCGCAGGACCAGGCGCTGCCTGCCGATCCCGACGACCCGGACGTCGTGGTCGTTCTCCGGGATGAAGCGCTGCCACAAGAGGTAGCCAAGCTGGGCCAGGTCGTAGTGCATCGGGATGCCCCGGTCGCTGAACGCCGCCCTGACCTCGGCCATCGCCTCCTGGTAGCTGTTGATCATGCGGACGTTGTTCGACGAAGCCCCCTCGGCGGACTTGGAGAGAAACGGGTACGCTGGCTCGTCGTTGTTCAGATACCCCTTCGCCGCCATCGGCGTGAAGAAGGCCTTGGTCGGCGGCATCCACCGCGCCAAGTGCCTGGCCTGCTCGAGCTTGTCGTCGTACAGAACCGACGAGCGATAGTCCGGAATGAGCGTGAGCCCGTTGTTGACGCTGAGGTTCTGCATCAGCTTCTTGTGGAGGCGGCGCAGGTTCGGATGGTGGTGCATGTGCACGAAGGCGTAGCCCCGGTCCGGCTCGACGGCAGCCTCGAACATGCGGCAGGAGATGCCCCTGCCCCCGCAGGCTTCGTGGAGCCGCTTGCCCCAGCCCTGCGGATCGTCGTAGGCCCAGACGCTCAACTCCTGTCCCGATGCTGCTCTTCCCAGGATGGCACCCCCAACAGGATTGCTGAGCCCGCGACCAGGAGGTGAGCTACGATCTCCCAGCCGAACGGAGTGGCGAGCACCGACACGCACAGGCACGTCGCCCCCGCCGACTGGGCGTCCAGCAGCATCCACCGATGCCATGTTGTCACTCACAGGTCCTCCGTCGTGAACCGTCGGTCGCGCGCAGGCACGAACACGCATCGGCAGTGCGGGTGCGCGGGGATCAAGCTGCGGGCAACGTTGATGCGGTAGGGTCCCTCCTCGGCGATGTCTTCGCACTCCGGGCAGACCTCGTCGTCGCCGGCCGTCAGGACGTTGACGCGCTTCAGCTTCTCGATCGCCTCCTGCGCCTTCCTGATCCTGCGGACGGTCTCGCGGTGGGGCACCGTGGTCCGGCTGACCTTCGAGCCTGCCCCCGTGTTCGGATTGAACTTCCGCTTCTTGTCCTCGAAGAACGACACAGCGTCCTGCGCAGGGCGGCGGATCTTCCTGACCTCCGGGATGATGCCGACCTCGGTGACCCCGACGGACTCGTAGGACGACAGGCTTCCTTCGTTGAATGTCCGCATGACGATCGTGTCAGCCAGGGCGTCGATGCGGGTTCCGCCCACCTTGTCGATGCGGGAGTACATCGCCCGGAGCAGGAGGTTCGCATTCTTCTTGGACAAGATCCCGTCGGCTGCAGCCCGAACCAGGTTCTGGCTGACCGCCTCGCTGATGCCCTGCAGCTCCACAAACGCAGACTGGACGATGGTGTCCACCCTGTCCCTGTGGTTCTCCGGCGACCTGGCGACGTTCAGATCCCGCGTGTTCCTGTCCGCGAACCGCAGCCCCTTCTCGAAGGCGCGCTCAACGTAGCCTGCCAGATACCGGCCATCGTGCTCGAGGACGTTCTGGGTCAGGGCGGAGTCGACGAACTGCTGGAAGCCCATGATCTTGGCTGGCCCAGCCGTGACCATGGCCGCGGCTGACATGCCCGAGAAGGCGGTCATGGGCTTCAGCCCGAGCGCGTCGTTGTCGATGATCTGCATCCGCAGCAGGGCGCGCAGCCGGTTCATGCGGATGGCCATGGCCGATCGCATGGCGGAGCGAATGGTCTTGGTCCCCGACGGGTCTCGGCTGGTCGGCTTGGCGTCCGACAGGTAGGTGCAGCAGGAGCACCTGTCGTGGATGACCTCGTTCTTGTACTTCAGCATCGGTTCCTCACTGGAGCAGGAGCAGGTCGTCGTCCAGGACCACCGCGTCGACGAAGTCCACGGTGATCCGGAACCGATCCGGCCTCTCGGTCGGCATGGCTGTCAGTTGCACGCGCTTGCCGGCGTGCGGGGAGGGCTCCGGGATCAGGGTGGGGATTATCACCGATCCCCCGATCGGCAGCACCAGCGGGCTCCGCACGTGCTCTGGGACGGGTGTCTGCTCGGGTCCCTTGTGGGGATGGACGTAGAAGGAGAACACGTCGGGCAGCTCCCGAACGTGGAGCTCCAGACTCCGGGGACGAAGCGTCCGCCAGCCGAGACCTCCCCCCGTCCCGAACCGGACGGGAGGAGCAGCCGGCACCGTGAGCTCGAACGCGAAGACGTCAGGGGCCTCGGTGACCTCGAACGAAAGTCCGACGCCAGAGACGCCGTCGGGGGCAAACGACAGCTTGAACCAGGCCGGAGCGGTCCCCCTGGGGAACCACCCGGATGGGCTCAGGAGCCGGTTGTAGAACTCACGCATGGGTGATCTGACCCGACACGCAGGTGACCGTGCCGTTGACCTCGATGGCCAGCTCGCTGACGATGACCTCGCCCCCGCCGCCCATCAGGCTGACGAGCATGGCGTCCACGACGGTGACGCCGTCCCCGTCGGCCAGGCGCGCCAGGTTGGCAGAGCCAGCTCCGGTGGCCAGGGCCTCGATGGGCGTTCCCCTCAGGGTCATCGTCCCTCCCGACGGGGCGGAGAAGGACGGCTTCTGCAGGGGGATGGTCGCCAGGAGCTCGCTGGCAGCCGTGAAGAGGAGCAGCATCCCCGGATCTGCCTTGGCGTCGATCCGATCGATCACGATCTGGAGCCGGTCGTTCTTGGTGGGCATCGAGTACGATGACATTGCCTGTCCCCTGTTCTTCTGCTAGACCCACGCTGTCCCGTTCCAGAACCGGACAGGCTTGGTGATCCACGCCACGCCGTCCCACACCTTCGACGGCTTGCTGCTCCACGACGTGTCGTTCCAGACCTTGAGCCTCGAGGCGGCTGCGGCGGTCGTCACTTCGCCGGAGAAGAAGCCGCCCGACATCGCGAAGTCCCGCGGGCCGTCGTCGACGACGTATCCGCCCGTTGCGCTGAAGCTTCGACTCATGATGTCACCACCGGCTTCGGGTCGATGTAGAACGTCGAGTTGTTTCGCATCGCCATCGGATAGATCGTGATCGGTCCCTTCTCCCTTGGCGTCACCGTCACAGCCATCGAGAACTTCGCGGTCAGCGCGCCGGCCCACGTGCCGTGTCCATCAGGCAGCGTAACAGGAGGGGCGAGATAGGAAACGTCCGCGGCGCTCGTGGCACGCGAGCCGCTGACCTGACCGTCAGTGCCGAGATATTCAACGTCGATCCAGATGTCTTGGTTGGTCGGCCGCACGCCGCCCGCCCAGATGCCTTCGACCGTGACGGTGACCGGCACTCCAATCACTTCATTCCACACCGTGATGGGCAGGGCTTCGAACGGAAGCTTGTTGCGGTTGGACCCTGTCGCCAGTCGCCACGAGATCGGGAAGGTGCCATCGCTCGCTCCTCCGCTCCTGACGATGGTCGCCTCGGTGAACATGCCGCCGGCCCTGTTGTGCTTCTCAGTCCTGTAGTTGGTGTCGCCGGTATCGCATCGAATGTACGTGATCTCAAGTCCGCCGAGCGAGGCGATGATGGCGCTGTACGGGGCGCAGGGTCCGATGCGACAATCCTTGAAGACGTAGGTGTGAGAGTTGGACGCCGCCCCAGAGATCATGGACTTGCCTGCCCCCATGACCGACAGGTCGCTCCCCTCCTGAAGCAATGTGCCGATAGCCGCGCCGGGAAGGTAGAGCGTCGTCGGTACGATGGCGCCAACGATGAACGGTTCGCCAAATCCACGAATGCTGACGCGCCCGCCCGGCGAGACGCCTTGCGAGACGTTGCCGAAGCTGACTTGGGTTCTCTCGAGAATTGTTATCGAGCCGTTGACGCCCGGAGCAATGCGAGATCCAGTCGCCGTACTGACCAGAGCCAGCAAGCAACGAACCATGCGCCACGACGTTTGCCCTGAGCCTATGGCAATGCTTGTGACGTTGGCGCCGGTGCCGCAGTAGAACTGCACGCCGTAGCATTCGGCGACGCTTCCGGAGAGAACGAGGTTGCCGCCTAGCTGCGTTGTAATCTTGGCCGTCGTTCGAAGGTCGGCAAAGACGGGAGGAACCGAACCGCCGACGCGCAGAACGCAATAGACGTAGCACGGACTGGCTTCGGTGCCTGGCGAAGTGATGAGCGCAGCGCCGGCGTTGATCTCATTGTGGTCATCAGCAAGAAAGAACACATCACTGATTGCCTTGCTCGTCATCGCCGCGGCGAGCGTCAGGTATGCGTTGGCCCAGTCTGCCCCTGAGGCAGCGCCCGTCGCTCCGCTCCATACGAAATAGTTGGCCATCAGTTGGTGTCCACCCAGACGTCGTAGAGAGCAGGGTCGAGCGGAGCCATCGTGCCGACGGTCATCCTGGCGATCCTCTCCCAGTCCGCGTTCTCTCTCGCGTACAGCTTGTCGTCGATCGGAGCCTCTGGAAGTGTATTGGCTGCCGACGCTGCCTTCCATCGCGCGCCGTCCCAGATGTACTGCGGGACGCCGCCCAGAGGAGGGACGGGATAGAGCTGACCAACTGTTGGTGAGGCAGGGAAGTTGAGGGCCATGTTATCTATACTCCTTGATTATAACTCCACCACTGCCACCACTGCCGCCAAGAACTCCAACATTTTCATTCACTGAATAGCCAGCAGAACCGCCGCCACCGGGGAATTGTCCACCGCCACCGGCCACTAGATAATCCCCCACCTTTCCGCCAGAGCCGCCCATCGGTGCATTGCCGCCGACGCCCGGAAGCACGAACGTTGGAGTCATGCTGCCAACAGCCCACGTTCCGGGAGCGCCCGCGATGTTAAGGTCGCCGCCTGAACTCGTCCCGCCCGCGCCACCAGCGATGTTGCTAACTGCGCCACCGGCTCCACTCGTGCCGCCGCCACCACCGCCAGCGGTCAACAAGTCTCCGAATGTCGTAGTGCCGCCAACTGCTGCGCCACCACCACCAGCGCCGATCGTCACGGTTTGCGTCGTTGGTGAATTGATGCGCTTGCGAGCGTATCCGCCTGACCCGCCGCCGCCTCCGGTAGAGACCTGCCCCGCGGTTGTCGCGCCACCATTGCCGCCGCCGCCACCGCCGCCCCATGCTTCCACAACGATGAAAGCAACATCGTCGCTTGACGGCGACCACTCGCCGCTTGCTGTGATGATGGTCTCGCCGATCAGCAAACCATCACCGGGCAGCACGCCCTGAATGGCGACACTCCATGCATCAGACGCCACGCGCATCGTCACGTCCTGCCAGAAATAGTTACCCTCTCCGTAATTGGTTCTAGGACAGCCCGCGCCGGAAGTCGTGTACGTCGCAAGCACGTACGTAACTTCATCTGGATACTGTGCGGCTGGCGGTGGGGTCGTCATAAAATAATTGTCGTCATCGCGGGCAATGCAAATGAAAGTACCGGCAGCAACGTTGGCTGGCACTTCAAGCGCAGCCTCCACCCATCCCTCACCGATGCTTTCATCGGTCATGACGGTGGTGCCGATAAGCACGTCGAAATCGAAGTCATAAAGAAAGAGTTGTCGCGTTGATACTGCTGACGGAGCGCCCGACCTGTAGAACCTTAGATGCGTTATCTGACAATCCACATTCATCAAAAGGACGGTACCAAAGCGAAGGTTCGCGGCCTCGACAGTTGTCGAAGGTACAGCGGCATCCGGGAAAATGTGATGGGCTGCTCCGAGTGCACTTTCTGTATCCTTCGGGCCATACAGAGCATGACCTTCTGTGTCGATGTAGTAATCTCCATCAAGCCCAAGACTGCTGGCAGGGGGACCGACGCCGTCATGAATGATGGCTCCCGTCGCCTGTATGGCAACCGGCCACGTCTCGCCCAAAGACATGTACTGCCATTCAAGGTCGGTGCCGTAGTTGTATGGGGCCTCGTAGCCACTAGGAGGAAAGACGTCCGGGCCGTCGCCGACACCCATGCGGATGCCGAAGTGAACGGCGGCATCAGGATTGGTTGGTACCGGGGCAACGGTTTGCGCGTAAGCTAGAGCATCAAAGGAAGCGACAATCGCCAAGTGCTGATCGGCCACAACAGGAATTGGAGCGGGGAAGGCGGCGGACACCCAACCGTCAAAGCCCGCAGTCTCAACCGTCGCATTGGTTACACCAAGCAGCGTCCCCGTCGTTCCGTCGTACAGATAAAGTTGCCGCGTCGTATTTGCAGAAGTGGGGTTGCGCCGAAACTTCGCGCTGATGACCTGCCCATCAACGAGTGCGATGAACTCGTTGCCGACCACTAATGGATTTGGGTCGAACTCCCACAAGGGAGGTTCGGTCAACATGAACTCTGGGTCCAGCATCACGGCTTCGAACTTCGGGCCGTAAAGCGTGTCCGTGTCCGTATCGATGTAGTAGTCGCCGCCCTCGCCCAGCGCATCGTCGGGCAGGCCTGTGCCTGAATGAATTGTCTGGCCGCTGCCGCCGCCGCCTCCGGTTCCTGGTATGCCTTGTGGACCTTGCGGTCCCTCCGGACCTTCAGGTCCAGCAGGACCTGCGGCACCGTCAACGCCGTCAGCTCCATCTGCACCATCAGCACCGGGCACGCCCTGGATGCCCTGAGGTCCTGCCGGGCCCACCGCTCCGTCAGCACCGGCAGGTCCTTCAGGTCCTTCAGGTCCAGCCGGTCCGGCTTCTCCGAGGGGGACCGCCACCGTCTCGACCCACTGGATGGTGTCGCCGTCGTCGTAGTTGATGAAGAGAACGCCGATCGAGCTGTCCCACCACAGCGCGCCGACGGGCGCACCGACGGGGGCGGTGTCGCTGATGATGATGATCGAAGCGTCGCCCCCTCCCGTGCCTGGCTCACCTTGCGGACCTTCAGGACCCATCGGCCCTTCAGGTCCCATCGGTCCCACATCGCCGGTATCTCCCTTCGGACCCTGAGATCCGTCTGCTCCATCTGCTCCAGGAGGGCCTGCTACGCCGTCAGCGCCAGCAGGACCAGCAGGACCAGCAGGGCCAGCACTGCCGTCAGCACCAGCAGGACCTTGCAGTCCAGGTTCACCGTCATCTCCCTTTGGTCCTTCTGGTCCTTCTGGTCCTTCTGGTCCTGTCGCTCCGTCGATGCCCGTCGGTCCCTGGGGTCCCTCGGGTCCAGGAGCACCTGGAGCACCGGGTTCTCCTGGGTCGCCCTTCTCGCCCACGGTCCGGAGGAGGACGGTGATGGCCTGGTTGGCTGCGAACACGCCGGAGCCCGACGCGGACACGAACTCGACGGGCACCGTGAAGTAGTCTGCGAGGTTGGTGGCCGGCGCAGTCATCCGCCAGACCTGGTTGCTCAGAGCGAAGTCCCGGTCCTGGATGATGAACTCGTCGTCGGTGTTGGCGAGGGACAGGAGGACGGACAGGTCGAAGTCGTCCTGCGTGATCCAGTCGACCGACAGCATGGTGGCGGCCTGCTGGTCTGTGTTGTTCCAGCGCAGCTTGCCGGTGCCGGGGTCCGCCATCGCCACCGAACTTGTGTCGGCCCGGTAGTGGAAGACCGAGGTCGAAGCCCCCTGCTCCCCGGTGGCGCCAGTCTCACCCGGCGGGCCCTGGTCGGCGGCGTCGCCGAACACGGTCGACTGGGCTGGCCCCAGGGTCCGGACCCGCAGAGGAGCGACGATCGCCCCGTCGTTGTGCTGGAGGAAGACGAGGACCTGCTCCGACGGGTCGTCGTTGTACACGGTCACCAGCTCGACCGTCCGGAGGATGCCCGCCCCAGGCGAGGGCGACGCCACGACGGTGCCCCCGCCCGCGTCCGCGACGATCGTGTTGAGCCTCCCCGGCGTGATCGTGTCGTCGATGGTGGTCTTGTCGACCCACGACGCGTGGACGCGCGCCGCCCTGTCGGTGACGACCTCCAGCGTGTCGCCCTCCTGGAGTATCAGCATCAGGTTGCCTCATCTTCGCTGTCGTCTTCGTCCTCAGTGATCCGCTCGAACTCTTTGATGCGGCCCTTCTCGTCGTGCTTCGTGACCGTCGTGATCTCCCGCCCGCCCCTGTTGACGATGGTCACGGGGACGGTGACGTGGATCGTCTGCTCGTCCTTCGGGGCGCGCTTGCTGAGGGCGGTCGCCGCGTCCTTCTGGGTCTTGAAGTTCCCGATCTTCCCGTTCTTGTCGTCGGCCCTCCACCTCACCGCCTCGCCCCGTCCCGACGCGACCGCACCCCCTGCGCCGCCGGACCTCTGCTCGTTCGTGACGACCTGCTTGACGGTGCCCACCTTGGTGTTGCCCTTGTAGGCGTTGTAGGACTTGAGCTTGACCGGCGCCTCCTTGCCCAGGACCTTGGTCTCGCGGTTGTGGTCGGAGGCCTCGTACATGTCCAGGCCTGCGACCTGGCCGGCGAACTTGCCCTTCTCGGTGGTCTCTCCGACCTTGGGCGCAGCCGCTGCCGCCCCTCCGCCCCCGCCCGATCCGAACTGCCCGTTCTCTGCTCGCTCCTGGTTCTCGTTGTACTCGTCCAGGGCCACCTCGGGGACGTCGGTCTCGTTGTTGAAGCCCGTCATCTGGATCTCCTGGAAGACCTCGGGCCCGAGGACGATCTCGCCCCGGTAGGGCTCCATCTCGTCGATCTGCTCAGGCCCGTTGTAGGTGATCGTGACGTGCGGGTTGTAGTCCTCGTAGTCGTACGAGCAGCCCTGGTGCTTCAAGGAGGAGTGGCGCCAGGACAGGTCGGAGTTGCCGAAGGCGAGGACGACAGCCTTGCCGAACCTCTCGACGATGCGGGGTCCGCCGGGGACGACGCGGATGTGCCCCTCCAGGTCCTGGCCCCAGGCCTCGCCCATCTTGATCCAGTCGACCGCCTCCTTCGAGTACATGATCGTGACGTGCATCTCGGCCGGGGTGACCGTGGACTTGAAGCCCTGCGAGGCCGCCCAGTCGATGATGGCCTGCGCGTTCAGCACCCTGCGGTAGACGTAGAGGGGCTTCGGGGTCGCGTCGGCGAGGGCGTCCCGGACGGCGGCGTTGCCCGACGGGGTCCGCATCCTGTCCCTGCCCTTGATCCTGCGGCGCCGCTGGGCAGCCCGGAAGTCGTTGGCCGCCCTCTTGGCCGGGTCCAGGTTGCTGTTGGCGGGCTCGGGCAGATCCGCGTCTGGGTCCTCGGGGTCCACCTCGGCGTTCGGGTCAGCGTTCGGATCGACCACGGGCTCAGGTTCTGCGCGCAGACCCTCCTCGTGGTCTGGGTCGTCGAACTCCTCGATGATCTGCTCGATGCCTGGGTAGGTTCCGTCCTCGATGAGCTGCGCCTCCCTGGCCTTCTTGAGCACCACCGGGTCCAGGATCGCGGCATCCACGTCCACCTTGAACGTGTCGGCCTTCTTCTTCTCCAGGTCAGCCTTCTGCTCCGGCGTCATCTGCCAGAGGGAGTTCCACACGTAGAAGATCTCCTCGGGCTTGGAGCCGAGGGCGGACCGGATCAAGACTTCGTCCAGGCGCCAGAGCACCGGGGAGTCGTCGTTCTTCTGCTTCGAGGAGACCGAGTCGTAGTAGTTCCTGGTGTCGCTCTCGCCCGTCGCGCTCATGCCCGCGGGGGACTGGCCGAAGAAGCGGGTCGCCGGGATGTCGGCTGCGCCGCAGACCATCAGGAAGTACATCTGCAGGATCTCGGGCAGGGACGCGAACGAGGCCACCTGCCTCTGCCACTCCTCCTCCTTGTCGATCAGGAGCATGGAGTGCACGCCCTTGATGATGTTGGCGAGGCCGAACCGCTCGAGCAGGTTCCGCTCGTAGGTCCTGGATGAGATGTTCAGCGTCAGCCCTGGGATCTTGATGATGTCGATCTTCGACTCCGCCACGAGCTGAGCCACCGACGCAGTCACCAGGCCGCAGGACTTGATGGCGTCGGCGACGTTCAGCAGGACGGAGTCGCCCCAGGGCTGCTTGGTCGTCAGGACGTCCTGTCTCGGCATCCCGACGAAGGGGACGACGCGGCTCGGGTGGAAGCGGACCAGGGTGCCGTTGAACAGGGAGTGGCGCTCGTAGTAGGAGGGCTCACCGTACCAGGGCGAGGTGATGTCGTCGATCATGGGGCCAGGCGACACGTCCCAGCGGCTCACCGGGTGCAGGAACTCCAGGTCTCCGACCCTGACCGCCTCGATGTCCACCGGGGTCTCGTTGGATGCGCCCTTGATGCCCATGACGATGCCGGCGCCCCCGTAGAGCCGAGCCTTCTGCTTGGCCACCTTCATCTTCTGCTGCAGGCCAAGGCGCTGCTCCTCCGCCTCGATCGCCGTGATCTCCTCCGGGTCGCCGGCCTGCCAGGACCGCCACTCCCTGGTGGCGTCCTCCGCCGGAATGTCGATGAGCTTCCGGGCGATCCAGTCGCCGCGGTAGGCCGCGTCGGCCTGCGCCTGGTCCATGTCCGGCATGACCCAGTTGACGCCGGTCATCTTGTCCTTGGCCGTGCCGAGGCCCGTCGCCAGGTTCTCCAGGCTGTCCCGCGCAGACTTCTGGCTCGGTGGGGGCTTGGATGCCCGACGGGTTGGTGCGGAAGCTGCTCTCTTAGCCATCTGTGTTACCCCTGACCCAACTGAGCGATGTGTCGTAGTTGTAGGTCTTCTCGATCATCTTGTTGAAGGCGCCGGCCGAAGCGTCCACCTGGTCCTTGAACTGGCCCGACGGGAAGGCTTCGTGCTCGTTGATGAAGTCCCGGTTCCACTTCTTTCGCAGGAGCTTGACGTTGCCTGCCTGCACCGCAGCCGCGTAGGGCTCGGCCCGGACCTCCTTCTTGCCGGTCACCCGGTCGATGAAGCAGAGGTGCCCGTGCAGGTTGGCGACCGTGCGCTGCGCGCTCTCCTTGCCGCCGGACCCCGGCTCCTGCTCCACGTAGACGACGGTCCGCTGGATGCTGTCGTCCAGCTCGGCCGTCGCCTTGATCTTGGTCTCTCGGGTGTAGGCGTCCCACTGGCCCCGGACGACGTCCTCGACGATCACGGTGCCGTCGGCCATCTGGTTCATGAGCACGCCCGCCGTGTGGGCGCCGCCTCCGGACGTGCCGGCCTTGTCCCAGTACCTGACCCGCTTCTTGATCTCGGACTGGGGGAACGAGCCGATGATGCGCATCTCCTCGATGGGGAACATGCCGCCGCCCTGGATGATCGGGTTCTGCTGATACAGGCTCTCCCACGAGACTTCGGTGTAGGTCTTCCGCTGCTCCAGGAGGAACTCCAGGGACTTGAACTCTGGGAACAGGGCCTCGCCGACGGACCGGGGCTCGCAGTTCACCCGGATCGACTCCTCGGTGGCGAAGGCCGGGTAGCGGAGGATGGTCATGTCGGGGAAGCGCTCGATCAGTCGGCCGGCGGGGTCGTCCACGTGCCACCTGGTGACGGTCATGAGCATGCCCGCCCGGTCGTCGAACCGGGACATGAAGTCGTCCGTCATCCAGGACCAGGTCTTGTCTCGGATGGTCGGCGACTGCGCCTCGCCCCGGCCCTTGATCGGATCGTCGACCACGCCGAAGTCCAGCGACTTCCCGGTGATCTGCCCGTCGGGGGCGGTCGTGTTCTCGAAGTAGCCCTTGCGCCCGACGAAGTGCATCAGGTGGCTGTTCCGCTGGTACTGGCCCGCGTACTCGCCGCCGCCCTTCAGGGGCAGGATGCGCGTGTCCGGGAACGCCCTCTTGAAGCGATCGTCCTCGAACCGCCTCTGCAGCTCCGTGTTGGTCTTCGTGCCCAGGTCGCCCGAGTACGATGCGAAGATCGTCCGGAAGTCGGGCTCGTGCCCGTGGAACCAGGACACCCCGTCCTGCACGCTCCTGGACTTTCCATGTTGCGGCGGAGCCATCAGGAGCAGCTTCGGCCGGTGGCCGTTCTTCAGGCGGATGAAGAACCTCTGCAGGAGGCCGCTGACCTGGCGCGGCCACCAGCCGACCCGCATCTCGGGGTCCATCATCTTGCGGTAGGCGTACAGGTTCTCCCTGGCCTCCGCCGCTTGCAGGTCCATGATCAGGTCCAGGTCCTGCTGGGTGAACCTGGGGCGGTTGCGGCTGTCGTGCTCTGCGCGGGCGATGGCCTCCCTGATCTGCTCCTTGCGGGGGTTGTGCGCGTCCATCATCAGAATGCAAAGCTCACGTTGGTGGCTTCGACCTTGTCGACGTCGAGCGGGTCGTCCGGGTCCGTCTTGAACGTGATCGAGACCGTGATCGTGCCTGGCCCCCTCTTGGTCTCCCCCGTGTTGAAGGTCTTGTAGACCCCGGCCATCTCGTCCTCCGGGAAGCGCCCGACGTCGTCGTGGTCGACGTTCGGCGGGAAGAAGGCCGGGGCGCCTGCGTAGAAGTCGACGTCGGCGTTGAAGATGTCGTCGGTCGCGACGTCCTCGGGCTGAACCACCGGCCACGCCTCGTACCCCATGACCTTCAGGTACCGGGCGAACCAGAGCTTGCCCTCGTAGCTGGCCTTGCCGCCGATCGCCCCCGGACGGGACCAGGTCACGTCGAAGGTCACCACCTTCTGGCCGACGGCGACAGCGGCAGACTTGAGGGCGTCGTAGGCGATCCAGATCAGGCGCGTGCCCGGACCGACGGTCTGGGTCTTGGACGCTCCGACCTCGTCGTGGCCGGCAGTCTCGGTCAGCAGGAAGATGTCCCAGTTGAAGCCGGCCAGGCCGATGTCCGTCGCGATCGACATGGCGAGGACGTTCGAGTAGAGCGAGCTGGCATCGTCGGGCGCAGTGTAGTCTGAGCCGCCCGCTCCATTCCACGAGACTGTGAACGGCACCTCCTGCTCGCCGAACGGATCGAAGCCGGAGGAGCAGATCGCCCCGGTCAGCGTGTCGATGAGGACGTACTCACCGGCGTCGATCACGTGGAAGGTCAGCCCGGAGAAGACCTTCGACCTGGGGTCGGCCACCGCAGGGAACGCGTGGAACTTGTTGGGGGCTGCGGTGAAGGCGGGCACGGGGTCGGCTTCGCTGCCCGGAGGGGCAGACACCTTCTCTGGGAACGGGCCGTAGGCCAGGACGCCGTCCTGCCAGCCGAACCAGGGGAAGTCCGACTGCAGAGTGATGCGGACGCTGGGGTCCGTGCCCCCCGACGGGATGCTCGAGTCGACCTGCCCCATGCCCTGGACGAACAGCAGGAGATACCGGCCTCCGGGCCAGTTCACGTTCACCAGGTGCTGGGTGGGGTCGTGGGCTAGCGGCATCAGCGTGCAGTCCGGCCGAAGGTTCGCTTTGGGAGGTAGCTGTCGGCCCCTGGGGGCTTGCGGAGGGGCTGGACGCTGGCCCGGTGGTGATACGGGCAGTAGGCCAGCGGACGCGCTCGGCTGGCCCCTGAGGCCCGTGGCGCGTCGCACACCAGCCCGTCGGGCATCGGCCACTGGCAGCGATCGCCCTCGGGGACGGTGGCATCCCCTGCCGAGGTCGCCATCGGACCCTCGAGGCTGGCGGCTCCCTTGGTTTCCTTGGACTTCGGAGGCCTCACCTGGTCGATCTGCATGGTCCTGGACACAAACACGGTGGTGTTCCCCATCCCCATGTTGACCCTGCCAGCCCGAGGCTCAGGTCCGGTCTGAGTGTCCTGGGACTTGTAGTTCGCCTTGGCTCTGACCCTGCTGATCTGACGCATCTTCACGTCCATCCGCACGCCAGTTGCCCTGCCGGCGGTCCTCGGATACTTCTTCTGCAGGTCGAGGCGGTGGATCTTGCCCCCGACGGCAGAGATCGTGAAGGTGACACAGGAGCGGGGGAACTCCGCCCGCATCGCCTTGACGATCTTGGCGATCGTCAGGTAGGCCCCGCGCGTGCCCGAGTACAGGAGCTCGAGGTGCGCGATCTCCTGAGAGGTCCACCTGCTGTTCGGGGAGTCGGTCTTTGTCATCATCAACAGAAGTCTCGTTTTGTTGCGTACAAGTTTAACGACCAATCCTCATGGTCTTTCTACGTTGACAGCATTCTCGTTTTCCTGACAGCAATTGCATCCTTCTGTTCTCATGACCTTTCTACGTTGACAGGAACTTCGTTTTGGAACCAGCAATTGCATCCTTCTTTTCTCATGACCTTTTGGGGTTAACAGAAATCTCGTTTTCCGCGTTGCAATTGCATGCTTCAGTTCTCATGGTCTTTTGGGGTTGACAGAAATCTCGTTTTGACCCGTAGAAGTTTAACTGATCCTGTGAGCCACATACGCCGGGTGTGTGCCTCATCGGCCGGCCAGTGTGCCGGATGTGTGGCCAGAGGTTCAGGTGTGAGCCGCATACGCTAGCAGTGTGCCTCATCGGTCGGTTCCCCGACAGGTGTGTGGCCAGAGGTTCAGGTGTGAGCCCTCATTGCCAGGTGTGAGACTCACAGGCGCGGACGGGATCTTGTGCGACGGGTGCAGATCCGATGTGTGGCTCACTGGCCGGGTTGTGAGGCTCACTGCTCCGCTGTGGTCCGGATGTGGGGCGTGTGTGCCAGGTGTGTTGGTCAACAGAAGTCTCGTTTTAGTCCGTACAAGTTTAACTTCCATTCCTCATCTTCTGCCAACGTTAACAGGAACTTCGTTTTGATCCAAGCAATTGCATCGATCAGTTCTCATCTTCTGCCAACGTTAACAGAAATCTCGTTTTAGCCGACGCAAGTTTACCGATCTTTCCTCATGGTCTTTCTACGTTAACAGAAATCTCGTTTTATTCAGTGCAAGTTTAACTGCACTCCTCCCGGAAGCGCCGGCAGTTGCCCTGGCCTCGGTCCCCGCGTTCGTCCTTGAACATGCAGGCGCGGCGCAGCCGCTCGCAGCGGCCACCTCTACCACCGCCACCAATGATGTCGCCGATGCCCCCAATGACGCCGCCGCCGCCGCCGCCTCCCCTTCCACCGCGCTCATCTCCGCACTGCTCTCGGAAGCGCCGGCAGTTGCCGTCGCCCCGCTCGCCCAGCGAGTCACGCATCAGGCAGGCTTGGCGCAGAGATCGGCAGTCTTGTGCCTCGACGAGGGTCGGGATCAGCCCGACGGTTGCGAGGGAAGCGGCGATCAGGAGTGCCTTGAGCATTTGGTTGTTTCCCCTTGGTTGACAGAAATCTCGTTTTGGAACCAGCAAGTTTACCGATCCGCTCTCATCTTCTGGTGACGTTGACAGAAATCTCGTTTTATTCCCAGCAAGTTTACCGACCGATCCTCATCTCTCTTCAACGTTGACAGAAATCTCGTTTTGATCAGTGCAAGTTTACCGATCAATCCTCATGGTCCGTTGGGGTTGACAGAAATCTCGTTTTGATCGGTAGAAGTTTAGCTTTCAGCTCTCATCTTCTGCCAACGTTGACAGAAATCTCGTTTTCCTGACAGCAAGTTTAATCATCCTCGCCTGTCGTCTGGAAGGCTTCGTCCTCGATCTCAGTAAACTCTGCGTCCACGACCGACGGGTCGTCGGGCAGGGATGGGTCGTGCTCGATCAGGGTCGGCGGGCGGTAGCCCCGGTCCAGGAGCTGCTGCCTGAGCTGGGCGGCGGTCATCTTCGGGCCGCCGTCTGCGCCGACCGCCGCAGCCGTGATCGTCGCATCGACCTGCTTGGGGATGATCTTGCCGACGAGCGGACCGAAGATGTCGGGCTTCTTGCGGGACAGCCACACCAGGTAACCGATCGCTCCGTCCTTGCCCTTCCCGTCTGACCCGCTCTTGTGCATGGCGTCGATCACGAGCTCTTGGACGATGCGCCCGTTCTTGTTGGGAATGCCCTTGCGGGTCTTCGTGGCCTTGTCGCCCTTGTGGAGCGGCTTGAGGCCCCGGTATTGGGGCAGGTCCAGCTTCGGAGATCTTGATCCGGCCATCCGACACCAAATCTAGTTGTTTGACGGACCGATGAAGGAACCGAACCTGGGCGTCGACCTGGCCGAGCGACGATAGGGGCCGCTTCCGGACCTTTTTCGAAACCACAAACTCCTATTAGGAACGTTCGCTGGACCCACCGGACCCGACGGTCTGGACGGGGAGGGGCTCCCTATACTGCTCCTACCCTTATTTTAACCCCTTTTCCCCCCTTTCCTACCCGACGGGACAGCATATTCTCACACACACACGTGCAAAGAATATCCGTCCAGGCGTCCAGTTCCTCGGCTAACCATCTTGTAATCAAACAATTTTTTGATAGGACGCGTCACTGGACGCCTGGACACGAAAATGGCGGCACCCGTTTTCTGATCTGGACGGCCCGACGGGTGGAGGACGGGTCCGGACGGGTCAGCCCAACGGGGGCACCCGTCCGCGATGCTGCCGGGGTACTTCCGCGTTCAGATCCTGGTCCGTTCGGCTCAGGGTGGTGTGTCCGCCCTGCCGGTTCGCAAGGAACCCAGCCCTCGCATTCCAGTGCGCCAGCCCCGCCTCGTTCAGCTTCAGACCGCCCACGTGCCGCTGCGGCTGCCCGAACTTGTCGAACTTGAACATTGCGCTATCCGGGTGGAACTTCAGGGCCTTCGCGAATGCGCCAGGCGACGGGATCGGCAGGCCGTGGTTCTCCTCTCGCCAACTGTGAAACGCCGCGTAAAGATCCGCGCTGACGTTCATCGCGGTCCGGTCGTACTCGCAGCAATCCCTGACGAAGCCGATCGAGATGTTGCTGTCCTCCCGGAGCTCAGCCGAGGCCTCGTCCATGTCAGGAGTGTACGAGTAGTGGCCCCTCGCCAGGGCCCGCTTCATCCCGGCAATAGCCCAGTTCAGGACGCCTGACTTCTCCTCCTCAAGCACCCAGTCCGCCGGAGACGAGTAGCCCCTCGCAACCGCCTCAGCGGCCACGCCCGTCGGGCGCAGGGGGTCGAACACCGTCCGGATGCGCAGGATGGCCAGGCGGTTCTCCATTGCCCTGCTCATCTCCCTGAACTGCGGCATCACGTTCGCGCCCCAGAACGACGGCCCGCGGTAGACGTGCGCGGTCTGGGCACCGTTCTTGATGTTCACCCCGACGGGGTCCGACGACAGCAGCGCCTTCACCATCGAGCTGATCTCCCACTTGGACTGATCGAAGGCTTCGTGCAGGACCCAGGGCACGCTGCGGAGGAACGGCTCCGTGCCGTGCGGCTTTGAGAGCTGGTCGATGGGCTGCGTGATCGGGGCGTTCGTTATCAGGCCGCTGAGGACGTTCAGGAGGGTCGACTTGCCGGAGTTGCTCTCGCCGACCAGGACCAGAGCCCGCATCAGCGCCTTCTGCTTCCGGGCCAGGAGCGCCATGCCTAGGTTCTCCTGGATGAATGCGACCGCGCCGTCGTCCTTCACGATGTCCTTGAGCGTCCGCATCCAGATCGGGCAGGCGGCCGCCGGGTCGTACTCGCACTCGATGCGGGCTGTGGCGTAGTCGTCCGGCCTATGCGGCCGGTGGTGCATGGTTTCCAGGTCGACCAGGCCTGACTGCGTTGAGATCATCCCGTGCGCGTCCCACTGCACGTCAGCTTCGTCCTGGTGGATCTCCCCCATCCGCTGCAGGTGGGCGATCGTCTCATTGATCACGGTCGTCGTGGGCACGATGCCCAGGGCGTCGCACCCGACGTTGATCTCTCGAGCTAACCAGGACTTTTCCTCCTTCGTCACCCCGTACATCGCCCACAGCCCATCCCGGTAGCGCCAGGGCACAGAGCCGATGTACATGAGCTGCTCGCCCCGCTGCTCCAGAGCTGCCAGGACGCCGGCGGCCAGGACCACGTGGGCGTCCTTCTTGCCCTTTTTCTTCCTCCCCTCCTTGGGCTCAGGCCGGGGCTCGCTCTTCCGCTGCGCACGGACCTGGTCGAGGTGCACCACCTGGGCAGCCCTCCCCGTCGGGCGGGGTGCTGGCTTCGGCATGGAGGCGAGCTGCTGCATGCCCCGGTTGGCCTGCAGGGAGGCCAGCTCCGGCGGCTCCCCGCCCATCGCTTCGTCTAGGATCTCGCCGCTGTCGTCCTCAGGATCGTGTGAGCCCTCATCGGCCGTGAGTGCCCTCTCTTCCTCCACTTGGTCCTCTGGCGGCTCCGCCGGGAACTCGTGGCCCACCTTCTTGATCCACCCCCGCATCGCGCCTCGGACCTTCCGGCGCTCGACGTCCATGTTCCAGCTGTCCTCGGCGACGCGCTCTAGGGCCTCCATCATCTTGGCCTCGACGAAGTCCTCGGTGTAGCCCTGGGACAGCATGCCCGACGTGACGTCGCGGATGGTCAGGTGGACGGAGAAGGTCTCGTCTATGCCCTCGTCCCGGCGCTGCTCCAGGTACTCCATCCGGGCCAGGCGGTCCCGCCAGTCGATGTGGTCGGTGTAGCCCTGCAGCTCAGCCACCCGGAGGAACGGGTTCTCCTGCTCCGCCACCTTCCGCTCCCGGACCTTTCGCGTCAGCACTGGAGGGGCCTCCTGGGCGGCCAGGGAGCCCAGCCAGGCGCTCAGCACCGCTCGGGGGTACCTTTCCCCCTCGCCAGCCAGCACGCGCACCAGCGCCCACGCCCCGGCTTTGGTGTTGTGGGTTCCCGGAACCCGGAGCAGGGTGACAGCGTGCCGGGTCGCCTTGTCCCCCGCCAGGTGGTTTCCAAGGACTTGGAGTTCCGCCTCGTAGGCTCTGACGTCCTCGGGTCCGGGCGCATCCGTCGGGTCGGTGAAGAACCAGTAGGCGTGGACGCCCCCTCCGGACCTGTGCATTCGGCTGGGCGGGTTCGGCAGGGCGGCCAGGGCTGCCAGGACCTCGTCCTCGGTGTTCAGGATGTCCTTGAAGTCGATGTCGACGTGCAGGCACGTCAGGGCGGCCACGTTGGGCTTGACCCGCTTGTGCCCCTTCAGGATCGGGCTGACGCAGTGGAAGCAGCCCCGCTCGGCCCTGTCGTGCTTGACCAGGAACCGGCGGATGCGCTCTGGGTCCCTCGTCAGGACGTGGACTTCGCCCTTGCCTGACTGGCCCCGGACGTTGGGCAGGCTGCACACGTAGACGGGGTGGTCGTGCCCCTGCAGCATGTAGTCGACATAGAGCGTCAGGTCGGCGCCGGGGCCGACTTCTTCGTTAATCTCAGTCACAATCTCACCCCGCCGTTGTCACGAACAGACGGTTGGGGGACCGACCCGAGCCAAATTCCCGGATCGATCCCCCGCTCAGACCGTCAGGTCAGCGGCGCCTTGCGGTGCCGCCGTTCTTCTTGGCAGGTGCAGCAGCCCTCTGCGCCGGAGTGGCCGCGCGCTGGTTCGGGCGGGCTGCCCTGACGGGAGCCTCCTCAGCCTGCGCCTCGGCCTCCTCGCCGGCCTCCTCCCCCTCGTCGCCAGCGTCAGCCGGGTCGGAGGGGGTGTACTCGAACAGGGACTTCTCCTCCCATCCGACGACCTTCATCGTCGGCACCTTGATCCATCCGAACTCGGGGTTGGAGTGCTTGTACTTCCTGACGCCGACGGCCACGATCGGCCACTCGTCGGGACGGGTCCGCATCTCCTTGCCGTAGACTTTGCAAAGGTCGCCCATCATGCCCAGGCCGCCCTTCGACGAGGTGGCGAACGTGAACAGCTGCTCCTCCTCGGCTTGGTCCCCTGGGGTCTTGAGGAGCAGGTAGTTGCTGTACTGCCAAGGGTCCCGCGCCTTGCCCTGGTCGTCGACCTCCCACTGCTCCTCGTCGGAGTCACCCAGCTCTTCGCGTCGAGCGGGCCGGAAGCCGGACGCCAGCGGACCCATGAGCTGTTCCGCGGGCTTGTTGTCCACCCACTTGATCCAGCCGATCATGAGCTGGTTCATGTTGCAGGTGTACTCTGTGCCCTCTTCGATCTCCTCGTCGTCCTCGCCGCACAGCCAGTCCCCCTTGTTGAACTTCAGGAGCTGCCCGACGATGAACCGACCGGCGAACTGGTCGCCGTAGGCCTCGAAGGCGTTGCGCTCGTTCACTCCGCCGACGGACGTCTGGGCGGGTCGGGCCACGGCGGTGCCGGTGCTCGGTGGTGCCTCGTCTGCTGGCGGGATGATCGTCTCACGGTTTGGTGCGCGTGGTGTGCTTCTTACCATTTTTCTGTCTGCCTTCTGCTGTTTCACTGCTTGCTGCTTTCGATCCACATCGGGCAGGGTGCCCTAGTGGGGACGCAACGTGGTGGAGAGTGATGTTCCCACCCCGCCTATCCGCGCGCCCGGAGCTGCTTCTTCCGGGGCGTGGAGTTCTTTGTGGCCTCAGCCTCGAGCGCCACCCTGACCATCAGCATGTCCGACGGGTCGCCGGTCGTGCTGTATGCCTCGACGTCCACGCCAGCCTCGGTTGCTGCGGCGCGGATGCCCTTCATGTCGTAGTTCCGCCGGCCCTTCACGGCCGACCAGGTCACCACGCCGGGGATGCGGCGGATGCCCTTGTCCTTCAGCCTGTCCTTGATGAGCTGCTTCTGGGTGTTCAGGGCGATCTCGGCCTTGTCTTTCAGGCCGTCCAGGCGCTCGTGCTCCCGGCACAGGTCGGTGATCTCAGCGGTGAACTGGGGGTCGGCTGCCGCCTCAGACTCCGGGACGGAGTGGCGGACGATGCCGCAGGCCTGGGTGAACGGGCAGTACTCGCACTCCTTGCCGCCGGCGATCCACCCCTCCGGGGGCAGCTCGTCGGGGCGGGTTGCGGTCTTGATCCGGACGGCGCGCTTGTGGCCTGCGTCGTAGACCTTCGGGTCGAACTTGATCGCGAACTCGTGGACTTCGTCCAGGAAGGAGGCGTCCATGTAGGACAGGATCGCGTACTCCGGCTTGTAGACGGTCAGCTCCCGGACCAGGCCGAGCTGCATCTGCGTCTGGAACTCGTTCTCCTCCTTGGCCCTCGACATGTTCACGCGGGGGTCCACCGACTTGCACTCGACCAGGACGCACTGCCCCGCGCCGATGTCAGCGATCCCGAAGTCCTTCAGGAGCAGGTCCCGAGGCTGGTCGATCAGCAGCCCGTCTGGGGTCGCCGACGCGTATCGGTCGTTGAAGGTCTTCTGGTCCTTCCCGGCCCACAGGAGCTTCTTGCCGTACTTCCTGCGCATGGCGGGGACGTAGAAGTGCTGCTCGAGCAGCTTGCCCCTGGCCCTGGCGCCCCATCGGTCGCCGTGCCCCTCGTCCACTCGCCCCTCGGTCTTCACCCAGTACATCCTGCGGGAGCAGAGCCCGATCTCCGACGCGCCGATCGTGCGCTGCCGGTCCATCACGAACGTCGTCTCCATCGTTGGTGACAGCGCGTAGGCTTCCAGGGCTTCTCTAATCATGTGGGATCTTGCTCACGTCGATGGTGGCGTCGTAGTCCCGCAGGGCATCGTCAGCGAACAGGAGCGCGTTCGCCCGCATCTGGGCGATCCGTTCGCGATTGCGGAGGATGACGACAGCGTTCATTGCGCCCGGGATCTGAAGCTGGGCGGACACCGCCGCCACGTACGCGTCGCCCCAGAACTTGGCTCGAAGCTCGTGAACTTTTTCTTTTTTGACAAAGATGTCAGGCCTGGGAATTGTCATTCGGCATCTTCCTTCGGGTTATCTGAAGCCCCGCCGTCCGCGCTGGCACCGCACGCGGATGGTCTGAGGCGAAACGGGGCCGACTGCGTGACCAGCCGACCCCATCCCGCTTACGCTGCGATCTGCAGCGGCACGCAATCCGAGGACAGCGGCATGCCAGGTCTCGGTCTGCACCGAAACTGGATGATCGTGCCCGTCGGGGTGGCCTGCACGGACTGGATCATATCCTTCCGGTCCATGATCGACTGCGCCCTGGCCATGATCGCCAGCCGCTCATCGCGCTGCTTCTGCTTCAGCGTGCGTCGCTCCACGCTGCCGAAAAGGTTGCCCAGGAAGTCGTCCATGGACTCTTCGCGGCGTGGCGTGGGAACGAACTCTACTCGTCCGCACATCGAAGCCTCCTTGTCTACGCACAGGGGTCAACTGGGGAAGGTGCGTGCGCTTCCAGCCTGCCCGACGGGGACCATACCACTTCGGCCCAGCGAGGCCACTAGGAATTTGAGGGTTGTCCCCCAGCAGTGTGAATGCGAAACAAGCGGAGCTGACTGGACGACTCCAGCATCAGGGGATGGCGGGGATGCCCGTCCTTCGTCAGACCAAGGCAATGCACCGGAATGCCCTGTCGGTCAAGCATCGAGAACACATGCGTATTCCTGGCGTTGAACTTCTCCCGGTCGGGGCAGGCTTGTGGGAACCTCTTCAGTTGCCCCCAGGCTGCCACTACGATGCCGCCCTTTGCCCGGACGTCCTTGGACTCGTCGCGGATGAAGCCGTCGTTCAGAGGTCCGATCGGGTCCTTGGCCCTCATCATCTCCGCAGGCTCGGTCGCCCGCCAGGCGAAGAGGTTCACCACCCGGACGGAGCCGAACCCGAGGCTGGCCCCGAAGCCAACGCACCGGCGGATGGTGGGGTCGTCGGCCTCGGCGTCCGCGGTGGACGGGTTCAGCATGATGAAGAGCAGGGGCTCGCGCTCGGTGTTCCAGGTCCTCCAGAGGGCGTAGCGGTACTCCTGCCTCTTGCCGCTCAGGACCGCCCCGGCGACGGCGGAGGGCTTGGCCCTCACGTCAGGATCTCCTTCTTCTGCGGCAGCGGGCGCTCCCCTCGGGTGAAGTGGACGAACCAGGCCTTCATCCCGACGGAGTGGAAGCGGTTTTCGAGCTGGTTCAGCAGGCCGAGGCACTCCTCCAGGTCCTCCTTCTCCATCGCCTCGAGCATGTCCAGGGATGCCACGGGGGTGTTCTTGCCGATGGGCCGGGTCTCGAGCTCCGCCCGACGGAGCATGACCAGGAACTGCTTTGGCGGGATCTTCATGTTGTCCTCTTTCTTGGTGGCTTGTCGCGGAAGCCTCCGCCCCTGCCAGCGGAGCGGACGATGTTGAACTCGGGGTTGTCGTGCTCGCACTGGCCCCAGCTTGCGCCGATCCCGGCGTCCACCCGCAGGGGGACCAGCAGGTCGACGCAGTTTTCCATGAGGCGGTCTATGTGGGTGAGAGCCTCTCTCGCCTCATTTGTGTTCGGGCAGCTCCCCGTCAGCTCGTCGTGGACGGTCATCAGGGGGATGCCGGCGGCCGCAGCCGCGCCCGACTCCCAGACGTCCACCATCGCCATCTTCATGATGTCAGCCGCCGAGCCTTGGGTCCGGGCGTTCAGGGCTTTGTGGCAGAAGGCGCGCTTCGCCCCTGGAACCTTGTGGCGGAGGATGGTCGTGGTTCGCTCCCCGGCCTTCCACTTGTTCAGAGCCCACGCGTTGAAGCGCCTCTTCCTGCCGAGGAGGGTGATGATCTCCCCGGTCCGCTCGGCCAGGTTCATCAGGCGGTGGATCAGGGGGCGCATGAAGGGCGCACCCCGGTGGTACGCGTCGAGCAGCTTCTCGCCGGCCTGCCGGGACAGGTTGAGCTGAGCGCAGAGCTTCTCCACGCCCTCGCCGTACGCGATGCCGAAGTTCACGGTCTTGGCCGGTCCCCTCTCCAGCCCTGTCATCTCGGCCAGCTTTGCGTGGAAGTCCGTGTTGGGGTCGCTGCGGTAGGCCTCGACGACCTCCATCGCCCCCTTCAGCCCCATGTCCGCCGCGTCGTGCGCCAGGAGCCGGTACTCGATCTGGGAGTAGTCCTTCTTCCAGAAGATGTGGCTCTCATCGTCCCGGATGAACATGGCGCGGATCAGCTTTCCGTCGTCGGTCCTGACCGGGATGAACTGCAGGTTGGGTCCCGACGAGCTGAAGCGCCCGGAGACCGCCCCTCCGCCGTCCGACTTGAGCTGGTTGAAGTTGCAGTGGATGCGTCCGTTGATGTGGCCGTCGAGGATGCAGCCCCGCAGGAAGGTCCCCCGGAACTTGTCGAGCCGTCGGACCTCGATGATGTTCCTGGCCATCTGGTGGTCGCAGGTCTCCAGGAAGTCCTTGCGGAAGGACGGCTTGTCGGTCTTGGGGGTCCGGGGGTAGGGGATGCCAGCCTCGTCGAAGGCGGGGGCGATCGAGTCCGCAGCCCAGACCTCGATCTCCATTCCGGCGTCGCGGTTCAGCTTCTTGTGGAGCTTCGCCTGGTCCTTGGTCATCTTGTCGTAGAGCTGCTCCGCCCGGTCCAGGTCCACCCGGACGCCCCTCTTCTTCATCGCCTTCAGCATCGGGATCAGGCGGCTCTCGAGCAGGAACAGGTCCCACAGCCCCTCCGCCTCGAGCCTCGGCTTCTGCTTCTGGAAGATCTTGATCGGGTGGTTGACGTCGCCGATCGCGTACTTCGCCACGACCGACGAGGGGGCGCGCCAGATGTTGGCCTTGGGGTTCTTCCGGCCGAAGTTCTTGACCAGGAACTCGTCCAGCTCGTCGTCCAGCTTTCCGATCCCCAGGTAGTCCTTCGACAGCGCCTCGAGCCCGTAGCTGAACCTGTCCTCGTCGAGCAGAGGCTCGGCGTTCTGGATGTCGTAGGGCACGCCGCCGATGTCGGTCACCCCCTCCTTGTCCAGGAAGCCGTAGTCGTAGAGCAGGTTGGCTCCGATCTTGGGGGTGCTGGTCCTGAGCTCCTGCCTGAGCCAGCCGAAGACCTTCGCCCTGTCCAGGTTGTCCGGGTCGTTCTCGTGGGCGACCGGGTAGTAGCGTCGGAACCCCGCCTCCGTCCCGACGGCGACGCCGGCCACGAAGGTGTCGGGCTTGTGCCACCCCGGCCCGTCGGTCTTCAGGCCTGGGTCCTTCGTCTCGCAGTCGACGGCGATCGCCCCCTGTCCTGCGAGGGAGGGGAACAGCTCGTGGCCTGGCAGGTCCCTCAGGCGTGCGGTTGCGTCCATGCTATCCTGCCCTCGGGTTGGCGTTGATCCAGGAGGCCAGCGAACGCCGCCTCTGGGCTGCCGTCGGTGGTTCTGGCCGGCTCAGGCCGAGCGCCGGATCGGGCTCGCGGACGTTCAGGGAACTCGGCGAGATGACGCCAAAGTTCAGCAGGACCTTGATCGAGCGGTGCGCCATCTCCTTGCATTCTGCGACCTGCCGGTTCTGGCCCTCGGTCTGGGGGTTCATGATCATGTTCATGGCCAGCTCCTCGACGGGCTGCGGGTACCTGGCGCGCGCCCTGTCCCGCAGCACGTCGACCAGGATCTGGTGGAGCATCGGCAGGAAGAACGGCTGCAGCTCGATCTCGGCTGGAGTCATGGGTCGCAGGCGTATCAGCGGCGACGGCAAAGCCGCCATCTCCTGCGCCTGCGCCTCGTCGCGGGTCCTTGGAAACCACCTGGCGGGGGTGATGCACCGGACCCAGTCGCCGCTGTGCAGAGCAGCGTCCGGGTTCTCGAGGGTCGCCCACTCGGTGCCCGGTCCGCGTCTGACCTGCAGGACCCATCCTCCGCCCAGCACGTCGCTCCTCCGCTGGGGGGTGGAGAGGTAGGGATGGTTCGCGACGCGCACGCCGGTGTGGCTGTACGCGTCCTGGGGGATGGCGTTCGGCATCCTCGGAGCCGAGCTCTCGATCGGTCCGCCGCCGCCGCGGGAGTAGGCCCGGTCGACCTGAGCCTGCCCGAGCTGCTCGAACGGGTTGGCGTCTGGCCCCGGCCGCTCGTAGACGAGCCTGCTGAGCCTTCCGACCTCCCGACGGGCTCGGCTGAGCTCTTCGCTCGTTTCGATCCGGGCCTGCCGCTCCATCATGAGCTGCTGCTGCAGTCGCTCATCGGGTGGCGGGATGTCCGCCGGGGGCGGCAGGGGGCGGTTCGGGTTGTCGCTGATCCACTTGAACAGGCGGGCGAAGAGGTTCGCATCCTGCACCTGGCTCGGCGTTGGGACAGACCCCGGCGGGCAGACCCGCTCGGCGTACTGGCGGAACCACTCCTCGATCTCCTGCGCCAGGTTGCCGGTCGCAGGCCGTGCGGCCGCAGGCCGTCCGGGCTCTGACCGGAGCCGCCGGCTGATCTGCGGGAAGGCGGTGTTCTGGTCTGCGCTCCCAGGTGGCTCTTCGTCAAACTCTTCGGGCATGGCTCCAATTCCTGTGCTGTCTTGGATGGTTTGCCGGGTGGTGCCCCCAGTAATCACACTTTGGGGCAGAGTGCCAATCGTCTGCGCGATCTCCAGGGCCGCGCGCATGCCGGCCAGGATCTGCTCGGGGGTGACCTGGGGTGCTGGCGTGCTCGTCACCGTCGTGCTCAGCGGCACCAAGTCAATGGGCATCAGTCTGCCCTCTCCAGAACTTCGCTGATCCTCTCGCGGACTTCGAGCTGCAGCCGCCCCTCGGCCTGCGCCAGCTCGACGTCCGCGCTGTCCGGCCGACGGCTGATCGTGCGGAGGCACTTCTCGATGTGACGGATGCGGGCGGACAGGATGGACTTCTGGGCGGCCTTGCGCCGGAGGAAGTCAGCCCTGGCGAGCTCGTAGGTCGGCCACGCCCACTGGCGCTTGACGCCGACCCGCATCAGCCTGCCGTCGTCTGAGCGGACGGACTTCTGGTGGACCATCCCGATGCGGATGAACAGCACCACGACCGCAGAGCTCCACGGCCCGTCGGGGGTCCCGAACTCGTTCACCCCTCCGGCGTATCGCCGGTCCTCGACGCGATACCAGACGTCCCCGACGGAGACGCCCTCAAGCTGGGTTGGGCTCATCGGCGACCACCCTCTCTGACGTGGTGAAGGGGTGCCGCTGCCGATCGCACTGGCGCTTGCGGACGACGTGGTCTTCGACCCTCCGGGTGATGATCACGTGGCTGGGTCCGCTGCACACCGGGCACGGGACAGAGGCTCCGCCCCTCGTCCGCTTCGGCTTCTGTCTGGGCATCACTTCCTCATCATCGAGTCGCCGAAGCGCTGGACCCACTGGTGCGTGAAGTCTGTGTCGGGGGACAGGTCGCCCCGGATGATCTCCCGGACGGTGTCCCTGATCCTGGCCGCCGCCTCCTCGTCGCTGGCGCAGACCATCTGGGCTCCGAAGTTGCCGGGGTCCAGGCGGTTGACCCTGCCTCCGAAGATCTCGTTGCGGCGCTTGGATGGGTTGAGGGCGAAGATCATGAACTCGTGGGTCGCCCCCGGAATGTAGAAGCGGATCGGTTGCTCGTCAGGTGCAGGGCGCAGGTGGACGAGCGACAGGACGTAGGAGTGCCAGATCGGATGGGCCCAAGGGCACTCGATCAGCCACAGGGCCACCGACGCGGGGAACGGCCTCCCGTGGATGTGCCAGTAGCCGACGTGGTCCGTCGGGACCAGCCAGGCCTCGCCGCGCAGATCAGACTCGCTCGGGGGAACCCCGACGGGGTCAGCCCGGACGGCGGCCATCGCCCGCTGCCGGTTCTCCTGGACCATGTCCTCGGCCATCTTGCGCTCGTCCATGGGGCTACCCTCCTAACCTTGCCTAAACTTCCTCGAACTGGATGCGGCCGGCGGCCGTCCACCGCTGGACATCTCGGCGGGAGATGCCCCTGGTCTTGAGCTGGGCCTCGGTGAGGCCGACCCTCAGCTTCTTATATCTCAGGAAGGCCTGGGTGGTGGGCAGGCAGGGGTTGGGGTCCACCCGGACGAGCCTTGGCCCCAGGTGCTCAGGGGAGCGCGCCACGGGGCGTGGGGGCCAGGGGGGTGGGTTGTATGGGCCGACCTGGATTGCGCGACCAGTGACCCGCTCTATGCAACTGCGGGCCTCCTCGGTGCCGATCCTGAGGAGCGCCAGGGCCAGGTCGGCTCGGGTGACGGCTCCGAGGGGTATTCCGTGGGTGACGAAGTAGGACGTCAGGTCGAGCTGGACTTGCGCCGGCAGGGCTGTGAGCAGCGTGGACTGCCAGGCGGGGTCAGCCATTGGACTTCCCTTTGGTCGTCCGGGTGGAGGAAGTTCCGCCCCTCGCACCCGGACCAAATTACGCCAATCGGATTAGCCTACAAGGCTGATGTGACCGTCGCGAACCGTGTTGGTCAGCCACTGGCGAGCGTTGCGGCGTTCAGCCGTCGGGAACTTTGCCAGGTACTTCCCGATGCTGATGCCACCGCGCATCTTCTCGTAGTGGGCGTGGGCATCCGTGCCTTCGCGGCGCGGGTTCTCGTCCGCCTTCAGGCGGATGACCTGCTCGTCGCGGGTTCGGGTCCGGGTCGCCGACGTGCCGTTGGCTGCCGGGGTTCGGGCGGCGTCGGTCGCTGACTTGGGCGTGACCTTGCGGGCGGTCGCCGGGGTCTTCTTCGCTGCCTTCTTGGCTGCGGTCTTCGGGGCCTTCTTCTTCGCTGCAGTCTTAGCCATTGTACTCTCCTGCGCCGTGGCGCTGTTTACACTGTCGGTTGGCTCCTGAACATCTCCCTGCTGGGGTCCGTCCAGGACTTCTAGGTGATAGTTCGGGATGGTCTGGAGGGAGCCGGAGTGCATCCAACGCACCTCCGATTGCTCCGGGCCGGACCGAACCAGCTCCCCGACGCGCTTGCCCTTGACGAAGCGGACGTAGACTCTGCCCTGCTTCGGTTCGGGTCCGTCGGTGGAAGTCTTCTTGCTCGTCATGTGGGGTCCTCCAGCTCCCCGATCGATCTCTCTTACCAAGCTCTTGGACAATATGTCCATACCCGTAGCATGCATCAAGACCTTTGAAGAGGTGTCAACGGCTGTGATTTTCCCTGCGGGCTGTCGGGCCATCAGGCCTGGAGTGATCACTTCCTGCTGTCCCACTCATCGAGCATCCAGCCTACGATGCATCCGACGGCGATGGCTGCGATGGACGCCAAGATGACGCTCCAGAGCCTCTCGGGCTTTGAGATGACCAAGGCTCCGGCCGCCGTCAGCGAGACGGCGACCAGGCACTTGATGAGTAGATTTCCGTCCAACTTACGCCAGGCGGACCAGCGGTCGATCGCCACGACGCTTACGGCGCAGAGACAGCAGGCCAAGGCCAAGGAAGCCCAAGCCCATCATCGCCCACGTCGCAGGCTCAGGTACGCCAGCGATCTGCTGGCCGGGGATGAGCCCGGCCTGTCCAGTTGCGTAGCCGGTATCAAACGCGCCGCCGTCCGGATTGAGCGGGTTGAACGCGAAGATGTGGTCCGACACTACCCGGTTGTTGGAGTTGAGAGCGAAGATGCTCGCAACGCTGTTCCACTGCCCCGTCGGATTGTCGAGCGTGAAGTGGAACTCCGTGACCGACCGCGTGAAGCCGTCGAACATGTTGATGGAGGTGTTGAAGTCCCCCCACGTTCCGCCGTTGCTCGAATTGATGCTCAGGACGGATGTCGGCGGGTTGGTGCCGTTGATGAGCGGCGTCCAACCGATGCCGCTGATCAGATAGTTCGTTGCGGAGAAGTTCAGGTCGAACGCCCCTTGCCCTCCGAACGAGTAGCCGGTCGCCGCCTGATAGCTGAAGGACGCCGTGTCTCCGTCGATCAGGTTCACAGTCAGCGTGCCGTACGGCGGCAAGAACTGAGCCGGCAGATTGCTCTGCGTCAGGCTCAGGGTTGCACCAAAGGATGGTGCAATCATTGCTGCCCCCATGGCAGCAGCCAGCAGTAGTTTTTTCAACATATTTCTCTCTCCGCGTTGTGACGCATCGGGTGCGCCGTCCCTACTCCCTACACCACTTTACACTCTTTGAAGGGGGAGACTTTCGCTGCCTCCTGCCCCTTTTCACGCAGCTTTCTTCTTGGACTTTGCCCCGCGCCTGGTCGGGACGATCGCCCGGTGCCGGCCCTTGGCGATCCACTCGGCAGCCTTCTTGAGTTCCGCCTCCTCGTCGATCCTGGTCCCCCGACGGGGCTCCAGGGTGTAGCCCGCCGCGGTCATCATCGCTGCGATGGTTGCGAACTGCGGCCGGCGGGTCGGACCCTCGAAGATGTTCTTGGCCGTCGAGTAGGCGACCCCGGACAGCTTCGCCACGCGGGAGACGAACCTCTCGCCCAGGGCGTCCTGCAGGGCGGTCCGCGCCTTGTCGCAGATGGGGTCCTTCTCGATGAAGTTGTAGGTCCGGTAGACGTGGATGCGAGGCATCAGCCCTCCTGGTTCGTTGCGGCCGCCACGGCCTTCTTGCCGGCGGGCGTGAGCTCGTAGCAGGCCTTCCGCCCCGCCACCTTGGTCGACCGGGCCAGCTTGTCGCGCTTGAGCTTCCCGATCGTCGCCAGAGCCGACGAGTCGGCCAGGCCAGCGTCTCGGAAGATCGTCCGCAGGTCGTCCATGCACTGCTTGCCCTTGGCGGACAGCGCCACCAGGATCAGGGCGCGGCCCGACATCTTGGCTGCGCCGGGGATCGTGCCGTCCTGGTTCGCCTGGTTCCTCTTCAGGTCAAGGTCCAGCCTCGCCACACCGGGCATCGCGTTGAGCACGTTCACGACTCGGCCGAAGGCCGCCTCGTCCACGTGCGCAACGATCTTCATCATCTTTGCCATTCAGTTCTCCTGTGCCATTTTGAAGGGTTCGGGGGAGCCGAGCGGGGTTCAAAGCCCTCGGCTCCCCCTCGTCAGCCCGAGTCGTGACTCTCGGACCCAACGATCTCAGTTGACCTGCTCTCCGGCAGGCTGGTGGGCAATCGCGAGCTGGAGCCCCGCCGGCTCGCTCAGCGTCTGGTCGGCGTGCAGCGTGGCCGTCAGGACGTCCGCCGTCTCTCGGACGGCAAACCCTCCGCCGTCGGCGAAGGTGATGCGGGTGCCCACGCGGCCGTCGTGGCGGGGGTAGTAGGTCCGGACGAAGGAGCCGTTCAGGATGCAGACCTCGTCGGTCTCGCCGGTGTGGCGCGAGCTCCGGATCTTCGTGACCTTGACGAACTTGGACATCAGCTCGGGGGCCACCGCACGGATCTTCTCGACCAGCTTGTCCATGGTCTCGAAGACCGCGAAGCCCTTCCCGTCGGCGAACGTGATCCGGCTGCCCGGACGGTTGTCCTTGCGGGCGTAGAAGCAGCGGATGAAGGCGACGTTGATGACCGACGGCTCGCCCTGGAACAGCGGGGGAGCAGCCGCACCGGGCTCCTCGTCGAACTCCTGATCGTCGTCGATCTCGTGGTGATCCTCGTACTCGCTGGAGCCCCCTCCAACCTTGTCGACCGTGATGAACTTGGACATGTCGTCCTCCGATACTAGGCCCACGATTGCTCCGGCTGTGGGCGAGGGCCGGCCTTGCCGGGGGAAGGTCCCCCGTGTGAGAGTCCGACGGGGCTGGGCATCGCTGCCCGAACCCGGCACAGGTAGCCCCGTCGGCTGGGCGGCGAACGGGCCGCCCGGTTGTTCGTGGATATTCCAGATGGCGTAGAGGGTAGCAGCGGCCATCGTCCGCTCCGCGTCGTTGTCCAACGCGCGCATCGTGATCTTGGACGTGTACTTCGTCCGGGTCACGGGGTCCGTGAACCCGTCGATGTGGGTGATCTTGTAGATGACGCCTCGGCTGTCCATGACCGAGTGGCCGACGCGCAGGCTGGTGACTTGGCTTCCCATCTGGGGCATTGGAACTTCTCCTCTTGCGTCCGCCTATCTGATCCTGGGGGCGGACAGACCCTGGTCTTTACGCTGCGATCTCCTCCGCGAAGAACCGGGAGGCGCACTCCGGGCCAAAACCCGTCTTGATCGAATGGGGGACGGTCAGCTTGCGGGAGCAGCGGCCGCAGCGGCCTTCGTGCCAGATCTCCAGCTTCTGGCTGATGTAGTCCTTCTGCAGGTTCTGCCAGGCCCAAGCGAACGCCTTGCAGGACGGGGCCTCGCGGCTGACCCGAGCCTTCGAGCCGCCGTGGAAGAAGACGCCCCGGCGGATGTAGCCGACGTAGACGTACGCGGTCTCGTTGTCCGGGCCGTTCATAAGCTGGACGAAGTGGACGTTGCCGTCCTCCGGGGACTTGATCCGGAAGGTGAAGCGCTGGTCCGTCTCCTTGGACCGCAGGGTGACGGTGGCCTTGCCGGCCAGCATGAAGCGCAGGGCTTCGGCAGCTTCGGTGAAGGGGGCGGGAACGAAGGTCATGGGGTGGTCTCCTGTGCCGGGAGGTTGAGGTCTACGGGTAGGGTTGTAGGCCCTGCGGGCCAGCCCGTAAACCGGATTGTTCAGGCGGTGTGGGCAGCCATCGCAGCTTCCCACTCCGTGGTCAACGCATCGTCTGCGTCCATCGCCACGAAGCGGTCGGCGTAGGTGTCGTGGGTCGAGACGAAGACCAGGCCATCGTAGTCGGCGTAGATGTCCCAGCAGTAGCGGACCAGATTGCCAGCGTGGGCGACAGTGACCTCGATCGCCTCAGCGTGGGCGTCGACCGTGACGGTGGCGGACTCAGCGCCGGGGAAGGTGCGGAGGACTTCGGCTTCGACGATCTGGGAGAGGGTGCGCATCGGTCAGTTCCTTTGTTTCAGTACAGGCATCATGACCTAGAACCTTCAACGAGGAGTCAACGCCCAGGATTATCCAAGAGATATTTGTGTGGGCTGTGAGCCCACACTTGCCAAGAGAGACCACATCCGCCTCTCACGCCTCATCGGGTTCCGCCGCCGGGGGATGGCTCTGGACGGCATCCTCGAGCTCACGGAGGACGGCCCAGTTCACAGGGGGTTCGGCAGGGCCAGCCGCGTCCCCGTCGCGCTGGGCCAGCCCTGGGGTCGTGGCACCCGTCGGGCCGTTGACCTCCCGCTCCTGCCAGCCGAAGTTGAAGCGGTAGCGGGGATCGGGGACGCAGAAGAGGTGATACTTGTTCGAGGTGTCCACCTTCCGGCTCTCTGCCGGGTAGAGCTCCACGGCCTCGCACTCCGCCCCGACGAGCTGGTTCTTGATCGCCTGGAAGTCCCGCCAGTCCCGCAGGATCGGCCCTCCGTCCCGACGGCGAATGTTCAGGTGCACAAGGCCCTGCGGCGTCTTGCGGATCTGCACCTGGTACGTGTCGTTGATCCAGACCTGGTTCCGGGCAGCCTCGGACTGCAGGGAGGCGATCGCCCGCTTCCGGGTGGCCGCCCCGTTCTTCATGACCTGCTCGATCAGCTCCTCCGACGGCGGCAGGACCGCAGCCCTCTCAAGCTTCTGCACTGGTCCGCTCCCCCAGGGTCAGGACCACTTCGCCGTTCGACAGGCGGAGCTCGGTGGTCAGGTTGAACCTCTTACCGTCCGTCGTCTCGATGGCGACGGTCTTGCCGTTGTGGCCGGCGCCCACCAGGGCGATGAGCTCACGCAGTTGCTTCAGGGTCATAGCAGTTCTCCAAACAGGCGGGTGAAGTCGAAGTCATCAGTATCGTGCTCGCCGACGGCGTCGAACCACCGGACGAAGTTCGAGGGGTCGTTCTCGCCCCAGCGGCAGAAGCCGACCAGGTCGCCGGTGGCCTTGTCGAACTCGGCCTCGACGCGCTCGTAGCCGTCGTACAAGATCTCGCTCCGATCGGGGTCCGTGCGGATGGCGCAGTAGCCGTGGGACAGGGACTCGATCGAGGCGCGGCTGACCGGCTGGCGCAGGTAGTAGAAGGTGCTCATCTGGGTTCCTCTTCAGACGTGGTCGTGGAAGACGGTCAGGTCAAGCCACTCTTGTGTGACGGCGAAGGTCACCCCGACGGTCGGGGCGGCAGCCAGGACGAACTGCATGGCGCTTTCGCCGTCCA
>RPRB01000007.1 GCA_003818285.1 Myxococcaceae bacterium
ACGTCGTCCCGGAGGGTCTTCCGATGCGAAAGTCAGCAGCAGTGCTCGCGCTCGTCCTGGGCGCGGGCGCAGCGTGGGCGCTCACCCCGGGGGACCGGGTGTACGTGCGTGGGCGCGACGTGGCCGTGCTCCAGAGCACAGCGACCAGCGCGGCGACCCTGGTCAAGCTCCAGCCCGGTGACGCCGTGGTCTGGCGCGGCGCCGACAAGAAGAAGCCGACCTGGCACCGGGTGGAGACGGCCGGGAAGAGCGGCTTCGTCTACTTCGCCAACCTGTCGACCACTCCGCCGGCGTCCGAGCTGCTCACCTCTCCGGCCGGGGCGAAGAAGGTCGACGCTCAGGCCTTCGCCAGCTCCGGCGCCGCCGGAAAGGCGCTCACCGAGGGAGCCATCCGCTACGGCAACCAGGAGGAAAAGAACAAGGGTGAGCTGCGTCCCACGATGAAGGAGACGGTTCGCCAGACGCAGACGCTCGAGGCGATCGCCGCCCAGCGCACCGGCGAGGAGATCGCTGCGCAGGCGGACCGGGTCACGGGAGAGCAGCGATGAGGCGCGCGCTCCTGTCCCTGAGCATGGTCGCGCTCGTGGCCTGTGCCGCGGCCTCGGGCCTCATGCGGGGCGACACCAACTCGATCGTCAGCGGCGTCGCCGAGTCGACCGGCACCGTGGTGGGGCTGACCCAGGACCTGTCCAAGTGCGACCAGATCGGCGCGGCCGAGGTCACCTTCGACGAGGAGCGGACCATCGGCGGCGCGGTGGCGCTCAACTGGGTGCAGCTGGGGGGCGGGCTTCTGGTGGACGTGCCCACCGGCGACGCGGCTGCGCTCGCGAATCCCAAGGCGCTCCGCATCCAGGACACGCCACGGAACCAGCTCCACAAGTACCTGAACGTGGTGGGGAAGAACCTGGCCTCCCGCTCGACCCGGCCCACGCTGCAGTGGACCTTCGGGGTGCTCGACTCGGAGGTAGTGAACGCGGTCTCCGCCCCCGGCGGCTACGTCTTCGTGACTCGCGGGCTCCTGAAGCGGGTGAGCAACGAGGCGGCGCTGGCGGGCGTCCTCTCCCACGAGATCGCCCACGTCACGCGCAAGGACGCCTTCGCCATCTACCAGAAGACGAAGGTGGACCAGTGCAAGAGCCTCGCGTACGCCAAGGCCGGCCAGAAGGAGGGGGCGGCCGTGCTCCGCTCCTACACGCCGGGGTTCATCAACCAGGCCTACGCCGCGCTCCAGGCGTTCAGCGGCGGCGCGCTGGACCTGAACGCCGCGGCGAACAACGCGCTGCTCACCCTGTTCAGCGACGAGTTCGTCCACCGCTACCTCGAGGGCGGCTACGCACGCGACCAGGAGATCCAGGCGGACGCCACCGGCCTCGAGATCACCGTGGCGTCGGGGTACAGCCCGCGCGGCTTCGTGGACTTCATCGGCGCGCTGCCCCCGGGGCAGAACTTCTTCGCCCACCACCCCGCGCCGAGTGACCGGGTGGCCTCGATGAAGCTGCTGCTCGGCAAGACGCGAATGGCGAGCATGAGCTCGCCCGCGCCCGGCTCACCGTTCTCGCCGTTCAACCAGGACGTGTCCCAGCTGCCGCTTCTCCCGCTGCACGACGAGCTCGCGGCAGCCCGCTGAGGGAATCCCCCGCCGGCGACCTCGAACGGAAGGCCGGCCCACGAACCGACATGCTGGACCGACCCTCCGTCGTTCAGCGCCGCGCGGCTTCGGTGAGCGCGCGGTGGACGGACTCGAGCGCCTTCCGGGCCTCGAGCAGCTCGGCGCGCTCGGCGGTGAGATCCGCCACCTGGCGGGCGAGGGTGTCCCGCTCGGTGCTCAGCACTTCCACGCTCTTGCGAAGCTGCGTCCCGTCGTCGCGAAAGCGCTCGAGCTCTCCGGCCAGCCGCTCCTCCTCGGAGAGACTGTCGGCGAGCTCCGCATCCTTTCGCGTCATATCGGCTGCCAGCCGCTCGCGCTGCTCTTGCTCCGCCGCCGCCTGCGTCCGCGCCTCCTGCACCGCGAGGAGCGCCTCGTCCCGCTCGCCCTCGACCGACTGCAGCTCGCGCTCCAGCTCCGACAGCAAACCCGCGCGCTCCTCCATCTGCGCGGCGAGCCGGCGTGCCTCCTCCACCCGCCCCCGAGCCTCCTCGGTCGCACGCTCGCAGGCGCGGCGGGCCACGTCGAGGTCGTGCTGGAGGGCCGCGTTGTGCTGCTTCACCTGGGTGAGCTCGGCCTGGAGATGGGCGATGCGCTCGACGGCGAGCACGCCGGCCGCGGCCACGCTGGTCGGCAACGGCTCGGGGCGCGGGTGCTCGCGAACTCCGCGGAGCCGCTCTCGCAGACGCTCACGCCGCGTGGCGGTGTCGTCCTGCGCGGCCTGGCGCGCGACGGGGGCGGAAGCCCCGGGCGGCGGAGCGACCACCGTCTCGGTGCGCACCGTCGTCGACGGACGGCGCTCCGCCATGGCCCCGGCCACCGGAGCGGCGGGGGCAGGCATCGGCGCTGGAGGTGCGGACCGGCTGGACGGGGGCGAGGCCGGGGGCGGCGAAGAGGCACGGCTCGGTGCCGACACGGTCGAAGGTGCCGACGAACTGCTCGAGGGCGGCGCGGCGGCGGGCGCGGCCCGACCGCTGGACCGGGAGTCCGCCCCCGCGCCGCCTCGCGCTGCCGGCGCAGGACCCGAGACGACGGTCGACGCGGACCCGTGCGCCGTGGCTCCCCGCCCCTTCGCCCCGACCGCCACGGTGACCCGTTCCTCCTCCTGGACCTCCTCGGGCTCGGCGACGGCCGCGGCCTCGCGCAGGGTCGCCTCGACCCGGCTCCGGGTGGAGACCTCCTCCTCCTCAGCCTCGCTCGCCCGCGCCGCGGCGGCGAGCACCTCGCGCGCCGTCGGTGCCTCGACCTCGGCGGCTCTGGACTGGCCGGCCACCTGGGCCGCGACCTCGTACACCCAGTCGTCCTCGGCACCGCGCGACTCGGAGGCCGCGGGGCCCGGCGGCGGCCCACCGAGCTTCAGCCTCGGCTTGGCGCGGGACACGTTCTGATCGAAGGCTTTCTTCATCGGCTCTCCCCTACCCCGCCCGCGCGTCGGTTGCGGCCTGTACCCGGGACTGATCCAGCCGGTGGAGCACTTCCCGGAGGAACGCATCCACGTCGTGGGCGCCCTTCGAGTCCCGCTCGGAGATGAACACCGGCACGCCCTCGCTCGAGGCCTGGGCGAACTTCGTGCACTGCCGCACCAGGGTGGTCAGTAGATATTCCGGGTAATGCTCTCGCAGCGCGGCTAGGGCTTCTTTGGCCAGCTTGAAGGTCTGGTTGAACGCGTTCACGACGATGAACACGTGGTCGAGCACGTGGTTCAGGTCCTCCTCGAGGCTCTGCACCGTCTCGAAGAGCAGCTTCAGTCCATGGAACGACAGGAAGTCGGGCAGCACCGGGACGAAGAGGTCCTCCGCCACCATCAGCGCGTTCAGGTTCAGCAGCCCGAAGGACGGTGGCGCGTCGAAGACCATCACGTCGTAGCGGTCCTCGATCTCCTCCACCGCCTTGCGGAGCTTGAACTCGCGGCCCGCCATCGGCATCAACGCCAGGTCCACGGTGCTCATGCCCAGGTTGCTGGGGACGAAGTCGAGGTTGGGCAGCGGGGTGTGCTGGATCGCCTCGGACAGTGGTGCCTTGCGGACCAGCACATGGAGCAGCGTCTTCTCGAAGTCCTCGCCCTCGTACCCGAGGCACTTCGTGGCGTGGCCCTGACTGTCCAGATCCACCAGCAGCACCGAGTAGCCCAGCTCCGCCAGGCGATAGGCGTATGAGGTGGAGAGCGAGGTCTTCCCCGTTC
The DNA here is from genome assembly GCA_003818285.1 of Myxococcaceae bacterium. Taxonomy (GTDB): domain Bacteria; phylum Myxococcota; class Myxococcia; order Myxococcales; family Myxococcaceae; genus RPRB01. Next base: position 3,828 of record RPRB01000007.1, read on the forward strand.
CGCCCTTGAAGTTGAGGAACAGCTGCTTCCGGTGGCCGATCGGCCGCGGGTGGATCCGCAGCGCCTTGCGCAGCGCCCAGAGGTCCTGCGCAGAGTAGCTGTGCTGGTCCAGCGCCGACCGGAGCGCCTTCGACGGAATCCCGAGGAGCTCGGCCGTCGTCTTGGGGGTGTAGATGGGAAGATCCATCTCGTCAGTCCTCGTGCTCGTCAGGCGACGAACAGCTTCGCCCCGCGCCGGACCACCTGCCCGCGCGCCGTGAGAAGTGCTGCGGCCTCGATCACCCGTTCGTCTGTCACCCCCAGCTGGGTGGCCAGGTCCAGCACCGTTCGGCCCCGCATCGAGGTGCGGAGCTCGGAGGTGATCTGGAGGCAGAGGGCCTCGTCCGCATGAAGGCCGCCGGCGCCGAGCTCCCGGGGGGCCGCCGGCGGAAGCGCCACCTCGATGGGTGCGGGCCAGCCCGCCACCCCCGCGCCGGACGCCGCCGCCGGGTCCTCGAGCTCCGCCGGCAGCTCGATCTCGGGCGCTGGCTCGGGCGACGACGGCTCGGGCTCGGGCTCGGGGCGGGGTGGAGCACGCGTGGCCAGGCCGAGGGGTCTCGCGCGCTGGGAGAGCGGCACTGGCGCCACGGTCGCCAGGCGCCGGACCTCGCGCCGGCGCTCCTCGTCGGAGAGGGTCGCGACGTGCCCCACGTCCATGCCCAGAAGCCCGGAGAGGCTCCGGGCGGCGGCGCGCCGGACCCCGAGGTGGGGATCCTCCAGCGCTCCGAGCAGCCGCGAGCGGGCCAGCTCGCCCCCGGCCGCTCCCGCGGCGAGGACCGCCAGCCGGCGGACCTCGGGATCCGGGTCCCGCGACACCTGCCGCTCCAGCTCGAGCATCCGCTCCGGCCCGAGCGACACCGCGAGGAGCGCCGTGCGCCGGCGGACCGAGGCGTCCGGGTCGTGCGCCGCTCGCGACAGATGCGCCGGGGCGGCGTCCGGATCCAGGTGGGTGATGGCCCGGAGCGCGGCGATGCGCACCACGGGCTCGGGCGCGCTCAGGAGCGGCTCGACCACCGCGGCTCCCTCGCGGCTGGCCAGCGCGCGGAATGCCTCCAGGAACGCCACCAGCACCGTTTCGTCCCGCTCCGCGTGGAGAGCCACCGCGAGCGCCGGCGAGGCGGCGCGATCTCCGAGCGTGCGGAGGCGCTCGGCAGCGCGGGAGCGCGCGGACGGGTCGGGGCTGGACAGCTCGCGGATGGAGAAGCCGAACAGGCTCTCCTCCCCGAGCCGCGGGCTGGGGGGGACGGCAAGGCGGCCCTGCTCGAACAGCCGTTCGGCCTCGCGGGTCACCGCGAGGAGAGCCGCCGCCGAAGGCACCGCTCCCTCCGCGAAGAGCGCCGGCCGCTCCCGCGCGGAGGCCCCTGCGGGCGGCGAGGAGGGACGCAGCGAGGGGCGCGCGGGGACCCCCGGAACCGGCGTTGCCCCGGGGGCGGAGAGTCCGTTCCGGGCCACGTCGCTGTGCACCGCCACCGTCTCCAGCGCGGGCGCCTCGGCTCGCACCGAGTCCAGCGACCCGGATGGTGCGGAGCCGCCGTCGAGGAGCCGGGAGGGAGGCGTCGCGACCTCGAGCGCCGGGGTTCGCAGCGCGATCGCCTCGGCCCGAAGGTCGGAGATGAATCCGGCGAGGTCGAAGTCGAGCCCGGCCGAGGTCCCCTGGATGCGTGACGCCTCCAGGACCTTCCCCATCAGGCCGGCCCGCTCGGCGCGCATCGCGTCGAGCACCCGGGCGCCCTCCTCGCGATCACGGTGGGCCCGGCCGAGCTCCACCTCCAGCTCGGCCACGCGGCGGCGGAGCTCGACCTCGCGCTGGGAGGCAGAGGCCAGATCGGCGCGCAGGGCGTCTGCCTCCGACCGGAGGGTCGCCGCATCCGCCTGGAGCGTCTCCGAGCGTGCCTCGAAATAGACGATCTTCTCGAGCGCACTCCGGAGGAGCGCCTCTGCCCGTCCATCGCTCACCAGCCGGGCAGTGTACAGGGGTGATCCGTCGTCGCCAGTCTTGTGACACCTGCGACAGGCAGCTAGCGGGCAGGCGTGGCCTGCTGAGGGGAAGCCTCCGTCATTCCGGGCCCCTGGGCCACGTTCTTCCCCGGGGTCGGCGGGGCTAGCGGGACGTACGCCTCGGCGAGGCTCACCGTGGTCTCGCCCACCTTCGGAGAGAGGCGCTCCACCAGGTCACCCATGCTGCTGGCCAGATCGGTCTGGGCGGCGGCGCCACGCCGGAGCTGTCGCTCGAGCTTGCCCATGTGCTCGTAGTGCTCGCGGTCCCGCGCGGCCAGCCCCTGCGCGGTCCGCAGCTCCAGGGCGAGCCCGGCGTTCGCCCGGAGAGCGTCCAGCACGCGCTCGACCAGCACCAGGCCGTCGGCGTCCAGGCCGCCCTTCGGGTACGCCTTGAGCCCGAACCTGCCGCCCACCCAGACCCGGCCCAGCTCGCCGAACCCCTCCGGCTGCCCCTCGGGGAGGTCCTCCAGCACCAGCGCCGGCGAGCTCCGGACCGGAAAGGCCGGTGACATCACCTCGAAGATCAGCGCACCGTCGGTCCGGGCCCGGGCGACGGCCACCGCCCCGTCGAAGGGGAAGAAGGGGTCGATGGCGCCCTCGAGGCCGGAGACCAGCCGGGTCCGCGCCTTGCGGTCCAGGGCGGAGACCTCGATCCGCTCCCGCCGCGGACTCTTCTTGAGGGTGGTCATCATGTCGCGCACCTGGTCGATGGCGACCACCACGTTGAGCGGCGTGTTGCCGGCGTAGCCCGCGTGGTACACGCCGACCAGCTCGAACTCGCCGGTGCGGCAGGAGACGCCGAGCACCGGTGACCCCGAGTTGCCGGGCGACAGCTGCGCGTCCACCACGAAGTCGACGTGGTCCCAGTCCTTCTCGTCGTCGTGGTCGTAGGTGGAGACCACCTTGCCCACGTTGGTGGCCTTGAACGCGCCGAGGGGGAAGCCGCGCACGTCGACCACGTTACGCTCCTTGAGGTCCGCCGAGCGCCCCACCTTCCAGGGCAGGATCGGCAGGAGCGCGTGCGCCTTGAGCACCGTCATGTCCATCGACTTGTCGGTGACCACCCGCAGGAGCGGGATGTCGTCGCGGTCGTAGGTGTCGCGCTCGGACTCGACGATCCTGACCGCGTCGGAGATCCGCTTGCACCCGGGTGGCACGTCGTCGACCTTGTGCTCGTCGTCGGTGACGGCGGGCCACTCGGCCACGTGCTGGTTGGTGAGGATGTACGTCTCGCCGTTCTGTTGCCGGTAGCCGAAGCCGGTGCCGTGGGCGAGCGCCTTCCGGCGGACCCGCCGCACGTTGCCGTCGCCGGAGTAGCTGAGGCACTCGTAGGTCGCGGTGGTGCGGATGGCGTAGACCCACGATTGCGACTGGGGCTTCTGCTCGGCCTCGCGCGCGGCCGGCGACAGCGCGGCGAAGTCGTCGGCATACGCCCCAGCGCAATACGCGCCCTTGGTGAATCCGACCCCGCCCAGGCCACCCCGAGCGCGGACCCGCGGGGCGACGACGAGGGTCACCGCGACGAAGGTCAACGCCAGCCCCGCAACCGCCCCGCGCTTCATCCAGATTCGCCTCCGGGCGCCGGCCTCGGTCTCTTGGTCCATGGGTGCGTCCCGCGGCCGTTCAGTTTAGGCCCGACGGTCCCGCAACGCGCGCCCGGGGGTGAGTGTTCCTGCCCCCCCCCACGGCGTGACATCAGCCACTCGCTGCGTCATCGCCCAGGAGACGCTGCTTGACACTCCGGTGCGGCTGCCGGAGCGTCCCGCGCCGTCCCACCTCAGGGGAGACCCGCATGAACTTCCGCACCCTGGCCCTCGCCTCCGCGCTCGTGCTGCCTGCAGCCGCGCTCGCCGACCACACCTACCAGGTCACCGGTCCGGTGGTGTCCTCGACGCCGGAGTCGATCACCGTGAAGAAGGGCAGCGAAAACTGGGAGATCGCCCGTGGCGACGACAAGACCGACGTCCAGCCCGGCGACAAGGTCACGGTCACCTACACGATGACGGCGAAGAAGGTCGAGGTGAAGGCGGCCTCGAGTGGCACCAAGAAGGCGAAGAAGTAGCCGGACGGCTGCACGAGTCGCCGGAGCACTTGGTTGAGCGCTGCCTCTGTCGAGCAGCGCTGTCCGTGATGCGGGACCAGTCGCCGGCGTCGGTCGGTCGGCTCGGAGGAGAGGACAGCCTCGGCGAGGCGCAGCGCCTCCTCGAGAACCAGGGGGTGGAGAGCCGCCAGGCGAAGATGATCTTTGTGCACCTCGTCCGGGAAGGACCCGCCTGCCGGAGATGTGGTGCCGGCCTCGAGGGCTCCGGGCTGGTCCGGTGACCCGCGGCGAGGCCTCCTTCGCCGCGTCGCTGCGATGCGCCGAACCTCGTCTGGTGAGCAGGGACGGTCGCGACGCTCCTCAGCGCCTGGCCGTCTCGAGCTCCCGGCAGCGGGACCGCACCCACTCCATCGCGTTCATCAGCGAGTCCACCGGGCTGACTCCACCGAAGCACTGCACCCCGTCGGTGACGTCCTCCATCCAGACCGGGCAGACCCAGTCGTCCTCGGGAACGTCGCTCAGATGGCGCGGCCGGCCGACCTTCACCCGGACCCGCTCGGAAACTCCCGACGCCGGGCGGAGGCGAACCTCGCCGTCCGCGATCACCTCGTCGACGTCGGCCATCGGCGTGAGCTCGGCCATTCCCCGCTCCTTTCCCCAGTGAGGCAGCGCCCCTCAGGCCCTGACCAGCGGCTTGTACTTGATGCGCGTCGGCTGCAGCGCCTCGGCGCCCAGCCGCTTCTTCTTGTCCGCCTCGTAGTCCTGGAAGTTCCCCTCGAAGAAGAAGACCCGGCTCTCCCCCTCGAAGGCGAGCATGTGCGTCGCGATCCGGTCCAGGAACCACCGGTCGTGGCTGATGACCACCGCACAACCGGCGAAGGCCAGCAGCGCCTCCTCCAGGGAGCGCAGCGTCTCCACGTCCAGATCGTTGGTTGGTTCGTCGAGCAGGAGCACGTTCCCTCCGCTCTTGACCATCTTGGCCAGGTGGACGCGGTTGCGCTCTCCACCGGACAGATCCTTCACCCGCTTCTGCTGGTCGGCCCCCTTGAAGTTGAAGCCGGCCAGGTAGGCCCGCGACGGAACGATGCGCCCGCCGAGGTCGAGCTGGTCGAGCCCGCCCGAGACCTCCTGGAAGACGGTCTTCTCGCCATCGAGCGCGTCACGGCTCTGGTCCACGTAGGCCAGCTTCACGTTCTCGCCGATGCGCAGCTCGCCCGAGTCCGGCTTCTCCTGGCCAGTGATCATCCGGAACAGCGTCGTTTTCCCCGCCCCGTTGGCACCGATGACGCCCACGATGCCGCCGGGCGGTAGCTTGAAGTTCAGGTCGTCGATGAGGAGCCGGTCGCCGTAGGCCTTGCGGAGCCCCCGGGCCTGCACCACCAGCCCGGAGAGCTTGGGGCCCGGCGGGATTGTGATCTCCCCGGAGGGATCGCGCTTGTCCGGGCCTGCCGCGAGCAGCTGCTCGTAGGCCGCGAGCCGGGCCTTGCTCTTCGCCTGCCGGGCGCGCGGGCTCGACCGGACCCACTCCAGCTCGCGCTTGAGCTGCTTCTGGCGGGCGGACTCCCCCTTCTCCTCCATCTCCAGCCGCTTCTGCTTCTGCTCGAGCCAGCTGCTGTAGTTCCCCTTCCAGGGCACGCCCTCGCCGCGGTCGAGCTCGAGGATCCACCCCGCCACGTTGTCCAGGAAGTAGCGGTCGTGGGTGATGCCGACGACGGTCCCGGAGTACTCCTGGAGCGCGCGCTCCAGCCAGGCCACGCTTTCCGCGTCCAGGTGGTTGGTGGGCTCGTCGAGGAGGAGCAGATCCGGCCGCTCGAGGAGGATCCGGCACAGCGCCACCCGGCGCTTCTCGCCGCCGGAGAGCTGCGTCACCGGCGCGTCCCCCGGCGGTAGACGCAGCGCGTCCATGGCCACCTCGAGCGTCCGGTCCAGCTCCCAGCCGTTCTGCGCGTCGATGGCGTCCTGGAGCTTGGCCTGCTCCGTGAGGAGCTTCTCCATCCGCGCGTCGTCCATCGGCTCGCCGAGCTGGTTCGAGACCTCGTTGAACCGGTCGAGCACGTCCCGGAGCGACTTCACCCCCAGCTCCACGTTCCCCTTCACGTCGAGGGACGCCTCGAGCTGCGGCTCCTGGGGAAGGAAGCCCACGCGGATGCTCGGGTCAGGCCGGGCCGTGCCGAAGAACTCGGTGTCCTGGCCGGCCATGATCCGCAAGAGCGTGGACTTGCCGGCGCCGTTCGGGCCGATGACGCCGATCTTCGCCCCCGGGAAGAAGGACAGGTAGATGCCCTTCAGGATGTCCTTGCCGCCGCGGACCTTCCGCAGATCCTGCATGGTGAAGATGAAGTTCTCGGCCATTTGTGACGCGCGACAGTACAGCGCGGGTCGGGCCGGGCAAGCGCCGATGTCCTTCGTGACCTCGATGTACGAAAGCAGCCAGACGGTCAGCCCCCTGTGACACCGGCTGCCCTCTGGTGCACAGAAAGGGTGGTGTGGAGGGCCGCATCCGACCTAGACCGGCTCGGCGAACGCGGGGCCGATTACGACAGTCAGGCAGGCAGGCGCTGCTGACGAATGACGAGCGACTTCGGATACCAGCTGCTGACCAAGCTCGACGAGGGCCCCTCCGGGACGGCCTGGCGCGCCCGCGCGCGCGTCAGCGGGGGTCGCGCAATGGTCCGGGTGTTCCACGGAACCCGCTGGGGTGACGAGGAGCTCCGGGGCGCCTTCCAGGAGCGGGCGAAGGCCCTGGGTCAACTGAACCATCCCCATCTGGCGCGCCAGCTCCAGGCAGGGTGCCTCGACGACGGGCGCCCCTACGTGGTGAGCGAGTACCTCGACGGGGAGGACCTGGGCTCGCACCTCCGGAAGGCGAACTCGCTGACCCCCGACGAGATGGCGCTGCTGCTGCTGCCGCTGTGCAGCGTGCTGGAGGAGCTCCGGGAGCGCGGCATCGTGGTCCAGGCCCTCCCGGCAGGGCAGGTGTTCCTGGTGGGGGGGCTCCCCCGCTTCGCCCCGAAGCTGATCGGACCAGGGCTGGATGACGACGGTCAGGGCTTCGATCCCCGCGGCGACGTGGTCGCGCTGGGCCGGCTCATCCGCGAGGCCTGCCCCGAGCACCTCGGCTGGCTGGATGGCGTGTACGCGGGCTGCGTCCTCGAGGAGGCGGAGGGTGGATTCATGTCTCCGGGCGAGGCGGCCCGTGCGCTGCTCGAGGCGCAGCCGCGGACCCAGCTCCTCCCGACCAAGGAAGGCTCCGAGCAACCGCCGCTCCTCCTGGTGGAGGAATCCGAGCGCGAGAAGCCGGGCGACGTCCTCGGGCAGTACCGGCTGGAGCGGGTGCTCGGCGAGGGGGCGATGGGCCGGGTCTTCCAGGCCCGGCACGTGAGCCTCGGCCGGCCGGCGGCGGTGAAGGTGCTCCGGGCCGAGCACACGAAGAACACCCACCTCATCCAGCGCTTCTTCCACGAGGCTCGGGCGGTCAACCAGATCAACCACGCCCACATCGTGGAGATCCTCGACTTCGTCGAGGAGACGTCGGACTCCGGGCTGGCGCGCGTCTACTGCGTGATGGAGATGCTCGAGGGCCAGAGCCTCACCGAGCTGCTGAGCAAGGAGCAGCCGGGAGTGGCGAGGGCGGTGGGCATCATCCGGCAGGTCTGCGACGCGCTGCAGGCGGCGCACGAGGTGGGGGTCATCCACCGCGACGTGAAGCCGGACAACCTGTTCGTCCTCGAGCGGGACGGGCGCGACTTCGTGAAGGTGCTCGACTTCGGCGTGGCCAAGCTGGTGGCTCCGCTCGGCGACGTGCCGATGACCACCACGGTCGAGGGCACCATCGTCGGGACCCCGGCGTACATGGCCCCGGAGCAGGCGACCGGAGGGAACGCCGACGCGCGGACGGATCTCTATTCGGTGGGCGTCGTCCTCTACGAGCTGCTGGCCGGGCATCCGCCCTTCCAGGCACCGGCGTTCGGGCAGCTCGTGGCGCAGGTGCTCTCCTCGCCCCCGCCGCCGCTGCCCGCGCAGACCCGGAGTGGCGAGCGCATCCCGCATGCCCTGTGGGCGGTGGTCAGGCGCTGCCTGGCGAAGAACCCCGAGGACCGGTATCCCTCGCTGCGCGAGCTGGCACGGGCGCTCGAGGTGGCCGCGCAGGCCCCGGTGCGGCGCGCGCCGCCGCGCTGGATGGTGGCGGGCGGAGCGCTGGCGGTGCTGGCGCTGGGGCTGGGGGTCGTGGCCGGGCGCTCGACGCTCCGGACCGCGGAGGTCGCGCCGGTGGTCACCGGAAAGCTCGTGCGCGGCCCGGCACCCGCGGCCGCCCCTGCGGCGTTGCCCGCAGTGCCCGAGGCGACGCAGCCCGCGGAGGTGGCAATGACCGTGGTGTCCGAGCCACCGGGCGCACGCGTCGTCGAGCTGCCGTCAGGGCGTGCGTTGGGGACCACCCCGCTGACCGCTGCGGTTCCTCGCTCGAGCACTCCCAGCCGTCTGCGCCTGGAGCGCGCCGGACGCCGGGCCACCGAGGTCGAGGTCCTCCCGGACGCCGAGCTCGAGGTGCACGTTGCTCTGCCCCGCGCCGGCCGTTCCACGAGCCAGGCCCCGGGGAAGCTCGCCCGGAAGCAGAAGCACCCCGACCCGTTCAAGCTGTAGATCAGGCGTCAGGACCCTTGTCTGCTCGCTTGCTAGGCGTCGAGAGGCGATCTCACTCGCTTCACTCGGCTGCTGACCAACGAGGTGTTTGACACCTCGGAGATCGAGTGCCTGGTTGCCTGCATGGTGAGCTCACGGGAAGAATCAGTGGGCCGCGGCCGCGATCTCGGCCGCGTTCTCCTTCGGCTTCCGGAGCAGGAAGACCAGGAAGAAGGACAGGGCGAACACCGCCGCCAGCACCAGGAAGCCGCTGTTGAACGCGCGGATCAGGGCCTGCGAGTCCAGCCGGGAGGCCATCAGCGCATAGCCGCTCTGGATGGGGTCGGGAAGCCGGGCCACCACGCCCTGGGCCTGCCGGAGTTGCTCCTGGAACACCGGGTTGTACGGGTCGGCGTAGCGGGCCAGGTCGGTCCGGAACTGATGGGCGTTGTTGGTGAGCATCGTGCTCATCCACGCAGTGCCGATGGAGCCGCCCAGCTCACGGGTGAGGTTGAACAGACCGGCCGCGCTGCCCCGCTGGCGGGGGCTCAGCCCGGACAGCGCCACCACCGAGAGCGGCACGAAGGCGAAGCCCAGCGCCAGCGAGCGCACGAAGAGGGGCATGGTCAGGGCGTGGGTATCGGCGAGCTGGGTGAGGTGGCCGTTCAGCCAGAGCGAGGCCACCAGACCGATGGTCCCGAAGGCGATGAGCCCGCGGGTGTCCACCTTGCCGATCAGCCGTCCCACCAGGGGCATGATCAACACCTGGATCCAGCTGCCGCGAAGGAACAGCAACCCGATGTCCATCGCCTCGTAGCGGAGGACGGTTCCGCAGAAGAGCGAGTAGAGGAACGACCCGGCGAAGAGCGCGGTCCCGATGAGGAAGTTCAGCCCGCTGGCGGCGGTGTAGCTGATGTTCTTGAACACCCGGAAGTCCACCACTGGGTGCTCGATCTCCAGCTCGTGCACCACGAAGGTGACGAGGCAGATGGCCGCCGCACAGGCGAGGACCACGATCCGCGCGTCCTCGAACCACCCGTCGCGGTTTCCCTCCTCCAGCACGTACTGGAGCGAGACCATGCCCACGGCGAGCAGCCCGATGCCCCGTCCGTCGATGGGCTCGCGTGCCGGGGTGAAGTTCGGCTCCTTGATGGCGATGAACGACACCCAGGCGGCGAGCAGGCCCAGCGGCACGTTGATCAGGAAGATCCAGTTCCAGCTGGCGACGTCGATGAGCTTTCCACCGATCGTCGGCCCGAGGAGCGGACCGGTGACGGCCCCCAGCGCGAACAGCGCGCCGGCCATCCCGTGCTCCTTCTGCGGGTAACGGCCGAAGAGGATGTTCTGCGAGGTGGGGATGATGGCTCCCCCACCGATGCCCTGCAGGATGCGAAACACCACCAGCGAGGGCAGGTTCCAGGCCAGCCCGCAGAGCGCCGAGGCGGCGGTGAACATCAGCAGCGAGCCGGCGAAGTAGTTCCGGAACCCGAAGCGCCGCTGCAGCCACCCCGACAGCGGGATGATGGTCACGTTGGCCATCGCGTAGCCGGTGGACACCCAGGCGATCCGGTCCAGCGGCGTGCCGAAGCTGGCCCGGATGTCGCCCAGCGCGACGTTGACGATGCTGATATCGATGACCGACATCAGCGCGCCGAGCATCGCGGCGATGGTGATCAGCAGCTTGTTGCCCTGGATGGGCGTCTGCTCGGCCACGACGCGCTTCCTCAGTTGGTCCGGACGGTGACCACGGCGCTCATCCCTGGACGGAGCGGGACCTCCGGGGCCCTGTCGAGCCGGACCAGCACCGGGACGCGCTGAACGACCTTCACGAAATTGCCGCTCGCGTTGTCGGGCGGAAGCAGCGCGAACCGGGCGCCCGAGGCGCCGGCGAGGCTCTCCACGTGGCCCTGGAAGTCCTGCCGTCCGTAGGTGTCGACACGGACGGTGGCCTTCTGGCCCGGGCGCATCCCGCCGATCTGGTCCTCCTTGAAGTTGGCCACCACCCAGATGTCCTGGAGCGGGACCAGCGCCAGCATCGGCCGGTCCGGCCCCACCAGCTGGCCCTGCTCCACGGTGCGGCGGCTCACGACGCCGTCCACCGGCGCGCGGACCTCGGCGTAGCTGCGGTTCAGCGCGGCGAGGTCATACGCCGCCTGCGCCTGGTCCAGGCGGGCCTGCGCGGCCTGGACGGCGACCTCGGCGGCCTTCACCTGCTCGGGCGCAGTCTCGGCCGCCGCGAGGCGACCCTGTGCGGTAGTCAGTCCGCCCCCGGACGAAGCGAGGTTGGCCTCGGTGCTGGCGAATCGTGCCCGGGCCTGCTCGAGTGAGGCACGGGCCTGCTCCGCGCGAGCACGGCGGGCGTCGATGTCCGACTTGGAGATCGCCTCGGCCTTCGCGAGCTCCTGCGCCCGCACCCAGTCCGCCTGGGCGAGGCGGTCGGCGGCCTCGGCCGCATCCACCTCGGCCTTCGACTGCGCGAGCGCGCTCCGGGTGGCCTGCACGCCGGAGCTGGCCTGGGTGAGCCCGCCGCGCGCCTGCCGGAGCGACGCCTCGGAGTTCACCTGCGTGAGCCGGAGATTGACCTGGGCGGAGGCGAGGGTCGCCCTGGCGGTCTCGACGTCGGCACGGGCCGAGGCGAGCTTCGCGTCCAGGTCCCTGGTGTCGAGCTGGACCAGGAGATCGCCCTGCTTGACCTGCTGGTTGTCGATGACCAGCACCTTCTCCACCTGACCGGAGACACGCGGGCTGATGCTCACCACGCGGCCCTCGACCTGGGCGTCGTCGGTGCTCTCCTTGCCGTGCCCGATCACCCAGGCCCCGAGGGCGCCGACGGCGGCGAGCGCGGCGAGACCTGCGAAGACCTGGGTGGAGCGGCGCTGGCGGAAGCCGGGCCGGGCAGGCGCGGCGGCCGGGGCCTCCGGCGCGGGAGCCGGGACCTCGCGGGGAGCGTGCTCACGAAGCGCGGCGGTGGGGGTGGACATGGTGGATGGTTCCTCGGAGATGGGAATCGAAGTCGTGAGGGAAGGGGTTGGCTCCGTCGCCGCTACTCGTGACGGAACACGTGCACCCGGCTGCGGAGCTTCTCGATGAGCTCCACGAAGGTGTCGCGCTCGGCCGGCGTGAGCGCGTGCATGAGGTCCTGCATCCGGCGGAGGTGATCCGGGAGCACGGAGGCGAGGAAGTCGGTGGCGCGCGCCGTGAGGCGAACGCGATAGGTGCGGCGGTCCTCGCCCGCGTCGCCGCGGGTCACGTGGCCGGACTCGACCAGCCCATCGACGAGGCCGGTCATCGCCGCACGGGTCACGCCCGTGAAGTCGGCCAGCTCGGCGGGGGTGAGGCCGTCCTCGCTCGGCGCCTTGTAGAGCGCCATCAGGACCTGCCAGCGACCGCGGGAGAGGCCGTAGGCCTGGTAGTGCTGCTCGAGGGCCGCGTCGAACTCCTTGTAGAAGTAGAGGAGCGGGACGCAGGCCGAGACGGCGTCGCGGTCGAGACCGGGGATGGTCCGCGAGAGTTGCTCGAGCTTCTCGAACCGGGGGCAGATGGATGACTTCATGCCTTGATGGTTAAGGCGTTGACCATCACCCGTCAAACGAAAGGGCTGTCCTGCCGGTTTTGCCCTCCAGTGTCAGGGGGTTGCGCGATGTTCCGGCCCCTCCGGCACGCGCCGGCTTCATGTCGGGACCTGTGCGCAAGCTCAATCTGTCCGAACTCGAGTGGCTTCCCTACGCGATCGCGCCGGGGGTGGGTGGTGACGTCCGGGACGTCGGCCGGGCGGTCGGGACCCGAAACGTGGGGCTGCGCATCCAGCGCATCCCGCCGGGCGCGCGGGCGTCTCGCCGGCACCGCCACCTGTTCCAGGAGGAGCTCCTGGTCGTCGTGCGCGGTGAGGGCACGCTGGTGCACGGCGACGAGCGTGTCACCGTGCACTCGGGCGACTTCGTGAGCTACCACGCCGGCGACCCGGAGGCGCACACCCTGGAGAACACGGGCCAGGGCGTGCTCGAGGTCTGGGCCTTCGGTGACCGGGTTCCGCACGAGGTCTGCGTCTACCCGGACGAGCAGGTCGCTTACGTCGAGGCCCTGGGCGGTGACGTGCCGCTCTCCGACGTCGAGGCCTGGGCCACGCTGGCCGGACGAGGCACCGGGATCGAGCCCGCCGCGCCCGACGAACCCGAGGAGTAGAACGGACAGTTCCCGCAGGAGACGAGCAGGGACCCGCGCGCCTTTGTTATGCCGCGCGCACCGGTGAGTTCCCCGCCCGTCCTCGAGGTCGAGCAGCTGGTCAAGCGCTACCGCGACGTCACCGCGCTCGCCGGGGTGTCGCTCACCATCGGCGCGGGGGAGATCTTCGCCCTGCTCGGCCCCAACGGCGCGGGGAAGACGACGCTCATCGGCGCGGTCTGCGGGCTGGTGAAGAAGACCAGCGGCACCATTCGCCTCTTCGGCGTGGACCTGGACCAGGACCCGCTCCGGCCCCGCTACGACGTGGGCCTCGTCCCGCAGGAGCTGAACTTCGATCCGTTCTTCACCGTGAGCGAGTCGCTGCGGATCCAGCTCGGGTACTACGCCCGACCGCCGGACGAGGACCGCATCCGCGAGGTGCTGGAGGCGCTCAGCCTGAGCGAGAAGGCCAACTCGCAGACCCGCGCGCTCTCGGGGGGGATGAAGCGGCGGCTGCTCATCGCGAAGGCGCTGGTGCACCGCCCGAAGCTCGTCTTCCTCGACGAGCCCACCGCAGGGGTGGACGTGGAACTCCGGCGCGACCTCTGGGCCTACGTCCGGCAGCTCCGGAGCGAGGGAACCACGGTCATCCTCACCACCCACTACCTCGAGGAGGCCGAGGAGCTCGCCGATCGGGTGGGGATCATCAACTCGGGACGGCTGCTCCTGGTGGAGGACAAGGTCGCCCTGCTCCGGCGCATGGGCGAGAAGCGGGTGCGGATCACCTTCTCCGCAGCCGTCGGTCCGCTGCCGGTGACGCTGGACGGGAAGGCGGAGCTGGCCGAGGACCGTCGCTCCCTCGTGGTCACCGAGCGCAACGGACAACCCAGCGCCGGCGAGGTGCTCGGGCAGCTGTACCGGGGCGGCTTCCCGGTGGTGGATGTCGACACCCGGGCGAGCCGGCTGGAGGACGTGCTGATCGAGATTCTCCGGGGCGGGGGTGAGGACCCGGCATGAACACCACGGGGCTGCAGACTCTCTTCGTGAAGGAGGTGCGCCGCTTCCTCCGGGTGCCTGGCCAGACGGTGCTCAGCCCGCTCATCTCCACCACCCTCTACTTCGTCGTGTTCGGGGTGAGCCTCGGCGGGAGGATGGAGGAGGCCACGGGGCAGCCGTACCTCCCGTTCATCGTCCCCGGCCTGGTGTTCCTCGGGCTGGCGAACAACGCCTTCCTCAACACCAGCAGCTCGCTCTTCATCATGAAGATCCAGGGGACCATGGTGGATCTCCTGGTGGCGCCGCTCGGACCCTGGGAGCTGCTGCTCGGATTCGTGGGCGGCGGGATGGTGCGCGGCCTCACCGTCGGCCTGCTCACCTGGGCCGCGGCCCTGGTGTTCTCCGGCTTCCAGCTGGCCCACCCGCTGGTGACGTTCGGCTTTCTCCTGGGGACCGCCTACGTCTTCTCGGTGCTCGGGCTCATCGCGGCGGTGTGGGCCGAGAAGTTCGAGCAGATCAACTTCTTCCCGACCTTCGTGATGCTCCCGCTGACGTTCCTCGGCGGGGTCTTCTACAGCATCAGCCGGCTGCCCGAGCCGTGGCGAACCCTCAGCCACTTCAACCCGATGGTCTACATGGTGGAAGGGCTGCGCTACGGGATGCTCGGGACGGCCGCGCTCCCGCCCGGAATCGGCGCGCTGATGCTCTTGCTGCTCGCGTTGACCTCGACCGCGGTGACCTACGCCCTGCTCGCGGGCGGCTACAAGCTCAAGCAGTGACCGCTCGCGACGGAGACGCCGTCAGGCGCGGCGGCGGTCCACGTCGGCGAGGAACCGGCGGAGGATGGCGGCGACCTCGTCCGGCTGGTCGAGCTGGGGCCAGTGGCTGGTGTCCTCGACGAAGACGTTGGGCAGCTCGGGCACCGCGGCGCGCATTGCCATCGGCCCGTCGAGCTCGCGCACGGTGATGAGCAGCTTGGGCCCCGGAAAGCGGCGCACGACGGTGGGGTCGTACCCGAGCATGGACTCCATCGATTCGACGTAGGTCTCCCGGACGGTGAGGCCGAGGGTGGCCAGCACGTGCTGCCGCGTCTCGGGCCGGGCGTCGTGCAGGATCTGCTCGAACCATCGACGGCTCGAGGCACGGAAGCGGTCGGGAGCCATCCCGGCGCGCCACTCGGCCAGCTCCGTCTCAGGGAGGCCTCGGATGTCGCCGGCGGCATCGAGGAAGACCGCCCCGGAGAACCGGTCGGGGAAGCGAGCCACCGCCTCCCCGGTGACCGCGCCCCCAAAGCTGTGGCCGACGACGACGGGCCGGTCCAGCCCGGTGCCGATGACAACGGCAACCACGTCCGCCGCCATCGCCGCCAGGTCGCGGCGCCCGTCCGCCGGAGCTTCGGATTCCCCGTGGCCGCGCTGGTCGAAGCAGACCACCGTGCGGTCGGCCGCGAGGAACGGAGTCAGCGCGTGCCAGTGGCTGCGGTCGGCCCCGCCGCCGTGGACCAGGAGCACGGGAGCGCCCGGTCCGCTCCCGCTGGTCTCCACCCGCAGCCGTCCGGCGCCTCCGGCGACCCAGTCCATGCAGGCGGCACGCTACGCCTGGAGAGCCGGCCCCCGCCACAGCCATGAGGAGCGTGTTACAGGACGCACGGCGATGCTGGCTGCACGTCCGCACATCGAGCCCCGGCGCGTGTCGGGCGCCGACTCCGTGGTGGTGAGCGAGATCTACCTCTCGCTCCAGGGTGAGTCCTCACACCAGGGGCTGCTCTGCAGCTTCGTGCGGTTGACGGGATGTCACCTTCGCTGCCGGTGGTGCGACTCGGCGTTCGCCTTCCGGGGCGGGACGCGCATGTCGGTGACCGAGGTGGTGGAGCGGGTGAAGGCGCTCGGGTCCCCCCGGGTGGAGGTGACCGGGGGAGAGCCGCTCCTCCAGCCCGGGGTGTATCCCTTGATGGAGGCGCTGCTCGACGCGGGTCTGACGGTGCTGCTCGAGACCTCCGGAGCGATCGACGTGCGGCTGGTGCCGACGGGGGTGCACAAGATCGTCGACGTGAAATGCCCCGGGTCGGGCGAGGCGGATCGCAACGACTGGCGCTGCCTGGAGAGCCTCACCGAGCGGGACGAGCTGAAGTTCGTGCTCGCCTCGAGGGAGGACTACGACTGGGCGAAGGCGTGCATCGCCGAGCGCGCTCTCGAGCGCGGCCCGGCCGGGCTCCTGTTCTCCACCGTGCACGGCGAGCTGTCCCCGACGACGCTCGCCGAGTGGATCATCGCCGACCGGCTCCCGGTGCGCTTCCAGCTCCAGCAGCACAAGGTCCTCTGGGCGCCCGACGCCCGCGGCGTCTGAGTCGCGGCGTCGAGGCCGATGATGATCTGGGTGGGATGAGGCGGAGCCTCAGGCTCCACCTCAGATCACGACGCGCGGGGCCGCCGTTGCTGCATCGCCGGTGTTCGGTGTTCCGGATCGTTCGATGAGCAGGATGTGTGCCTCGTCGTCGGCTACCGGGCGATGCTCGACACCCTTCGGCACGACGTACAGCTCGCCTGGGCCGAGCTCCACGTTCCCGTCGCGCAGCTCGATCCGGATCCTCCCCTTCAGCACGAGAAAGAAGTCGTCGGTGTCCTCGTGGCGGTGCCAGACGAACGGCCCCTTCACCTTCGCCACCATCAGGTCGTGGCCGTTGAACTGGCCGACAGTGCGCGGCCGGTAGTGTTCGGAGAAGGTGGCCAGCTTCTGAGCCAGGTCTACGCCGTTCATGCGGTGCTCCGTCGTGAGCGGCCGCCCGTGGGCGCCGCGACTGGGGAGCTTCACCGGCCGCGCGTGCCGGCGCCAGCACAGTTCCGCTCCTCCGATGTCCTCGCGAGCCGTCCCTACCTCGAGGGCGATCGGAGCGACGTGGCTGCCGCGGTCCGTGCCCTCCCGTGAGAACGAGGGAAGCCGCCTCGAATCCGGCCCGCGGCCGCCGGGCGCTCAGCGCGTCACTTCTTCAGGCTCGCCAGATCGATCGAGAACCGGTACTTCACGTCGCTCTTCAGCGTCCGCTCGTAGGCCTCGTTCACCTTCTGCATCGGGATGATCTCCACGTCGGCCACGATCCCGTGCTTGCCGCAGTGGTCGAGCATCTCCTGGGTCTCGGCGATGCCGCCGATGAGCGAGCCCGCGAGCCGCTTGTTCCCAGCGACGAGCGAGAACGCGCTGAGCTTCAGCCGCTCGGGCGGCACGCCCACCATCACCATCGTGCCGCCAGGGCGGAGCACCGACAGGTAGGCATTGACATCGTGCTCCGCACTCACGGTGTCGAGGAGGAAGTCGAACTTCCCGGCCTGTGCCTTCAGTGCCGCAGGATCCGCGGTCAGGACGAATCCGGTGGCCCCGAGCCGCTCGGCGTCCTTCTCCTTCGAGGGCGAAGTGCTGAACATCGTGACCTCCGCGCCCATCGAACGCGCGAGCTTCACGCCCATGTGGCCGAGCCCTCCGAGGCCCACCACGCCCACCCTCTGCCCGGCCTTCACCCCCCACTGCCGCAGGGGCGAGTAGGTGGTGATCCCGGCACAGAGCAAGGGCGCGGCCCCCGCCGGGTCCAGCCCCGCGGGAATGCGCAACACGAAGGACTCCCTGACCACGATGGAGGTCGAGTACCCGCCGTGGGTCGGCGTGGTCCGGTCCATCTCCGTGCCGTTGTAGGTCCAGGCCGCGGTCTGGGTGCAGAACTGCTCGGTGCCCCGACGGCACGGGTCGCAACGGCCGCACGAGTCCACCATGCAGCCGACCCCCGCCAGGTCCCCCACCTTGAACTTCGTGACCCCCGGGCCCACGCGTGTGACCCGACCGACGATCTCGTGGCCGGGCACCATCGGGAAGGTTGCCCCGCCCCACTCGTCACGCGCCTGGTGGATGTCTGAATGGCAGATGCCGCAGAACAGGATGTCCAGCTGCACGTCGTCGGGGCGGGGGTCACGGCGTTCCACGGTGAAGGGAGCGAGAGGCGCACCGGCGGAGCGCGCTGCATAGGCGGGAACGTTCATGGGGTGGCCTCCTCGAGGGTGGACCGGCGCGACACCGGACAGCGTGGTCAAGTAACCGCCAGCACCGGGACTCGTCCAGCTTGCAACCCGGTCCTCGCCCCCGGGCGCGCCGTGACCTGCGGACGCACTAGGGGTCACGGGCTGGTCGCCACCAGGGGCCCACGACGCGATCCGCTCGGCCGGCCGCTTTGCCCGACTTGACCTTTGCGCTCGAAGCGACCGCCGTCTCGCGAGCACCCGCTGTCCCCGCGGTGGAGCTGGCGTTCAGCGCACCGGCGCGAGCAGGTCCGCCAGGTTCACCCGCGTGACGTGCACGCCCAGGCACACCGCCGCGAGGCCCACGCAGGCGAACCACGCCGGGACCAAGAGCGCCTTGCGCCGGTGCTCGAACTGCCCCACCGCGAACCAGGCCACGTAGGCCGGAATGAGCAGCACCATCAGCCCGGTCCCCAGGCTCCTGCCGAAGGCGTGCCGGAGAATGGGCACGGTCAGCGCCGCGGCCGCGATCGCGAAGAGTGCACCCGTCCAGGCCAGCATCGTGCAAAGGTTCCTTGCGGGGAGGTCTCTACCATGAGCGCAGTCCGCAGCGTCCTCTTCTGGGCCGTCTTCGGCGGCCTGGCCGGAACCTGGGCCGGAGGGCTCATCTCGCGTGCGTTCCTGCCCTGGTTCAACACGCCCGGGGCCGGAATCATGTCTCAGTGCGCCTGCGAGCCGCTGGCCATCAGCACGGTGTCGCACACGCTCCAGATCGAGCTCGGGGGGCTCTTCACCGGCGCCGTCGTGTTCTCGGTGCTGGCGATCGTCCTCGGGGCCGGACGGAAGCGGAAGGTCGAGCCCTCCGCCCCGGCAACGCCACCGGCCGCCGCCGTCTGACGAGGGCGAGCTTCTCCGGCCGGGTGAGCTGCTTGAGGGCCCACTCGCGCCGGAGCGCCGTTCCCCGGTCCGCCGCCGGCTCGGCGTAGACCAGGCGCACCGGGAGCCGGCTTCGAGTGTACGCCGCCCCGCGCCCGCGCCGGTGGACCCGCAGGCGCGCCTCCAGGTCGTTGGTCGCCCCCGTGTAGAGGGACCCGTCGCCGCAGCGGAGCATGTACACGCACCAGTCGTCCATGGAGAGGGGGAAGGCTGGTCAGCCCGGGTGGGGCCATGCTACGGCACCGGGCCGCCCATGGCTCGTTTCCTCCTCTCCTCGCTCGTCGTCGTCGCGCTCCTTGGCTGCCAGAAGGGCAGCTCGGCCGACCGCATCACCCTCGACCTCGCCCCGAAGCCGAAGGAGGGCACCCCTCTGGTCAAGTTCAACGGAGGCGCCCTCACGGTGGAGGAGGTCAATCGCCAGCTCTCGGCCCTCCCCCCCATGGTCCGGATGCGGCTGCAGACACCTGCGGCGCGGAAGGACTACGTGGAGGGGCTGGTCCGGGTGGAGCTGCTCGCTCGGGAGGCCATCCGTCAAGGCCTGCAGAACGACCCCGAGGTGCAGGAGACGGTGAAGAAGGCTCTGGCCCAGAAGGCTCTCCAGCACGCCCTGGAGAAGAACGCGCCCCAGCCGTCCGACGACGAGGTGAAGGCCTGGTACGACAGCCACCCGGCGGACTACCAGCGACCGGAGAGCATCCAGCTCCAGGACCTCTTCCTCGCCGCCGACACCCAGGACGCGGCCAAGCGCAAGGCCCGCGCCGCGGAGGCCGAGAAGCTCCGCTCGAAGGCGCGCGCCTTGAAGCCGGCCGACGAGCAGGGGTTCGCCGCCCTGGTCAGGGCCAGCTCGGACGACGCGCTCACCAAGAACGTGGGAGGTGATCTGCGTCCAATGACCCTCCCCGAGCTCGAGGCCCGCTACGGCACGGAGATCGGCGCGACGGCGAAGGGCCTGCAAGCGCCCGGGGACATCTCGCCGGTGGTGGCCACCGGGAAGGGATTCCACGTGCTCCGGCTGAAGGCCCGCACCCCGGCCCGGGTCCTTTCGCTGGACGAGGTGAAGATGCAGATCCGCAACCGCCTCTACAGCGAGCGGCGGACCGCGGCGAGCGACGAGCTGATGAAGCGGCTGAAGTCCGAGGCCAGTTACACCCTGGACGAGGCGGCCCTGGCCCAGATCGCCCCTGCGCCTTCCGCGCCCGGCATGCCGACGATGGGACACCCCGGAATGGGCGGACCGCCCGGAGCCATGCCCGGTGGCCCGGCCCGCCAGCCGACGGGCTCGCCGCCACCGGGCCCACCCGAGACGAAATGAGGCAGCACCCCCTGTTCCAGGCGGGGATTCTCCTGGTGGTCCTCGCTGCCGGCTGCAACCGTCGACCCCCCGAGGACCCGAGCGCCGCCCCCGTGGCCTGGGTCAACGGACAGGTCCTCACCCGGGCGGAATTCGAGCGGGAGCTCACTCGTTCCCTGGAGTTGCCCGATGGGACCAGCGCGCCCGCTCCCGACCAGCTCGCCACCCTGCGCCGCACCGTGCTCCAGGCGCAGTTGGACCGGCTCCTCTTCGTCCAGGAGGCGGCCAGGCGCGGACTGGACGTTCCCGCCGAGGACGTGGCGAAGCGGCTCGAGCGCATGCGCGCCGACTGGCCTCCCCAGGAGTTCGAGGCTCTCCTCTCCCAGAGACACCAGACGCTGGACGAGCTCCGGGCCGAGCTTCGCGCCCAGCTCGTCCAGGAGCGGCTCTTCCACGAGCTGGTGTACCCGCGGGTGGCGGTCACCGAGGAGGAGATCCGGGCCGAGCTGGAGGCGCATCCCGCGCTGCTCCAGGACCCGGAGCAGGTGCACGCGGCGCAGATCGTCGTGAAGGAGCTGGACCAGGCCAAGGAGATCCGCGCCCGGCTGCGGGAGGGAGCGAAGTTCGCCGACCTCGCCCGCGAGCGCTCGCTCTCCGCCGACGCCAAGGATGGGGGGGATCTGGGGTGGTTTCCCCGCGGGGTGATGCCGCCGGAGTTCGACGCGGTGGCTTTCTCGCTCGGGCCGGGGCAGATCTCCGAGGTGGTGAGCACCGACTACGGGTTCCACATCTTCAAGCTGCTCGAGCGCCGCCCGGCGCGGAAGAGGGACCTGGCCGGCGTCCGGGGCGAGGTCGAGCGCCGCCTGCTTCGCGCGAAGCAGGAGCAGGCCCAGACGGAGTTCGTGACCCAGCTCCGCTCCAGGGCGGACATCCGCATCAACGAGCCCCTGGTGGTGCAGGTCATCCCCCGCGCTCCGGCCGGCCAGGCTCAGGAGAATCAGCGATGAGACGTTCCATCCGGACCGGGCTCGCTGCCCTCGTGCTGCTCGCGGGCCTGGTGGCCCGGGCGGAGCTGGTCGACCGCGTGGCCGCGGTGGTGAACAACGAGGTCATCACCCTCTCCGAGGTGGAGAGGCGCGCCGCTCCCGAGCTGGCCCGGGTCGATCAGGAGGCCACCGGACCCGAACGGGGGCAGAAGCGAGCCGCCGCGATGAAGAAGGTCCTGGACACGATGATCGACGAGAAGCTGGTGGACAACGAGCTCAAGGAGCTCAAGGTCACCATCAGCGACAAGGAGGTCGACGCGGCGGTCGAGGAGGTGAAGAAAAGCTACAACCTCACCGACGAGCAGCTGCAGCAGGCGGTCTCGCGCGAGGGCTTCACCGTGGCCGAGTACCGCGAGCAGATGCGGAAGCAGATCGGCCGCTACAAGCTCATCAGCGAGAAGGTCCGGAAGAACGTGAAGGTGTCCGAGGCGGACGTCCAGAGCGAGTACGACCGGATGACCCGATCCGAGGGCGAGGACTACGAGGTCCACGTCCGTCACATCCTCATCGCGGTGCCCCGCACCGCTCCCCAGGCCGCGGTCGACGAAGCGAGGCGCAAAGCGGTGGCGCTGGCGGTGGAGGCCCGCCAGCCGGGCGTGGACTTCGCCGAGCTGGCGAAGAAGCGCAGCGAGGGCAGCAGCTCCTCGGATGGCGGCGACCTCGGCTTCTTCAAGCGCGGGACGATGGTGCCGGAGTTCGAGCGGGTGGCCTTCAATCTCAAGACCGGCGAGGTCTCCGAACCGGTACGCACCCAGTTCGGCTGGCACGTCCTGAAGCTGGAGG
Source organism: Myxococcaceae bacterium (assembly GCA_003818285.1). GTDB lineage: Bacteria > Myxococcota > Myxococcia > Myxococcales > Myxococcaceae > RPRB01. Next base: position 25,740 of record RPRB01000007.1, read on the forward strand.
AGATCCGGAAGCTGGGCATGAAGCCGATTGCCGAGCTCCGTCCGGAGATCGAGGAGCGTCTTCGCCGCCAGCAGGCCGACCGGCTGACGTCCCAGTACATGGAGACGCTCCGCAACGCCGCGGTGGTGGAGAAGAAGATCTGAGCGCGGCTCCCGCGGCCGGCCGTCCGCGGGTCGGCATCTCGCTCGGGGACCCCTCCGGCATCGGCCCGGAGATCGTCGACCGGGCGCTGGCGCACCCGGGCGTTCGCCGGGCACTGGTGCCGGTGGTGTTCGGGGACGGCCCGACCCTCGAGCGTCTGCCGTCGGTCCGGCGGCTTCCTCTGATGGAGCGCCAGGCGGGGCTGCCCCCGGAAGGGCCGGCGCGGGTGGCGGTGTCCGAGCTGGCAGCGAAGGATCGCGCCCCCGGGAAGCCCACCCGTGCCGGCGGCAAGGCCCAGCTGGCGTACGTCACCGCTGCCGTCGAGGCCGCGCTCCGCGGCGAGCTGGACGCGCTCTGCACCGCCCCGGTGTCCAAGGAGCAGATCACCCGCGCCGGGGTCCGCTTCATGGGTCACACCGAGTTCCTCGCCAAGGCGTTCGGGCGCGAGGTGCTGATGCTGATGGATGGCCCCCGGGTGAAGGTGGCGCTGGCGACGAACCACCTCGCGCTCCGGGACGTGCCCCGCGCCCTGGAGAAGAACCGGCTCGCGGCGCAGCTTCAGCTGCTCTCCGCCTCGCTGCAGCCGGTGCTCGGACGGCGGCCGCGCATCGCGGTGTGCGGGCTGAACCCCCATGCCGGGGAGGGCGGGCTGCTGGGAGACGAGGAGGTCCGCACCATCGCTCCGGCGATCGCCCTGGCCCGCCGCCGGGGAGTCGACTGCACCGGTCCCTGGCCGGCGGATGGCCTCTTCGCCCGGCCCGACCGGATGCCAGCCGACGTGGTGCTGGCGATGTTCCACGACCAGGCGCTGGTGGTGGCCAAGGCCCTGGACTTCGACCGGACGGTGAACGTCACGCTCGGGCTCCCGGTGCCCCGCACCTCACCCGACCACGGAGTGGCCTACGCGCTCGCCGGGAAGGGGAAGGCCAGCGCCGAGCCGATGATCGCCGCGCTGCTCAAGGCCGCACAGCTCGCGGCGCCTCGCGGACGGTTGCCCCGCCGGGGCGCTTCCGCTCTCCGCCCGCGTGCCTAGGGTCCAGCGCCGGCGAGCCGCCGGGTGCTGCCTCAGGGGACTGAAGGGCGTCGTCACCCGGACCGGGATGCCCGCCGGCGAGCACGGCCACATCGACGTGCATCACTGACTCCCCGGACGGCCTCGCGTCAGGCCGCCGGGGTCAGGGTGATCTCGGCGATCTCCGGCGTGGAGAAGAGACGCATCGGAGGGCCCCAGAACCCGGTTCCCCGGTGGGCATACACCCAGACTCCGAGCAGCTTGCGGAGCCCCCGGACGACGGGCTGCTGCAGCCGGACGAAGAAGTGGAAGGGGAAGATCTGCCCGCCGTGGGTGTGGCCCGAGAGCAGGAGGTCCACCCCGTGCGGCGCAGCCCGGGTGACGGCGCGCGGCTGGTGGGCGAGGAGCACCCGCGGGGCGCCCGCCGGCGCTCCGGCGAAGGCCAGATCCGGGCGACTCTCGTGGTCGGCGAAGAACTGGCCGCCGTGGAGGTCCGGGATGCCGCCGATGACCACCGACCCACCGTCCCGCTCGACGACGCGGTGCTCGTTGTGGAGCACCGTCAGGCCGAGCGCCTCGACCATCCGCACCGACTCGCGACCGCCCCAGTAGTACTCGTGGTTGCCGGTCACGAAGTACACCCCGTGCGGCGCGGCCAGGTCCGCGAGCGGCCTGAGCGCCTGCTCGACCACGTGTGCCGGGCCGTCCACCAGGTCACCGGTGATGGCCACCACGTCCGGACGCAGGGCATTCACCCGGTCCACCACCCGCCGAAGGAAGTCCTCGCCGAGCCGTGCTCCGATGTGGAGATCGCTGATCTGCACGATGCGGAGCCCGGCCACCCCGGGAGCGAGCTTCTCCAGCGGAACGCGGACACGGCTCAGCACCAGCCGGACGCGCGCCGTCCACATCGCGAACGGCACGAGGAGCGCCGTCCCCAGCACGATCGCACCCGCCTGCAGCCGCGCCTGGTGCAGCGCCGCAACGGCATCGGGCCAGCCGTGCAACAGCCCGTACAGCAGTCGTCCCAGATCCGTGACGACGGTGACCGTGAGCAGGACGCCCGAGGCTCCCAGCCAGCCGATGGCCAGGGGCGGGAAGACGCGACTGGGCCAGCCGCGGTCCCGCCGACTGAAGACGAATCCCACCGGTACCAGCACCACCAGCAGCGCGAGCAGCACGCAACCCGCGGCCGCCAGCACAGGCGGCAGGCCGGTGTCCAGGAACAGCCGGCGTGCAACGTACACGTGAAGAAGCGCGAACACCGCGAGCGCAGTGAGGAAGGGTGCGAGGAAGCCGGACCGGCGGCGTGGGCTCATACAGTGGCGGAAAGGGCTAACGGGTACAGCCCTTTCCTGCATGCGTCGCGGGCGAGCGCCGAGCAAGTAAATGCCCGGAAAGGAACCCTTCCCGGGGCCCCAGGCAATCGCCGGAGACGGTGGTCGTCTCCAGGGCACGGTGGGCGGCTGGATGCCACCGCTGAGGGAAGGAACGGAAGAGCAGTCATGAACTCGATCATCTCGGAAAAGCGATTCGCCTTCGTCGCGTTGCCGCTGCTGCTCGCGACCCTCGCGCTGTTCTACGTGCTGGGGGCGGCCGCACTGTTCGCCGAGGCGGCCCAGGCGCACCACGACATCGCCCGCCACGGGCGCAGCGCGCTGGTCTCGGACGTCATCGAGATCCGCGGTTAGTCGCCGGGACGAGGGCGGAGAGCCGGGCTCGGTTCTCCGCCTGGAAGAACGGCGCGCGGAGCAGGGAGGACAGCGCGCGCTTGGGGATGCACCAGAGCTGAAGTGAATCCTCCCACTCGCCGAGCACCGCCACCGCGCGCGACTCGGCGTCGTCCCGGAACTCCTCGTTGCAGCGCTCGACGAGGTCGCGCGGCTCCCGAACCTCCCAGCTCTCCTCGCCGTTTCCGGCGTCGACGATGAGCGCGACCTCCGGATCGTCCCGGACGTCGAGCACCTTGAGGAGGCGGGCAGACCCCCCGATGCGCTCGCAGAGCGGGCCGATCAGCTCGTCGGGCCGGAGGTCCAGGGCAATGGTGAGCCCGCCGTCGAGGACGCCGGCGTCGCAGAGCGCGAGCAGCTGCTGCCCCGGTGGGACGTGCGCGTCGTCCGCGAGCAGTCCCAGACGCTGGAGCTCGGCCTTGAGGCTCATGGGCAGGTAGGTGTGCCCCCGGGGACGGGCAGGCGCAACTCCTCCGCCTCGAAGGCGGGGTCTGCAACCGCCACCAGCACACGGTCGGCCGCCATCAACCGAGTGGCCCCGCAGAAGTCCCCGGCGGTGGCTCGCGCGGTGGTGGAGGGTCGAGGAACGGGTTCTCCGGCGCGACGACCCTGTTCTTTCCTCGCCGCTTGGCCTCGTAGAGCCGGGCGTCGGCGCTGGTCAGCACCGCGTCGAAGGTCTCCCCGTCGGCGGGCCAGCTCCCGAGCCCGGCGCTCACGGTGACCTGCCGCTGCTCGCCCCGGCCCACCTGGATGCTGACCCGCGCGAGCTGCTCACGGATGTGCTCCACCCGCTGCCGCGCCTGCTCCACCGCGGTCTCCGGGAAGGCGACCACGAACTCCTCGCCTCCGAACCGTGCGACGAGGTCGCTCTTCCGCACCGAGGAGCGGAGGCGGGTGGCGACCGCCTGTAGCGCCCGATCACCCACCGGGTGGCCGAAGGTGTCGTTGAAGGCCTTGAATTCGTCCAGGTCGAGGATCGCCACGCTGAGCGGAGCTCCGCGTCGACGGGCCCGCGCCAGCTCCTCGTCGATCCGCTCGACGAAGGGAGCCCGCTGCGAGAGGCCGGTCAAGTGGTCCACCCCCACCATCAGCCGAAGGCGTTTCGCTCGCTGCGCCACCGCGGCCATGACGATTCCTCCGAGCGTCAGCAGCACGAAGCGCACCGTCTGGCCGGTTGGAGCAAGTGCGCCCTGAACCGGGACCTCGAGCCCGAGCGGGTGCGCGAGCGCGAAGAGGAGCAGGCCGAGCTCGAGGATGCAGAGCCCCGCGGTCCAGATGCAGAGGCGCCAGTCGTAACGCAGCCCCGCGCTCATGATGACCAGGAAGTACAGCTCGTAGAACGTCAGGGCGTTGGCGACCGCCGTGACGCCGCCATGGCGGAGAACGAAGACCATCCAGGCGGTGGTGATCGTCACGTCCGCCGCACAGCTGAGCCACGGCACCCAGGGCTCGGCGACCCGGAACGCGAGCCAGGCGAGCAGCAGCGCATGCAGGAGCCCCACCAGCAGCAGGAGCGTCAGTCCCGTCCAGCGCTGCGCGGGCGCCACTCCGACGACGAGCGCGCTCAGCCCCGCGAACAGGAAGAGCCGTACCGCTGCCACCCAGCGCTCGCCGGACTCCCGGGCACGCAGGATCAGCTGGTCCGTCTCGGGACCGATCTGTCCGATGAGCGCGGCGAACGCGCGCCGCACCCAGGCCGTGTCGGGGAGCGCCACCGGGCGACGGACTGTACGACCCGGCCAGGGCGCGTGCGAGCACGATCGACCGGCCTCACGGGGGCCCGAGCCGGGTCAGCGACACCCCCGAACGTTCGGTCACGTTGACGAAGGCCTGCTCACGAGGGCAGACGGCCCGGTTGCCAGGGCTCGAGGAGCAGGAGACAGAGGCGCTCGAAGAACGTCGGGCTCACCTCGCCCTGGGAGAACGGATGGCCCTCCCCGAGCCAGCCGACAGCCGGCGACCTTACACGTTGAAACGGAAATGCATGCAGTCGCCGTCGCGGACCACGTACTCCTTGCCCTCGATGCGCAGGAGTCCCCTCTCCCGGACGGCGGCCTCGCTCCCCAGGCGGATCAGGTCCTTCCAGTCGAAGACCTCGGCCTTGATGAAGCCGCGCTCGAAGTCCGAGTGGATGACGCCCGCCGCCTCGGGCGCCTTCGCGCCCCGGTGGAAGGTCCAGGCGCGGCACTCCTGCTCGCCCACCGTGAAGAAGGTCTGCAATCCCAGCATCCGGTAGCCGGCGCGGACCACCTTGTGCAGCCCGGGCTCGGAGAGACCCACCGAGGCGAGGAAGCCGGGCCGCTCCTCGGGCGGAAGCTGCTGGATCTCCGCCTCGATCCCCGCCGCCAGCGCCACCATCTCGGCGCCCTCGGCCTTCGCCAGCTCGCGGACCGCCACCACGTGCGGATCGGTGTCCTCCTTGCCGAGCTGCGACTCGCCGATGTTCGCCACGTACAGCACCGGCTTGTCGGTGAGGAGGAACAGCTCCCGGAGCTGCTTGTGCTCGTCCGAGGTGAGCTTCTGCGCGCGCACCGTGATGCCCGCGTCGAGGCCGGCCTTCACCTTGTCCAGGAGCGCCAGCTCGGCCTTCGCCTCGTCACCCGCCTTGCCTCCGGCCTTGGCGTTCCGCTGGGCACGCTCCCGGCGCTTGTCCACGGTCTCGAGGTCCTTGAGGCACAGCTCCGTGTCCACGATATCCCGGTCGCGCTTCGGGTCGATGCCGCCCTCGACGTGGGTGACGTTGGGGTCCTCGAAGCAGCGCAGCACGTGCAGCACCGCGTCCACCTGCCGGATGTTGGCCAGGAACTGATTGCCCAGACCCTCGCCCTTGCTCGCGCCCCGGACGAGCCCGGCGATGTCCACGAACTCGAGGGAGGTGGGGATGGTCTTCTGGGGCTTCACCAGAGCCGAGAGCTGGTCGAGCCGCTCGTCCGGCACCGGCACCACACCCACGTTGGGCTCGATGGTGCAGAACGGGTAGTTCGCCGCCTGCGCGCCCGCCGACGACAGCGCGTTGAAGAGCGTGGACTTGCCCACGTTGGGCAGTCCGACGATGCCGATCCCGAGAGCCACGACTCTTTAGCTTCTCACGCGCCGAACTAGCCCCTGGTCTCGGGTCGGCCGCTGCTTCCGGCGGTCCGCGAGATCTCGGCCAGGTACTGGCTGGCGAGCTCCTTCTGCTTCGTTGCGTCCAGCCGCTCGTTCAGGAGCCGCTCGGCGATCTGGATCGCGAGCTCGGCCGCGATGTTCTTCACCTCGTTCACGGCCTTCGCCTTCTCGTTCTGGATCTCCCGAAGCGCGTCGGTCTTCTGGGCCTCCGCCTCCGCCCGCGCCTTGGAGATCAGCTCGTTGCGGAGCTTCTCCACGTCCTCGGCGTTGCGCCGCATCATCTCCGCCGCTTCGGCCCTCGCCTTCTGGATGGCGTCCTTCTGCTCGGCGAGGAGCCGCTCGGCCTCGGCACGCTCGCGCTTCGCCGATTCGATCGACGCGGCGATGGCCTTCTCCCGCTCGTCCACCACCTTGAGGATAGGCCCCCATGCCACGCGACGCAGCAGCAGGGCCACCAGGAAGAAGGTGACCAGCGTCCAGAAGATGAGGCCGGGACGGACGTCGACGAGGCTGGAGGCGGCGAGGATGATGGGCATGGCGCTTTGATTCCGTTGGAGGTCAGGGCCCGGGGAGCGACGACTGCAGCGGTCCCCGGGCGTCCGTGTCGACCGGTCTCAGCCGGCCTTGGTCGCGAGGAGGATGCTCACCACGAGGCCGAACAGACCGACGCCTTCGATGAGCGCCGCGGCGATGAGCATGGTGGTCCGGATGTCGCCGGTGGCCGCGGGCTGACGGCCGGTGGCGTCGAGCGCCGAGGCGGCGAGACGACCGATGCCGAGGCCAACGCCCAGCACGCAGAGACCCGCGCCGATGCCGGCGGAGAGGAAGGAGTAAGCGAGGTTGGTCATGACTTTCTGTTTGTAACTTTCGACGTCTGGACCCGCTTGTGGGGGGGTCGTGGATGCCCTTTTGGACGACCTCCCGCGAGCCGCATCCGGCCGCGGGGTTCGTTATGAAAATCGTTTACCCCGGCGCGTTCGCCGGATTGACCGCCAGCTCCGGCTTGCCGTGGACCGCCTCGTGCGGCTCGGTGTGCTCCTCGTGTCCGTGCTCGTCGTGGTGACCCATCGCCACCCCCATCCCGATGAAGAGCGCCGAGAGCATGGTGAAGATGTACGCCTGCAGGAAGGCCACGAAGAGCTCCAGCAGGTAGATGAAGACCGCGAACGGCACCGCGACGACCGACACCGCGACGTTCCCGATGATGAAGATCAGCCCCAGCAGGCTGAAGAGCACGATGTGCCCTGCCAGCATGTTGGCGAAGAGTCGGAGCATCAGGGCGAAGGGCTTGGTGAAGAGACCGAGGATCTCCACCGGCACCATGATCGGCCAGATCCACCAGGGCGCCCCGCCGGTCATGTGCTTCAGGTAGCCGCCCAGGCCCGCGGCCCGGATGCTGGCGATCTGGGTGAGGACGAAGGTGATCAGCGCGAGCGCCAGCGTCACGCCGAGGTTGCCGGTGGCCGTCGACGCCCAGGGCACCAGCCCGAGAAGGTTCAGGGTGAGGATGAAGAAGAAGACCGAGAGGAGGTACGGGGCGTAGCGCGGTCCCTCCTCCTTGCCGATGTTGGGAATGGCGATCTCGTTGCGGACGAAGATCACCAGCATCTCCAGCAGATTCTGCCGCGGCCCGTGCGGCACCGGCTGCTTCGGGTTCCGGTTCGCGCCGAAGACAAAGAGCAGGACCACGAACACCGAGCCGATGAGCATCCAGAAGGTGTGCTTGGTGAGGCTGATGTCGAGGCAGCCCGCGGAGAGGCTCGCCGGCTCCTCGGCGCTGGCTGGGCAGGCGCCGGCTTCAAGCGGGATGCGCCACACCGGGAAGTGGAGGATGAACTCCTTGTCCGAGAGCGGGACCTGGAACTCGACCTCGGGCGAGTCCGCCACGTGCTCGAGGATGTAGGTCGAGGTGTCGACCTTCTCGTGCTTGGCACCCTCCTGGGCCCGGGCCGCGTGCTCGCCGGAGGCAGGCTCGGCGTCGTGGCTTCGCGCATGACCCTCCTGGGCCCGCGCGACCATCGACACCGCCAGCACTGCGCACCACAGCCACCGCCGCATCACGTCGCTCCTCGCCGCTGGCCCCTCGCGACGACCAGCACGTACGTCATTTCCAGGCACAGGGCCACCACGAACACCCCGAAGAACGCGAGGGTGTAAGCCCCCACGTCCTCGTGCTGCGCCCGTACCCACCTGTAACCGACGAACCAGGCCGCGACCCGCAGCACCAGCCCCGCCACGCTCACCCCCAGGGCGACCTGGATGCTCCTCCGGACGGCGATGGACTTGCCGACCAGCACCACCGCGCTCGCCAGCACCGAGGCCACCACGCCCGTCCGGGTCGCCGGCGTTCCCGTCGCCCACCATCCGACCGCGCCGATCAGGAGCAGCGCGCCCATGAACCCGAGCAGCCTCATCGCTTGTTCATCGAGCTCAGGCCCTTGATCATCGCGTAGAAGCCCGCGCCCATTCCGAGGAACAGGCCGACGATCAGGCCCCAGGGCGAGCTGTGGAACCTCTCGTCGATGAACCATCCCGCGCCGCCACCGACCAGCACCCCGCCGACCATTCGCCAGACCGCGCTGATGTACGGCGCCGCCGCGCGCTGCGCGCGGGCCTCGGGGCTCAGCTCGCTCCCGTCCTTGTCTTTCCGCCCGTCTTCCAAAGAACCGGCGCGCGTCTAGCACCGGGGCCAGGGGGGCGCAACAGCGCAGGAAGACTGGGCTCGAGAGAGTCTTCTGGCCCTGACGAGGTCGTAACGAGGTGTCTCGTAACGAGGTGTCTGGCACCTCGCGGGCGGCACCTCGCGGGCGGAGAGGCGCCTGGGCGTCCCGCGTTGGCTCGGCCGCCTACAGCGCCCGGAAGGCCTGGCGGGCCGCGGCCAGGGTGTGCTCCACCTCGCGCTCGCCCATCGCCAGGGAGACGAACGCGGCCTCGAACTGGCTCGGCGGGAGGTACACCCCCCGGTCGAGCAGCGCGTGGAAGAAGGTCCCGAACTTCCTCGTGTCCGCCCGCTTCGCGCTGGGGTAGTCGAACACCGGCCCCTCGGTGAAGAAGAGCGTCCACATGCTGCCGACCCGGTTCAACGTCACCGGAATCCCTGCCGCCCGGGCCTCCGCCACCAGGCCATCGGTGAGCCCGCGGGAGATGCTCTCCAGCTTCTCGTAGACGCCCGGCTCTCCGAGCGCCCCGAGGCAGGCGAGCCCCGCCGCCACGGCCAGCGGGTTCCCAGAGAGCGTGCCCGCCTGGTACACGGGCCCGGCCGGGGCGACGGTCTCCATGATGGAGCGGCGGCCCCCGAACGCACCCACGGGGAGGCCCCCACCGATGACCTTTCCCAGGGTCGTCAGGTCAGGGGCGAGCCCGAACAGCTCCTGTGCCCCACCCTTCGCGAGGCGGAACCCGGTCATCACCTCGTCGAAGATCAGCAGCGCACCATTCTCACGGCAGAGGTTCGCGAGGCCTTCGAGGAATCCAGCGCGCGGGACGAGCACGCCCATGTTCCCGACCACCGGCTCGACGATGACCGCGGCGACCTCCTTGCCCTTCTGCGCGAACAGCGCCCGAGCAGCGGCGAGGTCGTTGAAGGGCAGGGTCAAGGTGAGCGCCGCCAGCGCCTTCGGCACCCCTGGCGAGTCCGGCAGCCCGAGCGTCTCCACCCCGCTGCCCGCCTTGACCAGGAACGGGTCGCCGGCGCCGTGGTAGCAGCCCTCGAACTTCACCAGCGCCTCGCGGCCCGTGTACGCCCGGGCGACCCGGAGCGCGGCGAGCGTCGCCTCGGTCCCGGAGGAAGTGAGGCGCACCTCCTCCACCGCCGGCATGCGCTGGCAGATGAGCTCGGCCAGCTCGACCTCGCCCGGGTGGGACGCGCCGAAGCTGGTGCCAGCGTGGGTGGCCGCCGTCACGGCCTCGACGATGGGCGGATGCGCGTGGCCGAGGATCAGCGGCCCCCAGCTGCCCACGTGGTCCACGTAGCGATGGCCGTCGACGTCGGTGAGCCAGGCGCCTCGCCCCTCCTTGAAGAACACCGGCGTGCCCCCCACGCCACGGAAGGCGCGGACCGGCGAGTTCACGCCTCCGGGGATGACTTTCCTTGCGCGGTCGAAAAGGCGCTGGCTGCCGGTTCGCTCGACGGTCATCAGAGCTCCAGGGTCTCGCGGAGCTGCAGCGGCTGGTACCGGGCCAGCAGCCCCTTGGACTTCAGCGCGGCGGCGAACTGCGCCGGCGTGCCGGTCAGCACCGGGAAGGTCCCGTAGTGCATTGGAGAGACCTTCTCGGGCTGCGCCATCGCGACGGCCTCGGCGGCGCGGTCGGGGCCCATGGTGAAGTGATCGCCGATGCAGGCCAGCATCAGGGTGATCTTCATCGACTTGAGCAGCTGCATGTCGGTGAACGCGTCAGTGTCACCGGTGTGGTAGATGGTCGGCCCGTTCCGGACGGCGATGACGAAGCCCATCGGATTGCCGGCCGCGTAGGGCGCGTCGCCGCCCTTCTCCTTGGCAGTGAGGGTGGAGCCGTGGATGGCGTTGACGAAGGTGATCTTCACCTCGCCGTCGAAGAAGCTCAGCGTTCCCCCGACGTTGCCCACCGAGTCAAGGCCGAACTGCTCGGACGGGAACCCGAGGTGACGCGCGTACGCCTGCGCCTGGTCGAAGCTGGTGACCAGGCGCGCCTTGGTGCGCTTCGCGATCTCCACCGAGTCTCCCACGTGGTCGGCGTGACCGTGGGACACGAGGATCAGATCGACCTTCTTCAGATCTGCGAGGTCGTGCTTTCCGTTGGGGTTCAGGGGATTGGTGATCCAGGGGTCGAGGAGCAGCACCTTCCCCGACGGGGTCACGAGCTTGAACGCGGCGTGCCCGTACCAGGTGAGCTGGGTCTTCGCGGCACCGGCCACCTGGGGTGGCACCGAGGACGAGGCGGTCTGGGCAGCAGCGACGAGCGAGGTGGAGCAGAGCAGGACGGTCAAGACGCGAGCCAGGTGTCGCTTCAAGGTGCAATTCCTCCCTGTCGATGGACGTCTCGCGCCAGGCATAGCAGACCGGGGCCAGCGGACGCTCTGCGGAATTGCTAGTCGCCGTGCTCGCGCGCGGCCTGCTCCGCCGTGCCTCCCGCCGCCTCGAGCGAGGTGCGGGCCTGCACCACGCGATGAGGCGCGGGGCGCTGGAACGCCTCCCGGACCCCCACGCCGCGGGGGGTGGTCGCCCCGATGCGCTTGCGGGTCCGGGCGATCGCGTTCTGCACGATCTGTGGATCCGGGTGACGCTCGAGCGCCTGGACCCATGCCTGGATGGCTCCCGCGTCGTCGGCCGACTCTCCGCGCAGCTTCCCCAGCTCGAACAGCGCGTGCGGCACCAGCTCCGAGCCGGGGAACTTCTCCACCAGGGTGGTGAAGGCCTTCATCGCCTCGGCTCGCATCCCCTCCCGCATCGAGAGCGACTGGCCCACGAGCATCCACGCGTCGTCCAGGAGCGGGCTGGAGGCGAACTTCTGGATCAGCGTGCGCGCCTCGAGCTCTGACTGCTGGTAATCCCCGAGCTCGAAGTAGAGCTTCGCCACGTGGTAGCGCAGATCCGGGGCAGTGGGCGGGTCGCCGGCCAGAGCAGCGGTCAGCTCGGAGATGGCGCCTCTCAGATCGCGGTAGTGCGACTCGAGGATCCCGGCGAGCACCACGTGCGCCTCGGCCGTCTCCGGGGCATCGGGTGCCTGGGCCACGAGCTCGCGGTACACGCTCACCGCCTTGGGAACGTCGTGCAGCTCGAGCCAGTACACGTCCGCCGCGCCGCGCAGCGCCGCGGCGCGCACGTGCGCGGCCTCGGGCCTCTCGGACTTCTCCACCGCGTCCAGCGCCGAGCGGTACTCGTGGAGCGCGGCCTGCGGTTTCCGCGCGTAGACCAGCTCGCGAGCGCGGGTGAGATGCTCCGGCCCCGAGCGCGAGCACCCGGCGGCGAGTACGATCAGCGCCCCTACTGCGAGCAGGCGTACTTCACGCAGAGGGTCTGCTCGCAGCGCACGCACGACTGGGTGGGCAAGTTCGGCTCGCTCGTGTCGGCGCAGATCGCGAGATTCCCGGTGAGCGGGCAATCCTCGGGCCGCACGCAGCGGACCTGCCCTGCATCCAGGCCGGTGACGGCCGACACGGTCGCCTTGCACGGGCCGCCATCACAGCTCAGGAGGACGACAGCGGCAAGGATTGAGGCCGGGACCACTCGGCGAGGTCGCACCGCCCGCCACTTGAGCACGAAGCGTGCGCCCTTCACCACATCAGCGCGGGTCGACGAGCAGCACGCGCGGGCCGCCGATTCCGCCGGGCGCCTCGCCGGCGTTCGCCCAGCCACGTGCCCGCCGGATGCCCCGACCCTTCTCCGCTTGCTCCTCGAAGAGCCGCGCCATGTCCTGGAAGTGGGAGTCGCCGACGCGGCAGGCGACCTCCGAGATCTGCTGGTGGCGCGCCGCGAGCTCGTGCCACACCGCGAGCCGCGCCTCGCCTGCGAGCAGCCTCGCCTCGACCGTGTCGGCGGCCAGCTCGAGCGCGCGCCCCTCGGCAGCCAGCGCCTCGCGGCGAGCGCGCTCCTCCGCGGGGGAGATCCCGCAGGCGGCGCACAGGGCAAGGACGGCGAGGACGACGGTTCGCATGGCTTGCTCGGAAAGCTAGGAACCACTCTGGCGCTTCGCACCCCACCTCGTAGCTCGAGGTAGCAGGCGTGTAACTCAGGGGACTTCCAACGTTGTGCAGTCGACGGCCCGGCCGTTCGCCCGCGCGGGCCGCCCGAGCGGTGCGCCCGAGCGGTGCCAGACACCTCGTCCTCGAACGGTGCGCCCGCGGTGCCGTGACGGTGCGCCCGCGGTCCCCCCCGCGGTACCAGACACCTCGTGACGCGGACACCTCGTGACGCGACCTCGTGACGCGACCTCGTGACGCGACCTCGTGAAGCGCGTGGTCCAGGAGCGTCCGAACAGCTGGCTCGAGCCAGGGCCCGAACAGCCGCCGTCCGTGGCGCCGGCGACGGCAGGACTCGGCGACGCTGGCCACCGACCGACCGTTCGTGAGTTTCGCTTCGGTCGACGAGTCGCCGGTCCGTGGCTCGGAAACTTCCACTCGAGGTGTCGAGAACGCACGGAGTTGCGCCTCGCCCGGGCGATCCGAACTCGTCATGTGCCGGCGAGGTGCTAAGCCTCTCGCCGCGCTGGTGGTCGGTCCCCCCAGCAGGCCGCTGGGCCGGCAAAGGGAAAGCGCGGCGTGATGGCGGGGACCGACCCCACGCGACGTCTACCTCAGACCTTGGGCACTGCCCGGAGGATCGCCTTCCCGTCCTTCACGAAGACCCGGTACTCCACGTCCCGAGCGTTGTGGCGCTCGAGCAGCTCCGGCACCTGGCGCTTGAGGCTCGCGACCACCGCGTCGAACGAGAGCCGCGTCGTGTCCTCGTTGCAGCGGCGCTTGGCCTCCACGTAGGCGCGGTACACGCTGCGCAGCCGGTTCTCGGAGAGCGGATCCACCGGAGGCGTCCCCGCGATGTGGATCTGCGGCTCGGGCGGGGGCGGCGCGGGTGCTTCGGGGTCGGCCCCCTTCGCCGACGCGGCCTTCTTCGCCCCGGGCGCGGGAACCCCCGCGGCCGGCGTCCCGGGCGCGGAGCTCTTCCGGCGCAGGCGGGCCTTGAACACGTCGCGCCGGTACGTCCCATCCTCCATCTCCTGGAGGGTGCGCGACCAGAGCCGCTCGTAGGTGGCAGCGGTCGCCTGGAGGGACTGGATCCGGAACGAGAGGGCCGAGTTCCGGGCCGGGATCGTCTTCAGCGACGCGAGGCGCTTCTTGAACTGCTCGTGGGCCTTGACCGGGGGGCGCTTCTCCATTCCCAGGAAGAACTGGTCGTAGTGGCCGCGCAGCGCGTGGAGGAGGGCCTCCACCGAATCGACCTCCTGCGCCACCTCCGCCCAGCTCGCGGACGCCGCGGCGGCGCTGGCCTTCGCTCGGTCCTCGGGGCGCGTCGGAGGAGGCATGGAGACGCCTCAGGATTCCAAGTCACCCACGCGATGCGCAAGTCGTACAGGTAAGCATCCCCGCACCGGTCTCGAGTGCCGGTCACCTGCCTCGCGGCCCGAGGCCGGCGCCCTCAGGCCGGCTGGGCACCGGAGGCCGACGGCAGCCCGCGCCTTGCCGACGCCCGGCGAAACAGGAGGATCACCCCGAGCGCGAACATCACCAGCGAGATGCCCTGGCTGATGGAGATGTTCCACCAGGCGTCCAGCGGCACCGCGTCGATGACCTTGTGGAGCGTGCCCCGCTCGAAGTCTCCCCGGAACAGCTCGACCGTGGTGCGGATGATGGAGTAGCCAATGAGGTAGAGCGCAAAGATCTGCCCGTGGAAGCGGCGGTACCGGCGGGCGATCATCAGGAGGACGAACAGCAGCAGTTGCGCCAGCGACTCGTAGAGCTGCGTCGGGTGGATGGGCAGCGTGGTTCCGTGCCGGGCGACCCACTCCGAGATGCGGATCGCGCCGGGCACCGGGTGATCGAACACCTGGCCGGTGGACTCGACGACCCAGCGCCGCAGCTCCTGCGACTGGCTGTCCCAGGCGATGGCCCCCGAGGTGGAGTGTCCGAAGAGGTCCAGCGCTCGCGATGCACCCGGGAAGCGCACCGCCCAGGGCAGATGCAACGACGCCGGCTTCCCCCAGCAGCAGCCCGCGGCAAAGCATCCCAGCCGCCCGAAGGCCTGGCCCAGCGCCACCGTGGGGGCGATGACGTCGGCGAACCGAAGGAAGGGGATCTTCCGCTCGCGACAGAACCACCACACGGCGAAGGTGGCGCCGATCAGCCCTCCGTAGAAGACGAAGCCGCCGCCGAGAGCGCCGAGGATCTTCCATAGGCTGCCGCTCCCCAGCGCGGTGAGGAAGTCCTTCGGGGTCACGAGGATGAAGAGGATCTTCGACCCGACGATGCCGCCGATGACCACCCACACCGCCAGGTCCATGACGTCGTTGCGCCGGCGGGCGCCCTCGGCGCCACCCCACTCGCGCTCGGCGAGCCGGGCCGCCACCAGGATCGCCGCGGCGAACCCGCCCATCAGCATCAACCCGTAGGTGTGAAGCGGAAAGCCCTCGCCCTTTCCCCCGAGGACCGCCGTCGGCGGAAGCGCGTAGTGGAGCCCGAGCCAGATCAGCACCACGAAGAGGACTCCGTAGAGGCCCGCCCGCTGGATCCGCTGGTCCCGGGTGGGTGGCCGCTCCTTGCCGGTCTTGGGGTCCATCGAGCCAGGCGCGTTCCGCCAGCCGGCCCAGACGCCGTAGCCGAGCACCAGGACGGCCACGAGGTACAGCACCAGCTGGGAGAACGGGGTATCGAAGCGAATCTCGATCAGCGTCGGCAGCACTGCGAAGCTCCTCTCACGACGGCGTGGGCGTGGCCTTCCGCTCCCGGCGGACCAAGCCGTCGATCAGCAGGAGGATGACACCCACCACGATGGCGCTGTCGGCGACGTTGAAGGACGGCCAGGTGTAGACGTCCTTCCAGTGCGCCTCGATGAAGTCGATGACGAACCCGCGCGCCAGCCGGTCCACCCAGTTTCCGATGGCCCCCCCGAGCACCAGCGGCAGGCCGATCAGCGCCCATCGCTCCTCCTTCGTTCCCCGGAGCCGCAGGTAGTAGATGGTGATGAGCACCACCGCGCCGATCGACACCAGGTGGAACAGCGGCCCCCGAGCGCCGGGCGGCAGCCGCCGGAAGAGCCCGAACGCCGCACCGGGGTTCTCCGCGTAGCGGAGCATCAGGAAGTCGTCGCTGAAGACGATGGGCCGCTTCGGGCGGAAGTGCAGGCCGTCCCCGCCCGGGGCAGGCGCCGGACCGTAGAGCGCCTCCAGGCGCGCGCTCACCGAGGGGAGCCCATCGAAGCGGGCGGTGAGGCGCTCGACCATCTCGTACTTCACCCACTGGTCCACCAGCACCAGGGCCAGCGCGCTCACGTAGAGCACGACCAACTTCCGGATCAGCGCCGGATCCCGCGCCAGCGCGCCCGGTGCCCCGGGTGCCGCGACCTGCCCCAGGGGACCGGTCACGAGAGTGCCTCCTGGCACTTCGGACACACGTCCGCGCCGGCGGCGACCTCCGGGGCGTAGGTCCAGCAGCGTGGGCACTTGGCGCCGTCCGCCTTGCGGATCTCGATCGCGAGATGCCCCGCGCCCGGGAGCGCGGCGGGGGTGCGCACCATCCGCTCCGTGGGCTCCTTCTCCAGCACGACCTGGCTCACGATGAGCAGCGTGGGCAGCTCGCGGAGGTGCTGGACGAGGAACTCCCGCCCCTCGACGTCGGCGTGCAGGATGACCTTCGCCTCCAGGGAGCTTCCGATGAGCTTGTCCCGCCGCGCCGCCTCGAGCTGCTGCTGCACCGCCGAGCGCACCGAGAAGAGCCGGTCGAACGTCTCCATCAGCACGGGGTCGCGACGGCCCGTGGCCACGGGCAGGCCGGCCAGGAAGACCGATGGCGCGGGCCGGGCCGGCAGGTGCTCCCAGACCTCCTCCGCGGTGAAGGAGGTCACCGGCGCGAGCAGCCGGGTGACGTCGAGCAGCACGCGGTGAAGCACCGACTGCCCGCTCCGCCGCGCATGGCCGCTCGCCTTCCAGGTGTAGAGCCGGTCCTTGGAGATGTCGAAGTGCAGGGCGCTCAGGTCGCTCCCGCAGAAGTCGACCAGCGCGTGGTACACGAGATGGAAGTCGTACTCGTCGTAGGCGCGCCGCACCCGGGCCACCACGTCGTCGAGCCGCGCCATCACCCACCGGTCCAGTGGGAGGAGCTCGGGCTCGGGCACCGCGTCCTTCGCCGGGTCGAAGTCGTAGAGATTGCTGAGCGCGTAGCGGAGCGTGTTTCGGATCTTCCGGTACCCCTCGGCCAGGTTCCGGAGGATGGACTCGGAGAGCCGGACGTCGTCCCGGTAGTCCGCGGCAGCCACCCAGAGCCGGACGATCTCCGCCCCCATCTGCTGGATGAGCTTCTCGGGCTTGACCGTGTTGCCGACGGACTTCGACATCTTCCGTCCCTCACCGTCCACCACGAACCCGTGGGTGAGCACCTCGCGATACGGGGCGTGCCCCCGGCTGGCCACGCTCACCAGCAGGCTCGACTGGAACCAGCCGCGGTGCTGGTCCGAGCCCTCGAGGTACAGGTCGCCGGGAAGCCCCATGTCTGGCCAGCGCTCGCTCACGGCAGCGAAGGCGCAGGCCGAGTCGAACCAGACATCGACGATGTCGGTCTCCTTGCGGAGCGCCGGCCCCCCGCACGACTCGCACTTCAGTCCGGACGGTGCGAAGCGCTCGAGCGGTGCCGAATACCAGACCCCGGTCCCCTCCTTCTCCACCGCGTCCGCCACCCGCTCCATGAGCTCGGGGCTGACCACCGACTCGCCGCACCCTTCGCAGAGGAGCACCGGGATGGGCACCCCCCAGGTGCGCTGACGACTGATGCACCAGTCCGGACGGTTCTCCACCATCCCCCGGATGCGCGAGCGGCCCCACTCCGGGACCCAGGTCACGGTCTGGTCGATCTCGCTGAGCGCCATTCCGCGCAGGGTGGCATCCAGACCGCCGGTCGTGTCCAGCGGCCGGTCCATGGCGATGAACCACTGGGGCGTGGCGCGGAAGATGATGGGGTTGTGGCACCGCCAGCAGTGCGGGTAGCTGTGCTCGACCGTGTCGGTCGGCTTGTTGAGCAGCACCCCGCGATCCACCAGGAGCTGCACGATTCTCGGGTTGGCGTCGAAGACCTTCACGCCGCGCAGCCCGGGCGGCTCGACCGTGTCGTCGTACCGGCCATCGGCGCGGACGGGATTGTAGATGTCGAGCCCGTACTGGACCCCGATGTCGTAGTCCTCCTGGCCGTGCCCCGGCGCGGTGTGGACGAGGCCTGTGCCCTGCTCGAGCGTCACGTGCTCGCCGAGCACCACCACTCCCTGCCGGTCGACGAACGGATGCCGGTAGGCGAATCCCGCCAGATCCTTTCCCGCGGCGTAGCCGAGGATGCGACGCGGCTCGACCAGCGCCGCCGACGAGACCTCCCCGCCCGCGGCGGCCAGCGTCTTCACCGCGAGGTGATCCGGCGCGATCTCGCCGAGAACGCGCGCCAGGAGGTCCTTGGCCACCACGATGACCCGGGCCCCGAGATCGTAGAACACGTACTCGAGGGTCGGATGCGCCGCGACCGCCAGGTTGGCGGGGAGCGTCCAGGGCGTGGTGGTCCAGACGACCAGGTCGACCTCGCGGCCACGGAGGGCCGGGAAGGCCTCGGAGAGCGGCTCACGGCGCCGCTCGGGCAACAGGCCCGGGGTGCCGGGCCCGGTGCGGAAAGCCACGTAGACCGATGGGCTGCGGTGGTCCTCGTACTCGACCTCGGCCTCCGCCAGCGCCGTCTGGTCGGTGATGCACCAGTACACCGCCTTCTTGCGCCGGTAGATGAGACCGCGACGGGCGATGCGGGCCAGCTCCCGGAGCTCCTGGGCCTCGTAGGGGAAGTCGAGCGTGCGGTAGGGCTCGTCCCAGAGCGCGAAGTTGCCCATCCGCTTCCGCACCACCGCCTGGATGCCGATGTACTCCGTGGCGTACTCGCGACAGGCGGCGAGGAACTCGTCCCGGGAGAGGCTGCGCCGGTCCACCTTCCGCTCGCGGAGGCGCTTCTCGACTGCCTGCTCGATCGGGAGGCCGTGACAGTCCCATCCGGGGCGGAACGCGCACAGGAGCCCGGCCATGTTCCGCGACTTCACCACGATGTCCTTCAGGACGTGGTTGAGAGCGTGCCCGGCGTGAAGCTCGCCATTGGCGTAGGGAGGACCGTCGAGGAACACGAAGCGCGGGCCGTGCGCGTTCTTGCGTAGCAGCGTCCGGTACGTGTCCTCGGCTTCCCAGCGAGCGAGGATGCGCGGCTCGAGCTGGGTGAGGTTCCCCTTCATGGGGAAGTCGGTGCGGGGGAGGTTGAGGGTCTGCTTCCAGCGGCTGTCGCCCGAGGCGTCGGACATGGTTGACGAGGGGAAAGTCCGTTCGGCTAGCACCCTCCGTGCCGCCGCGCAAACCGCCCGCTTCCCGGCGGTGCTAGCGTCCGCGGCCCGCCGTGACCCCGCCCAGGAGACAGCGTCCCAAGTCGCGGGACCGTCGCCCACCCCGGAGCGCCGCTCCTGCCCCGCGCCGAGTGGTGGCCATCCTCAGTCGCAAGCGCTCGCTCTATTCCACCCGACGCCTGGTGGAGGCCATTCGCGCCAGGGGACACCGCCCGCTGGTTCTGGACACCCTGCGCTGCAACCTGGTGCTGACCTCGGCCGGGCCCCGGATGGTCTTCCGCGGCGTCGATCTGCGCGGTCTCGACGTGGTCATCCCCCGAATCGGAGCCTCGATCACCGGCTATGGCCTCGCGGTGGTCGAGCAGCTGGAGATGATGGGCGTGCCGGCACTCAACGGAGCCCAGGCCATCGCCCGGAGCCGGGACAAGCTGCGCTGCCTGCAGCTGCTCACCCGTTCGGGGCTGCGGATTCCCCGGACGGTGATGGCCCGGGATGCGAGCAACGTCACCCGCCTGCTCGACGAGGTGGGCGGCCTCCCTGCCGTCGTGAAGCTGCTCCGCGGGACCCAGGGCGTGGGGGTGATGCTCGCCTCCACGATCCCGGAGCTCCAGGGAATTCTCGACACCCTCCAGGGACTCGGTCAGGAGTTCGTGCTCCAGGAGCTGGTGGCGGAGTCACGGGGCCGTGACATCCGGGCGCTGGTCGTCGGCGGGCGGGTGGTGGGTGCGATGCGCCGGCGGGCCAAGCGGGGCGAGTTCCGCAGCAACGTCCACCGCGGCGGGCGGGGGCGGCCGGTCGAGCTCGAGCCGGCGTACGTGGAGGCGGCGCTCCGGGCGACCGCGGTCGTGGGGCTGGAAGTGGCAGGGGTCGATCTGCTCGAGACAGGCGAGGGCCCGACGCTTCTGGAGGTGAACTCCAGCCCCGGCTTCGAGGGGCTCGAGCGGGCAACCGGGCTGGACGCCGCGGGCGCCATCATCGACCGGGCGCTGGCGCTGTCCGGCCCCGGGAATGTCGCGACGCGGCGCGCGCTCTGAGCCTGGACGCCGGCGCGCCTTCGCGCGCTTCCTCAGGCGTCCCCCTGATGCGGGGGGCTGAGCCTCGACCCTGGTGCGCGGAGCCCGGCCTCAACGCCGGCATCCAGCCGAGCGTGGTGTGGAGTCCAGGGTGTGTGCTCCACGACGACGTGAATGCGGTTGCGGGCCAGCCTGGATGCTTTGCGGCGGGGCGTCAGCGACACCGTTGTGGACCCGCGGCCGCGTTCTCTACAGTTGCGCCTCCTCCCACACGAATGAGCCGAGCCCCCAAGCAGAGTCAGGTGGTGGTTTACCAGGACGTGCTCTGCCCCTGGTCCTGGCTCGCCGAGCTGCGCCTGTCGCAGCTGCAGCGCGAGCTGGCCGCCGTCCTCCGCTTCGTTCCTCGTCCGTATCCGCTGCGCCCGATGGAGTCGCTTCCGAGCGAGGACGAGATCGTCCGCGCGGTGAAGGACCTCGCTGCCGCCGCGCGGGAGCGCGAGTCGCTGCCGCTGCGATCCGATCTCTGGACCTCGGGCGACCCGCCGCGGTCGAGCATGGAGCCTCTCGCCGCGCTCGAGGCGGCGCGGCTGCAGGGTGAGCCGGCACGCCTGCAGCTCCAGACCCGCCTCCGTCACGCGGCGCTGGAGCAGGGTCTCAACGTGACCCGGCCAGACATCGTGCTCGAGCTCGCCGAGCGTGCCGGGCTCCAGATGAATCGCTTCACGGCGGCCTTCGGCTCGTCGCAGACCCGCCGGCTGATCCGCGAGGAGTATCGGCTGGCGCGAGGACGGGGCGTGAGCCGGGTGCCGACCCTGGTCATCGGCAACCGCTGGATGATCTCCGGGCTTCGCGAGACCGGCGAGTACCGCGAGCTGCTGCTGGCCGCCGTGGGCAAGCTCGAGCATGCGCGGACGCCGGTGCTCGAGCGCGTCGTGCACTGACGCCCACCAGAGAACATCCCCGGCGCGCTGGACGTGCGCTGACCGACAGCCCGGTCCCGTCCTCCCCGCGGCCGCCGAGGGACAGGTCGCCCCGGACCTCGCGGGGATCGCCGATCGCTCGTCCCTGGCCGGTCGACTGGAGAACACGCCCACCCGGATGATCCGCTGGTTCCGGCACCGACAGGCGATCGTCCCCGAGAACGTGATGCCCGAGCCGGGCATCCCCGAGCAGGAGGCCGGTGACATGGCCACCTACCTCAACCCCTTGCGGTGAGCGGCCTCGTCGTCGCGCTCGCTGCAGCGCTGCTTGCCGCCGCGCACGACCCGGTCGACGGGGCCGTCGGCGTCACGGCACTGGCACAGGCGGATGCGCCGGGAGCGGGCGCCCCTCCCTCCGGGCCGGCCCCGCGCGCGGACGGCGAGCCATCCACCGGGGGCGACGCGGCGCCCGGGGCCGATGCCGGCACCACACCCGTGTTACCCGCGGGCGATGCAGGAGCGGACGAGGCCCCGCTGGTCGGCGAGACGGTGGTCACCGCAAGCCGAGCGCCGCGGCTGCGGAGCGAGGTCCCGGCCGACGTGACGGTCCTGGACCGGACCGATCTCGAGCAATCCGCGTCGCCGCTGCTCGATGACGTGCTCCGCAAGGTCCCGGACGTGGGGACGTTCCGCCGCTCCTCGAGCCGCGTGGCCGACCCGTCCAGCCAGGGTCTGAACCTCCGGGGGGTGGGACCCTCGGGCGTGTCGCGCGCTCTCGTCCTGCTGGACGGCCTCCCGCTCACCGACCCGTTCGGGGGCTGGGTCTACTGGCAATCGGTCCCGGGCCTTTCGATCGGAACGGTGGAGATCGTGCCGGGCGGCACCTCGGCGCTCTACGGAACGGCGGCGCTGGGCGGGGTCATCAACGTGCGCTCGAGGCCGCTCGACCCGGCGAGCATCGAGGCCGACGTGTTCGGCGACACCCTGCCCTCGCTCGGGATCGGGCTGAGGGGTGTCCAGCGAGCCGGCCCGGTGGCGGTCGAGCTGACCTCGGAGTTCCTGGGAAGCAACGGATACAACGTCGTCGCTCCCGAGCAGCGCGGACCCATCGATGTGCCGGCCGGCAGCACCCACGTCACGCTCCAGGGCCGCGTCCTGGCCGACCTCTCGCCGAGAGCGCGCATGGGGGTGAAGCTCGGCTTCTTCGACGAGCACCAGAACGGCGGGACGCAGTACACCAACGCCGCGGCACAGGTCCGCTCGCTCGCGCTGACCCTGGAGCTCGGGAGTCCGGGCGCGCCGGACCT
Organism: Myxococcaceae bacterium; assembly: GCA_003818285.1. Taxonomy (GTDB): domain Bacteria; phylum Myxococcota; class Myxococcia; order Myxococcales; family Myxococcaceae; genus RPRB01. The sequence goes on from RPRB01000007.1 coordinate 48,008, forward strand.
CGAGCTCGCAGCGTGGTTTCGCAACGAGGTGTTCCGCCAGCAGCGGGCGCGGGTGGGCGACAACCGGGCAACGGAAGCGCTCGCCGGCGAGCAGCGGGTCCCAGCCGACGACGAGGGCTTCTCGGTGGTGTGGCACTCGCCACGATGGGGTGCACAGAGGTTCGACATCGGGGCGGACCTGCACCGCATCTCGGGCACGTCCTACGAGCGCCTCTTCCCCCCACCCGGTGCGGTGAATCCCACGCTGGAGCGCGACGGGGGCGGACTCCAGCTCTCCGCCGGCGTGTTCGTCCAGGACACCGTGCAGCTCGGGCCGGTGACGCTCGTTCCCGCGCTGCGGCTCGACCACTGGCACAACGAGCAGGGGCAGCTCCGGATCACCACCCCGGCCGGGGAGAACGTCCAGGACTTCGAGTCCCGCCACGAGACCCAGCTCAGCCCGCGCCTCGGCGTGCTGTGGCGGGTGCTGGACACCCTCGCCCTCCGTGGTTCGGTGAACCGCGCCTTCCGTGCGCCGACCCTCAACGAGCTCTACCGCCCGTTCCAGGTCGGAACGGTGCTGACCCAGGCGAACCCGCAGCTCGGCGCCGAGGCGCTGGTCGGAGCGGAGCTGGGCATCGAGTGGTCGCCGGTTCCTGCGCTTCGCTCCCATGCCACGGGCTTCTGGAACCGCCTCGAGAATCCCATCATCAATGTCACGCTTTCCCCACCGGGCGCTCCCGTGCTGCGACAGCGCCAGAACGTGGGTGTCGCGCGCGTGCAGGGGGTGGAGCTCGGGCTGGAGGTCCGACCCCTCCGGGGCTGGGAGCTGCGCGCGGGGTACACCCTGGTCGACTCGCGCGTGCTCGAGGCGGACCTGGCGCCGCTGACGGTCGGGAAGCGGCTGCCCCAGGATCCGGTGCACCGCGTCGGAGGCGCGGTCGAGGCGCGGCCCGCTCCGGGCTGGACGGCGCGGGTCGAGGGCATCGCCGCCTTCGTTCAGTACGAGGATGACCAGAACACGCTTCCACTCGGGACGCAGTTCCGGCTGGACGCCTACGTGGCCCGTGCGCTCGGTGCGGTGGAGCTGTATGCCGCCGTGGAGAACATCCTGGACCGGCGGGACCTGGTGGGCCGGGCAGGGGTGAACACCATCTCCGGTCCCTTCACTGTCAGGCTGGGAGTCCGGCTGCGGAGCTGGGAAGCAGCCAACAGCGCACCCTGACGGAGTGGAACGGTGGTGCTCGTCCTGGCAGCCGGTGCTATCACTTGGGAACCCATGGAACTCCCCGACCCCACCACCGGAACCCTCCAGGCACTGAGACGCCTGGTGCGTGCCCTCCGGCTGGCCGACAGGGCCGCCGAGTCGCGCCTGGGGCTCAGCGCGGCGCAGCTCTTCGTGCTCGAGCGGCTCGCCGAAGGGCCGGTGAGCTCGATGGCCGAGCTGGCCGGCCGGACGCTGACCGACGCGAGCTCGGTCTCGGTGGTGGTGCAGCGGCTCGCCGAGCGCGGTCTGGTGGTCCGCGCCACCTCGCACGACGACGCCCGCCGAACGACGCTGCGGCTGGCCTCGGCCGGCAAGCGGCTCCTCGCCTCTGCTCCGCGCTCGCCCCAGGCGGACCTTCTCGTGGCCCTCGCACAGCTGAGCGCCGGGGAGCGGAAGGAGCTGGAGCGCCTGCTGGAACGGGTGGTGCGGGGGATGGGGATCGACGAGAGCACCCCGCCGCCCATGCTGTTCGAGGGCGAGCCGCGGGTCGCCCGCCGGCGGCCACGGGCGCGCGTGCCCGGAAGGAGAGCCCTCAGCCGCGGCTGAGGGGCCGACGAGTACCGGGCACGGAGGCGCAGGTGCGCCGTGCTAGCCTCGGCGAGGCAGCCGCGCGGGGGGAACGATGCTCTCGATCGCGCTCACGGGGCTGCAGCTCACCACCAGCGGGGAGCCCTGACCGGTGAGTTCGGGCTTCGCCGGCCGGGACTCGGGCTCGAAGTCAACGGCTCGGTCGCCATGCAGTCCGCCAGCAGCACCCTGGAGGGCCGGGGCATTCTCCTCGGGCTGTGGGAGGTGGGGCTGCGGCCCCATCGGCCTCGGCAGCAGCCATGACCTCCCTCCCCCCAGGGAGCTCGGTCCTGGTGACCTACCTCCTCGGGCTCAGGGTGAGCACCGCAAGCCTCTGAGCGCTCCGGCGCGCGACGTCTTGGGTTGCCGGGCGCTCCCGTCCTAGGGTGCGACGCTCGTCCATGCGCCTCTTTGCCATCGGAGACACGCACCTCCCATCCACGCGTGGGAAAACCATGGACCGCTTCGGATGGACGGGGCACCCGGGCCCGCTGGCCGAGGCGTGGGACCGGACGGTCAAGGCGGACGACGGGATCATCGTCGCCGGCGACATCTCCTGGGCGACGAAGCCCGCGGAGGTGACGGAGGACCTGGCGTGGCTCGACGCCCGGCCGGGGAAGAAGGTCCTCCTCCGCGGCAACCACGACTACTGGTGGGGGGACTCGGCGGCGAAGCTCCGGCGGCTCCTCGAGCCGTACCGCTCCGTCGTGGGCTTCCTGCACAACTCGGCGGTGACGGTGGGTCCGTACGTCGTCGCCGGCTCGCGGCTGTGGACGACCCCGCAGGCTCCGCCGATGCCGGGAGGCGAGATGGGGGACGAGCGGGCGGACGGCGGGTACGTCGAGCGCGAGGCCCGGCGGCTGGCGCTCTCCATCGAGGACGCGAAGAAGCGGCTCCAGGCGACGCCTGGCCTCACGCGGGTGGTCGCGGTGCACTTTCCCCCGCTGTACGCGACCGCCACACCGACCGTGTTCTCGGAGCTCATCGAAGGCTTCCGGCCCGCGGTCTGCGTCTATGGTCACCTCCACGGCGCCGAGGGCATCGCGGCCGGCTTCCAGGGGGAGCACGGCGGGGTCCGCTACGTGCTGGCGTCGTGCGACGCGGCCGGCTTTCGCCCGGTGCTCCTCCTCGACGGTCCCAGAAGCACGGCTTCCATCGCCGCCGTTGCCGAGCCGGGTGGCTCTCCCGTAGGTTGATTTCCGAGTCGGGGAACCATGAATCCGCTCATCACCAGCCTGCTGGTCTTCGTCGGGCTCACCGTCTTCGTCTACATCATGTACGGGCGCACCTCGGTCCTCCTGGCCATGAAGCCGGTGAACCGGCTCGACCACGTGGCCGAGCGTACCCGCGCGCTGATCCGCTTCGGCCTCGGGCAGAAGCGCATGGTGGACCCGGAGGAGCGTGGGCCGGGCATGGCCCACATCCTCATCTTCGTGGCCTTCATGGTCCTGGCGGTCCGGACCCTGATGCTGTTCGCGATGGGCTTCTCGGAGACGCTGCTCGACGTCCTCTCCACGCCCAACGATCCATTCTGGAGCGGGCACCCCACCGGCGCGGCGGTGTTCGAGCTGTACCTCCTGGCGAAGGACCTGGTGGCGCTCGGCGCCCTGGCGGGCGTGGGCTACTTCTTCTGGCTCCGGCTGAAGGTGAAGCCGGACCGGCTCACCCGCTCCTGGGAGGCCTATCTCATCCTCGGATTCATCGCCGGGCTGATGGTGAGCGAGTACGTGTTCGGCGCCTCGCGTCTCGTGCTCCAGCAGCACGGGTTCACCCCCTGGGAGCCGGTGACCTCGGCGGTGGCGATGCTCCTCTCAACACTCCCGAGGAGCGTGGTGTGGGTCCTGGGGACGGTGGGCTTCTGGACCCACCTCACCATCATCCTCACGTTCCTGAACTTCCTCCCGCTGGGGAAGCACTTCCACGTCATCACCGCGCTCCCCAACGTCTTCTTCCAGAAGCTGGACGGCAGCAAGGTGCTGCCCACGCCGAATCTCGAGGCGGAGCAGTTCGGCACGCGGACCGTCCGCGACCTCAGCTGGAAGAATGGTCTGGACCTCTACAGCTGCACCGAGTGCGGCCGATGCCAGACTCACTGCCCCACGTACATCACCGGCAAGCCACTGACTCACAAGGGCGTCAACCAGGACCTGAAGCACTGGATCTGGGCCCACCAGGAGCAGGTGGCGAACGACCATCTCGCCCCGGGCACCGACGCCGCCCTGCCGCCGATCATCGGCAGCGCGCTCAAGGCGGAGACGGTCTGGGCCTGCACGACCTGTGGCTGGTGCGAGCGCGCCTGCCCGGTGTTCATCGAGAACGTCCCCCGGCTGATCGACATGCGCCGCTACCAGGTGCAGGTCGAGGCGGACTTCCCGCAGGAGATCCAGCGGGTCTTCGAGGGCATGGAGCGACAGGGCAACCCCTGGGGCGTGGGCCAGGACCGACGAGACGAGTGGGCAGAGGACCTGTCGCTGCCGCTCTGGGACGGTCCGGGCAAGTACGAGTACCTGTTCTTCGTGGGCTGCGCGGGCAGCTACGACGATCGGCAGAAGAAGGTCAGCCGGGCGCTGGTGCGCATCCTCAAGGAGGCCAACGTCTCCTTCGCCATCCTCGGCAAGCAGGAGATGTGCAACGGGGACTCGGCTCGCCGGCTGGGGAACGAGTACCTCTACCAGACGCTCGCCAAGAACAACGTCGAGGCCTTCAACGGGTTGGGGGTGAAGGCGGTCATCACCCAGTGCCCGCACTGCTTCAATACCATCAAGAACGAGTACCCGGCGTTCGGCGGGGAGTACCGGGTCCTCAGCCACACCGAGCTGATCAGCGAGCTCATCCGTGACAAGCGGATCAAGCTGTCACGGGTGAAGGACGCGACGCTGACCTACCACGACCCCTGTTACCTCGGCCGGCACAATGGCGTGTACGACGCGCCGAGGCAGGCGCTGGCGGCCATCCCCGGACTTGAGATTCACGAGATGCAGCGCAGCCGGCGCGAGTCCTTCTGCTGCGGCGCGGGCGGCGGGCGGATGTGGATGGAGGAGCACATCGGCACGCGCATCAACCACAACCGGATGAACGAGGTGGCACTGACCCTGGCCCACGCCAAGGACCCCTCGGTACCCGTCCCCTCGGCCACGGACAGGGAGCGGCCGGGGAAGGTGGGCGACTACAAGGGGCCGGGCGAAGGAACCGTCGCCGTGGCCTGCCCGTTCTGCAGCACGATGCTCCGCGACGCCGCGAACGACACCGGGCGGAACATCGTCGTCAAGGACGTCGCCGAGCTGGTGGCCGACTCGATGGACAGCGCCACGGCGAGCTGAGGCGACGCCGGCATCCGGCGTCACTTCGGCGCGGGAGCAGCCGCCGAGGCGCACCTCTTGAGCCCCACCTTCTCCATGTCCATGCGCCAGACGATGGCAAGAACCGTCACCCGACCCGGAGGCGACTCTCAGCTCGGGAGCCCGAGCTCACGCCAGCGGACGAGCCCTCCGGCGAGGTTGGCCACGCGGGAAAGACCCGCCTTCCGGAGGATGGTGGCGCCCATCGCGGACCGCTTCCCGGTCTGGCAGACGAGAACGACGGGTCTGCACGCGGAGATCTCGTCCATCCGCGACCGCAGCTCTTCCAGCGGCAGGAGCTTCGAGCCCTGGAGGTGCCCGAGCTCGCCGTCGAACTCGGCTCGCGAGCGGACGTCCACCACCTCGACCTCGGCCAGGTGGCGCGCCAGCCACTCGGGGGCGATCTCCAGAACACCGGCATACGTCTGGACGACGGGCCCCCAGCCCGGGGCGGCCGGCTCGGCGCCCGGCGCATCTCGACCACAGCTCATGTTGGCGGGGACGGCCACCGCGAGCAGCTTCGGGTGGGGCAGCCCGAGGTTGTCCATATAGCCGACGAAGTCCTCCAGCTTCGCTCCACCGCCGAGCCGGGGGTTGAGGCGCCGCTCCTCGCCGATCGTGCTCGAGGTCCGGCCCTCGTAGTCGTGGGCCGGGTACACCACGCAGTCGTCGGGCAGGCTGAAGAGCTGGGTATGGACCGACTCGAAGAGTCGGGCCGCGCTCCCCTGCTGGAAGTCGGTCCGGCCCGCAGCCCGGACCAGCAGCGCGTCCCCGGTGAAGACGACGCAACGGTCCGCGCTCACGAACGAGAGACAGCCCGCCGTGTGCCCCGGAGTCGCCCTGACCTCCAGCGCCTCGGCACCGAACCGCACCACCATCCCGTGTCTCAGCGGCAGGTCGACGTTCGTTGCGCCGTAGGCCTCGGCGAGGCCGATGCGGCATCCGAAGACCTGCTTCATCGCCCAGGCGCCGGTCACGTGGTCGGCGTGGCAGTGGCTGTCCAGGGTGAACAGCAGCCGGACTCCGAGCTCACGGATCAACGCCGCATCGCGCGAGTGCTGCTCGAGGACGGGATCGATCAGCACCGCGTCACGAGATTGCGGATCGAACAGCAGATAGCTGTACGTGCTCGAGACGGGGTCGAAGTGCTGGCGAATGACCACGGCCGCTACCTCGCTTGTGCGCGGGACCCTACCCTCTTCCGCAGCACGCGTCCTCGACGCGCTGCGCTCAGCATCATCGCGACCGGTCGAGGGCGGCGCCTCGGCTCACCCCCGGCGACGACGCGGGAGTCCTCCGGAGCGGGCCAGCGAGGCGAGCGTATCCAGCTGGAGCTGCGTCGATCGTTCGCCACTGCATCCGGTGCTGCTCAGGGAGGCGAGACCGGCTCCTCCGTGAGCTCCTGCATCGTACGCCAGAACGCGAGCCAACCCTCGGGCCGGCGTTCGAGCGCCCACAGTTCGATGCCGTGCGAGCGCCAGTCTCGTCCTCCCCGGGAGTAGGTCATGTCGAAGGCGATCTCCGCGAGGGCGGCGGAGCTCCCCCCCTCGATGCTCAGGCGATCCTCGCGATAGGAGCCCAGCCGGGTCCCGGCGAGGAAGTCCCGGTAGCTCTCGATCAGCCGGTCGCGCCCGGTCAGCCGCATGCTGAAGCCCGGGAAGACGAAGGTGATGTCCGTCGCGAGCACGGCGGACATCTCCTCCGGACGCCCTTCGCGCCAGGCACGCTGGATGCGATCGAGCACACGCTGCACGGCAGTCTCGGTGTCCGGTGGAGCGGACATGACGTACCCCCGACGAAGGGCGCGCACCGTAGCAGCGGCCACGCGTGCGGTTCCAGCGGCCCCGTCCCGAGCGCCGGCGGCTCACACCGCCCGAGAACCCCGGACGTGCCCTTCAGGCGTGGGGCCGGTGCTCGAGCCCCCGCTCCAGGACGGCGAGACGGGCCATCGTCTCGGCGTAGAGGGTGTCCACCTTGGTGTGGAGCTGCGTCACCTCGAGCCCGGCCTTGATGTTGGCCGCGTACTCCACGTCGCTGCGGATCCGGTCGCTCGCTGCCTGCCGGTTCTGGGCGATGAGCACGAAGCAGGCGAGGAAGATGCTCTCCAGCGAGGTGGCCATGGTCAGGAAGCCGAAGGGGAACGGGTCGAAAGGCCGAACCCAGTGGAACAGCCCCAGGTTGAGCACCACCCAGCTCAGGAAGACGAGGAAGTGGAGCCCGAGGAATCGCAGGCTCCCGCTGAACGCGGCGAGACGCTCGGCGATTCGCTCGATGGCGGTGGTCTGCTGAGCCACCTCCTGGTTGGGTGAGACGCTCGAGGCCGTTCGCAGCAGCCGGTCCGCTTCCCGGAGCCGCCGGCCGAGCACGGTGAGCACGTCGAGCGCGGCGCCCGGATACTTCCGGAACAGTGCCTCCAGGGCCGTCCGATCGACCTCCATCGTTCGCGTTTGCTCGACGGCCACGGCGTCTGCGGCCCGCTCCAGGCCGTCGAGCAGCGACAGCTCGCCGAAGAAATCCCCGCGGCCGAGGAGCCCGAGGAGCACCTGCTTCCCGGTGGTGGTGTCGACGGAGATCTCCACCGCTCCCCGGGTGATGACGTGCAGCGCGGAGCCAGGGTCTCCCCGTCGGAAGATGTGAGCCCCGGCCGGGAACTCACGGAGCTGCATGCCCGAGGCGAGCGTGGCTCGCTCGGCAGGGTCCAGGCCCTGGAACAGCGGGACTTCGGCCAGCAGTGATTCCTCGGCGGGCATGGGGCGCGTCCTCCTGGCCCCGTTCTGCCACGGCTCGACTCCGCTGCTACGGGGGATCCAGCGGCCCGAGGCCCGGTGGGGGCCGCGATCGGCTGGGCGCTCCCGCGAGTCGCCTTCCCCGGGCGTAGACGAAGGAGGCAGAGAGCGCGGTGAGCATCCCCAGGAAGCCGGCGAGATCGATGCCCCCGGCGTCCGCGGCAGCCACGGCGATCGGCGCCGCCTCGACCGGTTGCATCTCCGCCGGCTCGGCCCTCGAGCTCGCGGTGCGGATCCGCGCCGCGCGTCGGTCCTCACGAGGAGGGCCGGCGAGCGCCGGGAGAGAGAGGAGCACGAGAGCGAGCGCGCAGCGACGGAGCCGGAGAGAGATCAATGCCGGCTCGATTGTCGCCGACGGCCGGCGGGTCCGTCACTCGTCCCGCGGTCGCGTCCGATGTGGGGACGATGTCGCCGATGGCGGCGGCTGAGCGGCGTGGTCGGATGATCACGCCGCGAGCGCACGGCAACGGCCCGCCCGGTTTTCGTCTAGCGAGCGAGCTTCACCAGCTCGTTGCGGCAGATGTGACAGAGCGACGGTTGCTGGCGGTCCACGTCGGCCAGCGAGGTGGCGGCGAACATCGCGCAGCGCGCGTCCTCGCAGTAACTCAGCCCCACCAGGTGCCCGGCCTGGTGCAGCCCCTGGATCTGCACCCGCCGGCGAAAGGTCGCGTCGTCGGCTCCCTGCCTCAGCCGCGCGACGGAGAGGATGGCCACGCGGGACTCCCGATCGGCCTCTCCGAAGACGAAGGGGCTGTCGGGGACGAAGAGGTCCACGTCGGTCACGCCCAGGACGGTGCTGTCCCGATCCACGAGCGGGACCAGCCTCCGCATGATCGCGTTGGAGTGGTACTGATTGCGGTCCTTGTTGAAGGCGTAGGCAGGCGAGGTCAGCGCAGGCTTGCCGTAGCCGACCGTGAGGCCGAGCTGGGTGTTCAGGGGCGCCTCGAGCTCCCGCAGCAGGCTCAGCGGGGCGTTGCCGATGGCGACCAGCTGCAGCAGTCGGGGGCCCACGGACAGATCCTCCTACGGACGGTGGCGAGGCTGGGGCGCAAGGATTCGAACCTTGATAGTCAGATCCAAAGTCTGACGTCCTGCCGTTAGACGACGCCCCAGTACGGTCGAACACCCCGTGGCCCGAGCATAAGGTGTTCCCCTGCCCGTCCCAACCAAAGCGAACGGCGGTGCGTCCGTTACCGTCGTAGCAGTACGTAGACGGCGCCGGACCCACCGTCGTGGGGTCGCGCGGTGCTGAAGGCCAGCACCCAGCGAGCGATCCGTCCCCGGGTCAGCCACAGCTGAACGCTGGCTTTCAGGACCGGAATTTGATCCTTGCTGTGCAGTCCGCGTCCATGCACCACGAGGACGCAGCGCTTCCCGGCCTGCCGCGAGGCGAGCAGGAACCGCTCGAGTGCGCCCTTCGCCTCTTCGCGCGTGAGGCCGTGGAGGTCCACATGGCCCTGCAGGGCGATCTCGCCCGCGCGGAGCTTCCGGAGAAGCCGCGGGTCGAGCGAGGGAAGGTGACCCTCGATGAACTCGTCGGAGTCGGTGAGGTCGAAGGGAGCATCCCCGGCGACCAGCTCCGAGAGCTGCGCCAGCACCTCCGCATCCTCGTCCGCCCGGGGCGGAAGCGTGTCCTTCTTCGCCGGCTCGACGCGGCGGGCTCCCTGCTTGACCGGTTGCACCTCGCCCACCGCGGCGAGGAACTGGGCGGCCTCGTCGTCCTCGCGGGGGGACGGCTCTGGCGCCGGCGGCGGGGGCGGCAACACCGGGTTCGCCGGCTCCGCGGCCTTGGGGAGCTTCAACCCCTGAAACGGATTGTTGAAAGGCTTTTGCTTCTTCAGATGTCGAGGTTCTGCACGTCGAGGGCGTTCTTCTCGATGAACTCGCGCCGCGGCTCGACCGCCTCGCCCATCAGGAGGCTGAAGATTTCGTCGGACTCCACCGCGTCCTCGACCCTGACTTGAAGCAACGTCCGCGAATCCGGATTCATCGTGGTATCCCAGAGCTGCTCGGGGTTCATCTCCCCCAGGCCCTTGAACCGCTGGATGGCGAGGCCGCGCGAGGCATCGGCCAGCACGGCCGCCAGGATGTCCTGAACCCGGAGAGCCACTCGCTCGCCCTCCTCGAGCTTCACCGTCCAGGGCGCGGGCCCCAGCTGGTCGAAGGTGCGGCGGAGGTCCAGGAGCTCGCCGTACTCGGGGCTGGAGAGGAACGCGTGGTCGAGCACCGTCTCCTTCGGGCTCCCGTTCACCTCGGTGCGGAAGACCAGCTTCTTGGCCTGGTGCTCGGGGTCGTCCTTGCGGAACGCCTTCAGCTGGGCCAGCACCTCGGGGTAGCGGGCACGCAGCCAGCCATGGACCTTCTCCACCTCCGCGTTGAGGTGGTCCATGTCCAGGAGCGTCGTCTCGTCCACCCGCGCCGCCTGCACCAGCGCATCGAGGATGCGCGGATCACGCCTCCGGGCCAGCTTGCCCAGGCGCTCCTCGTACTGCCGGATGGCCTCGAGCAGGTTCCGCAGGTCGTTGCCCCGGATCTCCCTGTCCTCGTCCGACTCGGACTGGACGACCGCGCACCGGTCCACGCCGATACGCATCAGGTGCTCGTCGAGCCCGCGCTGGTCCTTCAGGAACAGCTCCTTCTTGCCCCGGGTGACCTTGTACAGCGGCGGCTGGGCCACGAAGAGATACCCGCGGGTGATGAGCTCCTGCATCTGCCGGTAGAAGAACGTGAGCAGGAGCGTGCGGATGTGGCTCCCGTCCACGTCCGCGTCGGTCATGAGGATGATCCGGTGGTAGCGGCACTTGTCCGGATCGAAATCACCCTCCTTGCCGATGCCGGTTCCCAGGGCAGTGATCAGCGCCACGATCTCCTGGGAGGTGAGCATCTTGTCGAAGCGGGTCTTCTCGACGTTCAGGATCTTCCCACGGAGTGGAAGGATCGCCTGGTTGCGCCGGTCACGGCCCTGCTTGGCCGATCCGCCGGCCGAGTCTCCCTCGACGATGTACAGCTCGCTCTCGCTCGGGTCCTTGCTCTGACAGTCCGCCAGCTTTCCCGGGAGCGACATGCCGTCGAGCACACCCTTGCGGCGCACCGTCTCCCGCGCCTTGCGGGCGGCGATCCGGGCGCGGGTGGCGTCGCCGATCTTCGCGACAATTCGCTTGGCCCCGGTGGGGTTCTCCTCCAGCCAGATCAGGAGCTGCTCGTTCACCATCTGCTCGACGAGCCCCTTCACCTCGGAGTTGCCGAGCTTGGTCTTGGTCTGGCCCTCGAACTGGGGGTTGGGGAGCTTGATCGAGATGACCGCGGCGAGACCCTCGCGAGCATCCTCGCCGGTGGGCGTCTCCTTCAGGTCCTTCCACAGGCCGCCACGCTCCGCGTAGCCGTTGATGGTGCGGGTGAGCGCGCTCTTGAAGCCCACCAGGTGGCTTCCGCCTTCGTGGGTGTTGATGTTGTTGGCGAAGGTGTAGATGCGCTCGTCGTAGGCATCGTTCCACTGCATCGCGATCTCCAGCGCGACGCCGTCCTTCTCCGCCTTGAAGAACACCGGGGAGTGGAGGACATCCTTCGACTTGTTCAGGAACTCGATGAAGCTGACGATGCCGCCCTGGAACTCGAACAGGTGGCTCTTCTGGCTGCGCTCGTCGGTGATGCTGATCTTCAACCCGGCATTCAGGAAGGCGAGCTCGCGCAGGCGCTGGCTCAGCACGTCGAACTGGAAGTCGGTGGTCTCGAAGACGGTGGGATCGGGCTTAAACCATACCGTGGTCCCACGCTTGTCAGTGGTGCCGACCTCGGTGACCTGCTGCTGCGGCATGCCGCGGGCGTAGCGCTGCTGGTACACCTTCCCGTTGCGGGCGATCTCCAGGCGCAGCCACTCGCTGAGCGCGTTCACGACGGACACGCCGACCCCATGAAGGCCGCCGGAGACCTTGTAGGCGCTGTTCTCGAACTTGCCGCCGGCGTGGAGCTTGGTCATCACCACGTCGACCGTGTCCATGCCGCGCACGGTGGGGTGCGGGCCTACCGGGATGCCGCGCCCGTCGTCCTTCACGCTGACGCTGCCGTCGACGTGGATGGTGACGATGATCTCGGTGGCTGCCTTGGCCAGCGCCTCGTCGACGCTGTTGTCCACCACCTCGTAGACCAGGTGGTGCAGGCCGTAGACGCTGGTGTCCCCGATGTACATCCCGGGTCGCTTGCGGACGGCTTCCAGGCCCTCGAGAACCGTGATGGAGGAGGCGCTGTACTCGGGCACGGAGGCCCCGACCGCGGCCTGGGCAGCGGGTTCGTGTTTGCTGGTTCCGTTCAAGGGATTTCCGCACAGCTTTCCTAACACGCACCCCCCTCGCTCACAAGCCTGTGGCAGTGCTCCAAGCCCGTGACCTTGCATGGGAATTGGGCGCTTGACCCACCCCGCTGTCGCCCGTCCAGAAGGGCTCAGGCGTCGGCCCGAAACGACCCCTCCGGACGGTTCAGAACCCGGCCCAGATCGGCGAAGACCGGGGGGTCCGAGAACAGCGCACGGGGCAGCTCCCGGCGCGTTCCGTCGGTCAAGGTGAGGACCCACCGGGGAGCCCAGCGTCCTGCCTGTTCCACGGCCTTGATCCGTGGCCAGGGCACCAACTCAGTCCTTCCGTCGAGTGCCCGCGACAGCTCGACGCCGGCGAGATCCACCCGCACGCCGAAGCCCTCGCGTGGGCGGAGTCGCCAGGCGAGCCAGACGAATGCGCCGCTCAGCCCGAGACCCGCCACGGCCCGGGCAGAGGCGGTTGGCCGCCCGCTCCCGGCGCGCATCAGCGCCGCGGCGCCAACGGCCGCGGACACCACGGCAAAGACCGCCAGGAGCGCGCGAAGCCTGCTCGGTCGATAGGGGAAAAACCTGGGGGTCATGCGGTCCGGGGCGGTCGGAGACGAGCATCCTCCGTCACCGTCCCGGCGTCGACCGCAGCGAGAGCGGCGGCGGACGAGCCGCTCGACTTGTCGACGGTCCTCGCCTGAGCCAGCGGCGCTTCATGCAGTCCGGGCCGGGCGCAGTCGAGCGTCTTCGGAAATTTCGCCGGCCTCGACTCGCAGCCAGAGCGTGTCGGGACCAGCGGCGCGAGCCACCAGCGAGGCATCGGTGGTGGTGAGCAGAACCTGTGCTCGGCTCTCGGCGACGGTGTGCATGAGGAAGGCGTTGCGCTCGGGATCGAGCTCGCTGGACACGTCGTCCAGCAACAGCAAAGGCGGACGACCGAACGCGGCGCGGACGTTCTCGATCTCGGCGATCTTCCACCCCAGCACCAGCGCCCTCCCCTGTCCCTGCGAGGCATAGGCACGGGCGCTGCGGCCGCCGAGCGTCAACTGGAGATCGTCCGCATGCGGGCCCACCGAGGTGAAGCCGCGGTCGCGATCGCGATCGAGGCGCTCGACCAGCGCGTGCAGCAGCGCCTGCTCGAGGCCTTCCTCGGTCTGCGGATGGTGCGCACCGAGGTGGAGCGCGGTGTAGCCAACACCCACGTCGGGCAGCTGGGAAATCGCCCGGACGGCAGAGACGGCGCGGGGACCGAGCTCGTCCAGGAGCTCGCGGCGGCGGACGAGCACCCGCGCGCCGGTCCGGGCCACGGCCTCGTCGTAGGCCTCGACGTAGCTCGCAGGAGCATGCTCCTTGAGCAGACGGTTCCGGCTCTTGAGCGCTCGCTGATAGGCGCGGTGCTCGCGGAGGTACGCCGGGAAGCGGTTGAACACCGCGCGATCGAGAAACGCCCTTCGCACCTCCGGGCCGCCCTTCACCACCGCGAGGTCGTCCGGGGTGAAGGCCACGACGCTCACCCCGCCGAAGTAGTCCTCGAGCTTCGCGGCCTTCTTTCCGTCCACGAAAGCCTGCCGGAGGCCCGCGGCGACCTGAACGGAGATCTCCCGCTCCGCGCCGCCCAGGGTGAACCGGCCGGCGACCGTGGCCTGCTCTGTCCCGAAGCGCACCAGCTCGGAGAGCCGGTTCGCCCGGAGGGGGCGCAGCGTGCAGAGGAAGTACACCGCCTCGAGTAGGCTTGTCTTTCCCTGGCCGTTCGCGCCCACCACCACGGTCGCGTGCGGCGACGGGCGGACGTTGACCGCGTGGAGGTTGCGGAAGTCGGCGATCTGGAGTTGCTCGAGGAGCACTACACCCGCATCGGCATGACCACCGCGGTGTAGGTGCGATCCCCGGGAGCGTGGACGACGCCGGGACTGTGGTCGTCTCCGAGCTCGAAGGAGACCTCGTCGGTCTCGAGCACGGAGAGCACGTCGGTCAGATACCGGGCGTTGAAGCCGATGGTGATGTCTCCACCGTCGTAGTGGACGTCGAGATCGTCCTTGGCCTCGCCGAGGTCCGGGTTCTGCGAGCTGATCCGCAGCTGGTTCGACGTGAGGCCGATCTTCACCGCGTTGGACTTGTCCACGCTGAGGAGCGCGATGCGCTTGAGCGCCTCGATGAAGCGCACCCGGGGGATCCGCACCTTGCGCTCGCCTTCCTTGGGGATGACGCGCTGGTACTCGGGGAACTGCCCGTCGATGAGCCGCATCACCATGGTGAGGCCCGGCTTCCTGAACAGCGCCGAGTTCTCGGCGAACCCCAGGGCGCACTCGGCATCGGGCGCCTCGTCGAGGAGGCGGCGGAGCTCGTGCAGGCCCTTCCGCGGGATGATGACCCCGCCCTTCAGCTTGAAGTCACCGGCGAGCTCCCGCTCCACCAGCGCCAGCCGGTGGCCATCGGTGGCAACCATCCGGACCTTCCCACCCTCGCGCGGCTCGAAGAAGACGCCGTTGAGGATGTACCGGGTCTCGTCGGTGGAGATCGCGAAGGCGGTCTTGCGGATCATCTCCAGCAGGACCGGGCCGGGCACCGACACCAGGCTTGCGCTCTCCTCCTTGGGGAGCTTCGGGTACTCCTCGGGGGACATCCCCACGATCTTGAAGTGCGCGCTGCCACTCTGGAGCTCCGCGTACTGATTGGGGAGCTTGCGCACCGTGACCTGCGGCTCGGGCAAGTTCTGGACGATGTCGAAGACCGTCTTGGCCGAGAGGGTGAGGCTGCCGGGCTTGGTGACCTCGGCGGGGTGCTCGCTGACGATGCCGACGTCGAGATCGAAGGCGGTGATCTGCACGCCCGACTTCGTCGCATTGACCAGCACGTTGGAGAGGATGGGCATCGTGGTCTTGCGCTCCACGATCCCCTGGGCTCGGTACAGCGCTCGCTTCAGTTCCTCCGCAGCGATGCGGAATTCCATGTGCCCATCGTCTCCTGCGGAGGAGACATCCGCCCGCTCCGCCAGGGCGTGCGGTGTAGCCCGCACAGACAGGTGCGTCAAACGTGCCGGACCGCCGAGGCACCGGTGCGACCGAGCCCCGGAGAGGCCTCGTTGCCGGGCGCCCGATTGCGCAGATGGCTGGAATGACAGGAGCTACCACGGGCGAGATTGAATTTGCGAGGCGTTCTCAGTAAGGCGTGAGACGCGCATGCCCAGCCGCCTCATCCTCGGTTCAGCCGTGCTCGGCACGGTGCTCGTTCTCGCCTGCGCGCACGCCGGATTCGTCCCGCAGCCCACGCCGATGGACGTGGAGCGGATCCAGCCGGTCGACCCCGGACTGACCCTCGGGGAGATGCAGGCGGGCCGGGCGGCGTACGTCCAGCGCTGCAGCAGCTGTCACCCGGTCCACGGGCCCGGCGAGTACCGCGGAGACCAGTGGGGTCCGCTCATCGCGCGGATGCAGCGAGAGAAGAAGCTCCGCATCCCCGAGCATGACCGGGTGGTGATGGAGCGGTACCTGGTGGCGTTCAGCTCGACGGCTCCGAAGCCACCGGACGCAGGTGTGGGTGGAGCGGGTCTCGTCGAAGGTGCGAGCCGCGCGTCGGTCCACTGATTCCCTTTTCCTCCAGGCAGCAGTCGGCGCGCGAC
The DNA here is from genome assembly GCA_003818285.1 of Myxococcaceae bacterium. Lineage (GTDB taxonomy): Bacteria > Myxococcota > Myxococcia > Myxococcales > Myxococcaceae > RPRB01. Next base: position 63,861 of record RPRB01000007.1, read on the forward strand.
CACGTCTGTGGCTTCTGAAGAGTTAGATCCTGGATCTATTGGGGTAGTGGAAGCGGGTCTCCCAAACTTGGGGAGAGAGAAACAAACCCCCGCGCCGCCTCGTGAATCCTGTTCCTCCGGTTGTGGAGAATCGCCGGAGTTGTCCAGAGGGTCACACAATGGTTGCACCACGGACGTGGACTCTCCACACCGTGGCCGCGCGGGCCCCCAAGTGATTCCGGAGGTTCTCGACACCAGCTTCGAACAGGCTCTCCCCACAAGTTGCGGCCAACATCTGTCGCTCGGCCCGGCCCCTCGACACGGCGTCCACAGCTTGCAGACCGGAATTCACCAACATCTCCACAGTGTGGAACGCTGTGGAGCGAGCGCGGCCGAGCCCCGCGGTCGCGCCGACCTGTGCTGCTGCCGGCACGGCGTCCGTTGCTGCTGACCCGTCCCTGGGCGTTTCGGGGGTCGGCTCAGCCCGGTCCGAGCTTGTTCTCCAGCTCGTCCAGCTCCTTGCGGACGCCGGCGTCAACCTCGCGCTGCCGCTCGACCTTCCGAACCGAGGAGATGACGGTGGAGTGGTCCTTGTTGAAGCGGGCGGCGATCTCCGGAAAGGAGCTACGGGTGAGCTTCCGCGCGAGATACATCGCGACCTGACGGGCGTGAGAGAGCTGCTTGGTCCGCCGATCGGCGCGCAGCTCCTCCACCGCCACCTTGTAGAAGCGTGCCGTCTCCCGCTGGATGTGGTCGATGTCGATCGGCCGCTGCGCCGGAAGGATGTCCCTCAGCACCTGGGCGGCAAACTCCTCGGTCACCGGCTGCCCGGTGAGGCTGTGCACCGCGGAGATCTTGATCAGCGCGCCCTCCAGCTCGCGCACGTTCTTCTGCACGTGCTTGGCGATGAAGTGGCAGACGTTGTCCGGGAGCTCGAACCCGTCGGCCTCCGCCTTCTTCTTGAGGATCGCGACGCGGGTCTCGTAGTTCGGTTCCTGGATGTCGGTGATGAGGCCCATGGTGAACCGGCTCCGCAGCCGATCCTCGAGGCCGGGAATCTCCGCCGGGACGGCGTCCGAGGTCAGGACGATGGCCTTCGACATCTCGTGGAGCGCATTGAAGGTGTAAAAGAATTCCTTCTGCGTCTCCTCGCGCTTTCCGAGGAACTGGATGTCGTCGATGAGGAGGACGTCGCACTCGTCGCGGAACTTGCGACGGAAGTCGGTCATCTTGTGATCGCGGACGCTCTCCACGAACTCGTTGGTGAACTCCTCGCTCGACAGGTAGACGATCCGCGCCGAGGGATTCTTGGCGAAGATCGCGTTACCCACCGCGTGGAGCAGGTGCGTCTTCCCCAGTCCCGTGCCGCCGTAGATGAAGAGTGGGTTGTAGGCGCGACCGGGACTCTCGGCGACGGCGGCGGCCGCGGCGGCGGGGAGCTGGTTGCTCTCCGCCACGACGTAGTTCACGAAGGTGAAGCGCTCGTTGAGCCGCGGGGGTCGGGGCGCGGAGGCAACTGTCCGGCCGGAGCTCGTCGCGGAAAGGCTCGCGTCCGTCCGCGAGGTGCCCACCACCTCGTAGCCGATGCCCATCGATCCGCCGTGGATCCGGGAGATCGCGTCCTCGAGGAGCGGCCGGTAGTGATCGTCCACCCAGTCGCGGAAGAAGCGGTCGGGGACGCCCAGGACGAGGTTGCCGTCCTTCACCTCGAGCGCCTGCATCCGGTCCAGCCAGGTCAGGGCATAGGACTTGCCGTCCTCGCGGAGCAGGGCGAGCGTCTTTTCCCAGAGTTCATCGGCGCTTGCGGGCACGGGCGACTGCTCGGGAGAAGCCGACACGAAAGGCGACCTCGGGAGGGAACCCACCGGTCCTGTGGTGCGGGGGCGGGGGGCGTGTTGTACGACTTCCCGCGGCCGGTTGGGGATCAAAAACAGCGCGCCTCCCGTCGGCTGCTCGGCGATTCGGCCGCCGGGCCGCATTGACTCGATCGCGCGGCCTGGGTTATGCGCGCGGCCCTCCCCGAGAGTCGCACGCCGTCCTTACCGGAGCATCGCCCCGTGTCGAAGCGCACGTACCAGCCGTCCAAGTTGAAGCGGAACCGAACCCACGGCTTCCGGAAGCGAAACAGCACCCGAGCCGGCCAGGACGTCCTCCGTCGCCGCCGTGCCAAGGGCCGCAAGCGTCTGGCCGTGTCCGCGGCCAAGAAGTAGGGTTGTCCGAGGCGTTCCCCAGGGAGGTCCGCCTCCTGAGACGCCGCGACTTCCTGGAAGTCCAGGAACGGGGAAAGAAGGTAACGGCCGGACCTCTGGTGGGTCTGGTGGTAGCGAGCCCGGACGGAAAGTCCCGGCTCGGACTCACGGTGTCGAGCAAGGTGGGAACGGCGGTGGTGCGGAACGCCGTTCGACGTCGGCTGCGCGAGCTGTTTCGCAAGCGGCGCGACCGATGGCCAGGAGGAATGCACCTGGTGGTGGTGGCCCGTCCGAGTGCCAGAGAAGCCAGTTTCGCGGCGCTGGAGCGCGCCGCGGACGCCCTGCTGACCGCGTTAGAGAAAAGTCTCCGTTGAAGCTGCTCGCCCTCCTGCTCGCCCTGCCCATCCACCTTTACCGGTGGACCGTCTCCCCGCTGCTGCCGCGGGCGTGCCGGTTCCATCCTTCGTGCTCGGCGTATGCCGTGGGGGCGCTGCGTGAGCACGGGCCGTTCCGCGGCTTCTGGCTCGCCCTGGTCCGCCTCGGCCGGTGCAATCCCTTCAACCCCGGGGGGCTCGACCCTGTCCCGCCCCGTCCAGGGAGGATCTGAACTCCGTGGAGAACAACTCTCAAAAGCGCACGGCAGTGGCCTTCGGGCTCATCTTCCTGCTGGTCGCCGTGTACATGACCTGGTTCGCGCCGTCCGCGCCGCCTCCGCCCACCGCGGGCGCCGTCGACGCGGGAACGGTCGCGGCGGCTCCGACACCTGCACCGGGTCCGGTGACCCCATCCCCTCCGGCGGCCACACCGCCGAGCGCCGGGACGCCGCCGAGCGGGCCGGCAGTGCGGACGCTCGAGGTCCGGCGGAAGCTGGTCCACTACCTCTTCTCCACGGAGGGGGCGGGCCTGCTCTCGGCGAAGCTGCAGGGCGAGAAGACCCGCGACCAGCGGCCGCACACCATGGCCGAGGGCTGGGCGCAGCTCGTCGGCAAGAACGTGCCCAGGGGTCAGCAGATGGACCTCGCCCAGCCCATCCGCGGCGCCGCGCTCCCCTTGTCAGTGGAGCTCGCCGGGGAGAGCCCCGTCCCCGCGTCGCTGCGCTACTCGGCGGAGCAGGGCGACCACCGCATCACCTTCGTTGGACGAACCGAGAGCTGGGAGGTGACCAAGGAGGTCTCGTGGGTGGACGACGGATACGAGCTCTCCACCCGGGTCACCTTGCGGAACCTCACCGGCCGCCCGCTGTCGGGTGAGCTTGTGCTTCCGTACGGACGGGCGATCGACCCGGCACACGAGGAGAAGCCGAGCTTCTTCGGTGGGGTGGGCAACGTGTCCGACGCGGCGTGCTTCGTGAAGGACGCCTACGAGCACGAGACGGTGAAGGACACGCTGGAGACCAAGGAGCACGCGGGTTCGGTGCGCTGGACGGGCATCAACCAGCAGTACTTTCTCTCCGCCATCTTCCCGGTCGGCACTGCGGTCGAGGGGAAGTGTGTCCTGACCACCTCGCTGAGTGAGCGGATCGCCACGGCACGCTTCCCGGTGCAGGTGGAGCCTGGCCAGTCCGTCACCCGCGCGTTCGGGGCGTTCCTCGGGCCGAAGGACACCAAGACGCTCTCCGACGTCCCGGAGCTCCCGGCGAATCGCTCGGCCGATGGGGCGAACGCTCCGGTCCACCTCGAGCGAGCCGTGGACTACGGAATCTGGGCGGCGCTCTGCAAGCCGATGCTCCAGGTCCTCAAGTGGTTCCATTCCGTCGTCCGCAACTGGGGCGTGGCGATCATCCTCCTGACCGTCCTGGTGAAGGTGCTGCTCATCCCGCTGACCCACCGGGCGATGGTGGGACAGGAGGCGATGAAGAAGCTCCAGCCGAAGATCGAGGAGGTGAAGAAGAAGTTCCCCGAGGACAAGGAACGGCAGCAGATGGAGATGATGAAGGCCTACCAGGAGGCGGGCGTGAACCCCTTCGGGTCGTGCCTCATGATCCTGGTCCAGCTACCGGTGTGGGCCGCGCTCTTCACCACGCTGCGGAACAGCTACGAGCTTTATGGTGAGCCCTTCACCTCGCACTTCGTCACCGACCTGACCATCAAGGACCCGACCTACCTCCTGCCGGTGCTGCTCGGGGTCTCGCAGATCATCACCAGCAAGCTGCAGCCCCCGGCGCTCGATCCGGCGCAGCAGCGGATGATGGTGTGGTTCATGCCGATCTTCTTCACGGTGATCATGCTGCAGTACCCGGCGGGTCTGCTCCTCTACATCTTCACCAACAACCTCCTCACGGTGGTGCAGCAGGCGGTTCTGAAGCGCATGGTCGGGAGCACGCCGACGGCCCCGCTGAAGCCCGCTCTGGAGAAGCGGAAGTGACCGACTCACAGGTGGCGGTGGCGGTGGTGGCCGTGGACGAGCGACGGACGCAGGCAGTGGCCGTGCTGGAGCAGCTGCTCCGGACGATGGACCTGCCGGCGACGGTGGAGGCGAAGGATCTGCCCGACGGGAGCATCAGCATCGCGGTGACTCCCGGGGTGGAGCTGGCCGGAGTCGTGCCCGGACGGCGCTCTCCGCTCGGCGATGCGCTGCAGTACCTGGTGAACAAGCTGATCAACAAGCCGGGCCAGGAGCGCCGCTGGGTGGCGATCGGGCTCGGTGGACATCCCGAGCCCCGCGGTCCGAAGCCGCCGCGTGCAACGCAGCCCCCTCCCGCGGCGATGACCAACGGGAGCGCACCGGCTCCCGCGGCGGCGCGTCCCCCGGCGCCTGCCCGTCCGGCCGCGCCCGTGCGCTCGCCCGAGGTGGACGAGCGCACGCTCGTGACCGACGAGGATCCGTCGCTCGACGCCGCGGCGCGGGTGCTGGCCGAGCGGTCGGCGAGCTCGGGGCGACTCTACGCGGTGGTCACGCTCGGACCGATCGAGCGCGGGCGGCTGCTGAAGGCCGCGGACGAGGTCGAGGGAGTGAGCGCCCTTGCGGAGGGCGAGGGCCGCCTCCGCCGCGTGGTGCTCACGCCGGACAAGGTGGTTCCGATGCCGAGGCAGCGCCTCCCGGTGGATGATCTCCCGGAGGACGACTGACCCGAGGAGGCCGGTGGTGGGGAAGCCCAAGGGGCTGAAGGACAGGCTGTTCGGAGCCGCGGTGCTGAAGATGAGCTTCCGCCTCCGTGGCGACGAGCTGTCGCCGGCGTTCAAGGGCATCTATCCCGGCGTGCTCCGCGACCTCGAGCTGGAGGACGAGGCGGTGGAGAAGTACATCCAGGAGCACCGAGGCGCGGTGGAGGCCGCGGCGCGCGGCAAGCCTCCCGCCTGAGCGTCAGAGAGCGGCCAGCCCGGATGTCCCGGAGTCGGGGCGTCGATCCCACGGGCGGGACAGACCGGGCCTTCAGACCTCCACTTCTACGGTTGTCGTCGGTGGCACGGTTCTGGCCTACGGTCGGGGCATGACCGGCTGGCTCGCGGACGTCCGCATCGCTCTCCGTCTCCTCCGTCGCCGCCCCGGGTGGACGGCGTCGGTGCTGGCGACCCTCGCTCTGGCGATCGGGGCCAACTCGGCGCTGTTCAGCGTGCTCGACGCGGCGCTGCTGCAGCCCCTGCCGTTCCCGGCGCCCTCGCGACTGCTGCTCATCGGCGAGACGGCGCCCTCGTTCCCCCAGATGTCGGTGAGCTACCCCGACTACGTCGACTGGCGCGCCCGGACGCGCTCCTTCGACGAGATGGGCGTGTACCGCGGCGCGGAGGTGAATCTCACCGGGGTCGGCGCGCCCCGTCGCGCGAACGTCATCCAGGCGTCCGCGAGCTACTTCCGCACCATCGGCGTTTCGCCGCTCACCGGCCGCACCTTCGAGGAGGACGAGGACCGTCCGGGTGGGACGCCGGTCGTCGTCCTCGGCGAGTCGCTGGCGCGGAAGCTCTACGGGCAGCCGGGAGCGTCTCTCGGGCAATCGCTCCAGGTGGACGGGGTGGCGTCGACGGTGGTGGGAGTGATGCCGGCGAGCTTCCGGGTCGAGGGACGACCGGAGCTGTGGATTCCGGTGGGCCAGCGGATGCTGGGCCGGACCGCCGAGCGCGGCAATCATCCCGGGCTGACCGGGATCGCCCGGCTGAAGCGCGGCGTGAGCTTCGGCGAGGGCCGGCTGGACCTCGAGAGCGTCGGCCGCGCGCTCCAGGAGCAGTACCCCGGGAGCAACAAGGCCGTGCTTCCGAGGCCCGAGCCGATGCAGCAGGCCCTCACCGAGGACGTCCGGGGCTCGCTGTGGCTCCTGATGGGTGCCGTCGTGCTGGTGCTGCTCATCGCCGCGGCGAACGTGGGAAGCCTTCTTCTCGCGCGGGGAACCGGACGGATGAGGGAGCTCGCCATCCGCGGGGCGCTGGGAGCGGGGCGCTCGAGGCTGGTCCGCCAGCTACTCGTCGAGAGCCTCGTTCTGGCGCTCCTCGGCGGCGTGCTGGGGGTCCTGCTGGCCGCCGGAGCGATGCGGATGCTCGACGCGCACCGGCCCACGTCGCTTCCCGAGTACGTCGTGCTGGCCCTGAACACCCGGGTGCTCCTCTTCGCCCTCGGCGCCTCCATCGTGTGTGCGGTGCTCTTCGGCCTGGTGCCGGCGGTCCTCGGGTCGCGAACCCAGCTCCACGAGGCGATGCGCCAGGGGGACGCGCGGATGTCGGGCGGGCACCACCGGCTCCGGGTGCTGCTGGTGGTGGCGGAGGTTGCCCTCGCGCTGGTGCTGGTGGTCGCCGCGGGCCTCACCTCGCGGGCCCTTGCCGGGCTGTTGCGCCTCGACACGGGCTTCGACGGGACCGGCGTTGTCACCTTCCGGCTTTCGGTCCCCGAGGCGCGGCAGCGCACGGCCCAGGATCTCCGCGACTTCTACGAGCGTCTGGTCGGTGAGCTTCGCGCGCTTCCGGGGGTGGAGGACGCGAGCTACTCCACGCTGCTTCCCCTCGACGGGCCCTGGGAGACCAGCTTCCGGAGCGACACCCAGCCCCAGCTCCCTCCGGAGCAAGTCCAGTTCGGGGCGTTCGGGATCGTCTCTCCGGGATATGCGCGCACGCTGGGACTCCGCCTGATCGCTGGCCGCTGGTTCGAGCCGGGCGACACTCGCGAGAAGCAGGCGGTCACCGTCATCGATGAGCGGCTGGCGCGGGACTTCTACCCGACCGGAGCGTTAGGTCGACACCTGCTCTCCAATAATGGAAAACAAGATCGTGAAATCATCGGGGTGGTGCGCCACGTCGCCGCCTACGGCGTGGTGGGCCGGGAGCCGGCGCGTCACCAGTTCTACATCGCGACGGAGCAGCAGCCCGAGGAGGACTACGCGCGGAGCCTCCGCTCGGTGAACGTCGCGGTGCGGAGCCGGGTCGCCGCGGAGCAGCTGCGCCCCGAGCTGGTGCGCACCGTCAGCCGGATCGACCCCGAGCTGCCGGTGTACGAGATGCGGACCGCCGAGCAGCTCCTCGGGGCCTCGGTGGACGCGCAGCGGTTCGCGACGCTCCAGCTCGTGCTCTTCGCCCTGCTGGCTCTGGTGCTGGCGGTGCTCGGGCTCTATGCGGTCCTCTCGTACAGCGTGGCGCAGCGAACGCACGAGATCGGCATCCGCATGGCGCTTGGCGCGCCGCCGGCCCTGGTCCTGCGCCAGGTCGTGGGGCAGGGCGTGGCCTGGGCCGGAGTCGGGCTGGCGGTCGGGGTGCTGGGAGCCGTGGCGACCACGCGGCTGCTGCGGAGCGTGGTGGAGACGGTCCGGCCGCTGGACCCGCTCGTCTATGCGATCACGGTTCTGGGTCTGCTGGTGTGCGCGACGCTGGCCTCGTGGCTCCCGGCGCGGCGCGCGGTCCGGGTGGACGCGTCGGTGGCGCTCCGGGACGAGGGCTAGGTCAAGGCGGCCGCAGTCGAGGTCCGGGTCAGCGGGTCTTCGGGCCCCATAGTCGGCGAGCTCAGGGCGGCCGCAGTCAAGGTGGTCAAGGCGGCCGCAGTCGAGGTCCGGGTCAGCGGGTCCTCGGGCCCTATAGTCGGCGAGCGCAGGGCGGCCGCAGTCAAGGTGGTCAAGGCGGCCGCAGTCGAGGTCCGGGTCAGCGGGTCTTCGGGCCCTA
>RPRB01000008.1 GCA_003818285.1 Myxococcaceae bacterium
CTGACCGACGCCGGCGCGCCCCTGCGCCGGCCCCGCAGGCGTCCCCCTGGTGCGGGGGGCTGAGCCTGACCGACGCCGGCGCGCCCCTGCGCCGGCCCCGCAGGCGTCCCCCTGGTGCGGGGGACTGAGCTGGGGGCTAGCGGAGCCTCTCCCAGTTCCAGAGGGCGGCGGCGCCCACGAGCACCGCCGGGAGGAGGGAGAAGAGCCCCGTCGAGCTCACCGCGGTGGTGAACACACCGGCGTAGATCAGCGCGAGCACGAGATAGCCATAGAGGCCGGCCCTCCGCCCGCGCCAGAGGGCCACCAGGCAGACGATCTGCAGCAGCGCCACCCCCGCGCCCAGACCCCGGATCCAGGGCGTCCCTGCCGACAGCCCGCGCATCTCGCGCGAGAAGGCGAAGGAGAAGGCCTGCAGATCCACCAGGCCGGCGAGGGCGCAGGCCACGGTGAGGAAGATCGAGACCGGACGCCGGGTACCCGGCGCTCCTCCCGGCGGGGAGGGTTCGGTCACTTCGGCCCCGCGGGCTTCGACTCGGTGAGGCTCCGGTGCACGAAGCTGACGAAGACGTCGGGACCCATGAAGCCCTTCCCCCAGGTCGCGTCCCACTGCGCGGTGGGCTTCGCGGCGATGATCTGGTCCAGCGTCTTCCCCTGGGCGACGAGGGCCTTCACCCGGTCACGGATGGAGGCGATCACCTTCCGGTAGTTCTGGAGATCGGCCTTGGTTCCCAGGGGCCCGTGCCCCGGGATGACCTTCGTCTTGTCGTCGATGCTGGACAGGACCAGATCGGCCGCGGCGATGAGCCCGTCGATGGAGCCCCCGCTGTCCACGTCGACGAAGGGATAGTTGCCGTTGAAGAAGGTGTCCCCCATGTGGACCACGTTGGCCTTCTTGAAGCGGATGACGGAGTCGCCGTCGGTGTGGGCGCGGGCGACGTGGATCACCTCCAGCTCGTCCCCGTTCAGGTAGAGCTTCACCCCGTTCGCGTAGGTCACCACCGGCCAGGCCTCGGGCGGCTTCGGGGGAGTGCGCTCCTTGGTGCTGGGGTTGATCCGCTCCAGGCCCAGGCGCTTGCGCACGTTCTCGTGGGCGAGGATGACCGCGCCCGACTCGTAGAGCTTCGCGTTGCTTCCCGTGTGGTCCCCGTGGAAGTGGGTGTTGACCACGAAGCGGATGGGCCCGTCGCCGAGCGTCTTCACCGCGGCGCGGATCTTGGGGAGGAGGGGCTCGAACTGGTCGTCGATGAGGAAGATCCCGTCCTTTCCGCTGGTGACCCCGATGTTGCCCCCCTGGCCGACGAGCATCGACACGCCGCCCGCCACCGGGACCACCTTCACCTCGACCTTCGACCAGTCCGGCTCCTGGGCCGCACCCACCCCGGCGAGGACCATCGAGACCACCAGCACGGAGCGCTTCATCGACACCCTCCGAGGAACGAAAGGTCCCGCTGCATAGCAGACCGGCGGGCGGGCGGAAGCCCCGGGCCGGTGAGCCGCCCTCGGTTTGCAGCGCGGTGCCGCGGCCGCCCTGACCGATTCCCAACGCTCCCTCGCCTCGGGCAGACTCCGCGGCCGTCCCGGCCCCTGCGGCCGGGCAGAGCAGGAGGAGGCAGCTCGATGCGACTCTCCGGACGGGGAATGCTGGTGACGGGCGGTGGCGGCGGTCTGGGTCGGGCGATGGCCGAGGGCTTCGCCCGCGAGGGGGCGGCGGTGGCGGTGACCGACGTGAACCTGGACGCGGCCCGGGCGGTGGCCCGGGGCGTCGAGGAGCGCGGCGGCCGCGCCCTGGCGCTGCTGATGGACGTCACCTCCGAGGAGCAGGTGGAGCGCGGGGTCGCCGACGCCGCCCGGTCGCTGGGCCGGCTCGACGTCGCGGTGAGCAACGCCGGCGTGCAGCACATCGCTCCCATCACCGAGTTCGCGCTCTCCGACTGGCGCCGTGTCCTGTCCATCCACCTCGACGGAGGCTTTCTCCTCACCCGCGCGGCGATGCGGCACTGGCAGGCCGCGGGCAAGGGCGGGCTCCTCCTCTACATGGGCAGCGTGCACAGCGTGGAGGCCTCGCCCCTGAAGTCCGCCTACGTCGCCGCGAAGCACGGGCTCCTGGGTCTGGCCCGGGCGGCGGCGAAGGAAGGGGCGAAGATCGGCGTGCGCACCAACGTCATCTGCCCGGGCTTCGTCCGCACCCCGCTGGTGGACAAGCAGATCCCGGAGCAGGCGAAGACGCTCGGCATCAGCGAGGAGGAGGTGGTGAAGAGGGTGATGCTGGGAGGCACGGTGGACGGCGAGTTCACCACCCTGGAGGACATCGCCCAGCTGGCGATCGACCTCGCCGCCTTCCCCAGCGCGGCATTGACCGGCCAGCTGATGGTGGCCAGCCACGGCTGGCACATGCACTAGCGACGCGCCTGGGCGGAGGGCTCGGGGGGCTTCTCGGGCGGCGAGATCTCGAAGATCGCCTTCACGATCCACTTCTCCGGACCGGTGCCGTAGCCCACGCCGAAGTTGAGCCCGAACCACGGCCAGGAGGCGTCGACCACCGCGAACACCCGGTGGGTCTGCTCGTCCCAGGGGAGGAAGTTCCCGAACTGGCCGAACGCCGAGTAGGTCTCGAGGCCGATGGCCCAGCTCTCCGCGACGTCGAAGCTCACCTTGGTGGCAGGCTCGAAGTCGGGCTTCCAGGCGTCGTCGCCCGCCAGGGGGAAGCCGATGATCGGGTTGAGGGACAGGTACCAGCGCCCCCACCGGGCGTCGATGATCGGGCGGAACTCGGTGCCCCATCCGTCGGCCTCGTAGCGTTTCGAGATGCGGGCGAGCTCCATGTTCAGCGCGAACCGCCAGGCGCCGACGTCTTCGGGCCAGCGGAACTTGGTCCGGAGCTTGATCCCCCCCGAGTCCCAGTGCCAGTCGGGACGGAGCACGGTCTGGAGATAGAGCCCGATCTCCCACCATGGCGTCAGGCCGAGGTGCGGCTCGAAGGTGAGGTGGGTCAGGTGCTCGGTCGGCACCTCGCCCCCGGGCCCGGGCTCGGTGGTTCCCTCGAAGAAGTGGTTGAGGTGGATCTCGATGCCCGGCTCGAGCGGCCCGGCGACGGTGGCGTCGTAGACCTGGATCTCGAACGGGTCCTGGGCCCGGGCTAGCGAGCCCGAGCACAGCGCGGCGGTGGCGAGGAGGAGGGTGAGCCCGCGGGTGCGACGCACGGGCCCGAGCCTAACGCCAAGACCACTTGGGTCGACCGGATGATCGCACCGCAATCGCGGCCGAGGCCTAGGAGCGACGACGGAGCGTGCCCGTCGTCACGTGACGGAGGAGCGACGACGGGATCGGCAGCGAGGGCAAGCGAGGGACGGATCGATCCAAGTGGTTTCGGCGTTGGGCCCGACCGGCGGCGAAACCGAGCGGGTCGATCTCCCGTTGTTCGCGCTCCCGCGCGGCGGTCAGGACGCGAGGACCCGGTGGACCAGCTGGATGGAGATGCTGCCCTCACCCACCGCGGAGGCGACCCGCTTGATGTTGCCCGACCGGACGTCCCCCACGGCGAAGATGCCGGGCCGCGAGGTCTCGAGCAGCAGCGGCGGGCGCGAGAGCGGCCAGGCCGTGCTCGCCAGGTCCTCGGGGGTGAGGTCCTGGCCGGTCTTCACGAACCCCTTGTCGTCCAGCGCCACGTGCCCCTCGAGCCAGGAGGTGCAGGGACTGGCCCCCATCATGCAGAAGACGTGGCGGACGGGACGGTCCTCGGTCTCGCCGGTCGCGCGGTTCCGCCACCGCACCCCTTCCAGCTCCGCGTTCCCGCTCAGCGCGACGATCTCCGTCCGGGTGCGGAGCGTGATCCGCGGGCTCTCCTCGATGCGGCGGATGAGGTAGCGGGACATCGACTCCGCCAGGCCGCCGGAGCGCACCAGCATGTGCACGTGCCGCGCCACGCCGGAGAGGTACACCGCGGCCTGACCGGCGGAGTTGCCGCCGCCGACGACCACCACCTCCTCGCCGTCCAGAACCTTTTTGTCGAGGAACATCGCCCCGTAGTAGACGCCCGTATTCTCGAAGCGAGGCAGGTTCTCCAGCTCGAGCTTCCGGTACTCCGCTCCGCTGGCGATCACCACGCTGCGGGCGCGAATCCGATGCCCGCCTTCCAGCTCGATGGCATAGGGACTGCCGCTGCAGTCCAGGCGCGCCGCCGTGCGGGCGATGGCCACCTCGGCGCCGAACTTCTGGGCCTGGGTGAACGCCCTGCCCGCCAGCGCCGCTCCCGAGATGCCGGTGGGGAAGCCGAGGTAGTTCTCGATCTTCGCGCTCGAGCCGGCCTGCCCGCCCGGGGCGTTGGTCTCCAGCACCAGGACGTCCAGCCCCTCGCTGGCCGCGTACACCGCGGCCGAGAGCCCGGCCGGCCCCGCGCCGACCACCACCACGTCGCGGACCGCGCCGCAGGCGATCCCGGCGTTGAAGCCCAGGCACTCGGCGACCTCGGCGTTGCTCGGCGCCCGGAGGATTTTGGTGCCCCGACAGATGAGCACCGGGATGTCCTGAGGGCCGATATCGAAGCGCTCGACCAGGACCCGCGCGCCCTCGTCCTGCTCCACGTCGAGGTACGCGTAGGGATGCCCGTTGCGCTCGAGGAACTCCCGGATCCCCTGCGTGCGGGCGCAGTGACGTGAGCCCACCACCACTGCGTCGCCGAAGTGATTGTTGATCAGGGCCACCCGGCGGAGGATGAAGGCCCGCATCAGCAGCTCGCTCAGCTCGGCGTCGGCCACCACCAGGTTCCGCAGCCCCGAGGGAGGGATGTCCACCACCTCCCCGTCTCCCCGGAAGCGGCCGCTGGCCAGCGCCCGGCGGCCGGAGAGCATCGCCGTCTCCCCCGTGAAGTCTCCGGCCTGGTGGCGGACGATCAGGGTCTCTCCCTCGCCGTGGGGCTGCACGATGTCCAGCTCGCCCCGGAGGATGACGAAGAAGTGCGTCCCCTCATCGCCCTGCCTGAAGAGGATCTCACCGTCCTGCACCGTGCGGCGCGTGCCGTAACGTGAGATGCGCTGGAGCTGCGACTCGGTGAGCGTGGGAAAGATCTGCTCCCGCCGCTCCACCGGAAAGGTCGTCTCGGCCATGGAGCCGACACTAACGGCCCCCCTGCTGGACGCAACCGACAGGGGCGTTTCCGCCGGGAAGAGAAGGCGGTGAAGTCCGCTACCCGGGCGCGGGCGCGGCGACCGGCACCGGAGAGCCGTCCGGGAAGCGACGGCGATGACGCGAGAACCGGTCGAGGAACAGGTAGATGACCGGGGTGGTGTACAGGGTGAGGAGCTGGCTCAGGAGCAGCCCGCCCACCACGCTGATGCCCAGCGGCCTCCGGAGCTCCGAGCCCAGGCCCGTCCCCAGCGCCAGCGGCAGCGCGCCGAAGAGCGCGGCCATGGTGGTCATGAGGATGGGGCGCAGACGGAGCTCGGAGGCCTTGAGGATCGCCTCGCGGGTGGACAGCCCCTCGCTCCTCTCGGCCTCGATGGCGAAGTCCACCATCATGATCGCGTTCTTCTTCACGATCCCGATGAGGAGGATGATCCCGATGATCGCCACGATGCTCAGGTCCGTCCCGGTGAGCATCAGGGCCAGGAGCGCGCCCACCCCGGCCGTGGGCAGGGTGGAGAGGATGGTCAAGGGATGTACGTAGCTCTCGTAGAGCACCCCGAGCACGATGTAGACGGCGAGCAGCGCGAGGATGATGAGGACCGGCTGGCTGGACAGCGACCGCTGGAAGGCCTGCGCGGTTCCGGTGAAGCCCCCCTGCACGCTGCCCGGGAGCCGGATCTCCGCCTCGGCCTGCTGCACCGCCTGGACCGCGTCGCTGAGCGACTTCCCCGGCGCGAGGTTGAAGGAGAGGGTCACCGAGGGGAACTGACCCTGGTGGTTGATGGAGGTGGGGAGGTTCCCACGGCTGACGGTGGTCAGGGCGGAGAGCGGCACCAGCCCTCCGGACTGCGAGCGGACGTAGAGGTTCTTCAGCGAGTCCTCGTTCTCGAGGTAGGGCTGGGTCACCTCCATCACCTGGCGGTACTGGTTCGCCACGCCGTAGGTGAGGCCGATCTGCCGCTGGCCGTACGCGTCGTAGAGGGCGTTGTCGATGTCGCGCACGCTCACTCCGAGCCGCGCGGCGGTGTCCCGGTCGATGGAGATCCGCAGCTGGAGCCCCGCCGACTGCTGGTCGGTGGCCACGTCGGTCAGCTCCGGCAGCCGCTTGAGCCGGTCGAAGACCTGGGGCGCCCAGGTGTTCAGCTCGGTGAGGTCCGGGTCCTGGAGGGTGTACTGGTACTGCGTTCGTGCCAGCCGGCCGCCGACCTGCACGTCTTGCCTCGCCTGGAGGTAGAGGTTGACGCCCACCAGCTTGGCCAGCTTCGGGCGCAGCCGGGTGATGATCTGATCGGCGCTGGCCCTGCGGGGTGGCAGGGGCTTGAGGGTGACGAAGACCGAGCCGGTGTTCGCCCCGCCGCCGCCCGGGCCACCACCGATGAAGGAGACGACGTTTGCGATGTCCGGATCCTGCCCGAGGATCTCGTTCACCTGGATCTGTCGCTCCTTCATGGTCTGGTAGCTCACGTCCTGCGGAGCCTCGCTGAAGCCGACCAGCAGCCCGTTGTCCTGCTGCGGGAACAGGCCCTTGGGGATGCGGATGAAGAGGAAGACGGTGAGGGCCACTGCGCCCAGCACCACCCCCAGCATCAGCCACTCGTGGGAGAGCACCGCCCGAAGCGACCGGTCGTAGCCCGTGGCCAGCCACCCGAAGGCGCGCTCGCTGGACTTGTAAAACCGTCCCCGCGGTCGCTCGCTCGGAGGCTGCAGGAAGCGCGAGGCCATCATCGGGGTCACGGTGAGGGACACCAGGCCGGACACGGTGATCGCCACCGCGAGGGTGACCGCGAACTCGCGGAAGAGCCGTCCCACGATGCCGCTCATCAGGAGGATGGGGATGAACACGGCCAGCAGCGAGACGGTCATCGAGACGATGGTGAAGCCGATCTCCCGCGCCCCGCGGAGCGCGGCCTCGAACGGCCGCATCCCCTTCTCCACATACCGGGCGATGTTCTCGGTGACGACGATGGCATCGTCCACCACGAAGCCTGTGGCGATGGTCAGCGCCATCAGCGAGAGGTTGTTGAGGCTGTAGCCGAGGAGCCACATCACCGCGAAGGTGCCGAGGATCGACAGCGGCATGGCGATGGTGGGGATGGCGGTGGCCCGGGCCGAGCGGAGGAAGAGGAACACCACCACCACCACCAGGAGCACGCTCAGGAGCAGCGTCACCTCCACGTCGTGGACCGAGGCGCGGATGGTCTGCGTGCGGTCGGAAGCGATCTGGATGTCGATGGCCGGCGAGACCGACGAGGCAAGCTGGGGGAGCAGCTCCTGGATCCGCTCCACGGTCTCGATGATGTTCGCCCCGGGCTGACGTCGGACGATGATCAGCACCGAGCGCACGCCGTTGGTCCACCCGGCGACCCGGGTGTTCTGGACGCTGTCCTCCACCTTCGCCACGTCCCCGAGCCGCACCACCCCGTTCGGAGTCTGGGCGAGCAGGAGGTCGCGGTACTGGTCGGCGCTGAAGAGCTGATCGTTCGTGGCCAGGGTTGTCGCCTGCTGCTCGCCGCCCACGCCACCCACCGGCCGGTTCACCGAGGCGCCGGTGAGCACGTTGCGCACGTCGGCCAGGGTGAGATTCACACCCGCCGCGGCCTCCGGATCCACCTGCACCCGGACCGCCGGCTGCTGCCCCCCGCCGACGAACACCTGCCCCACGCCCTCCACCTGCGCGATGCGCTGGGCGAGCACCGTGTCCGCGGCGTCGAAGACCTGGGGCAGCGGCAGGGTCGCCGAGGTGAGCGCGAGGATCATGATCGGCGCGTCCGTGGGGTTCACTTTCCGGTAGTTGGGTCGGAAGGGGAGGTTGGTCGGCAGGTCCGCCGACGCGGCGTTGATCGCCGCCTGCACGTCCCGCCCCGCCGAGTCCTGGTCCCGGTCCAGGTCGAACTGAAGGGTGATCGACGTCGACCCGAGCGAGCTGGTGGACGTCATGTCCGTCAGCCCGGCGATGCGGCCCAGCCGCCGCTCGAGCGGGGTGGCCACCGCCGAGGACATCGTCTCCGGGCTCGCCCCCGGGAGGTTGGCGTTCACCGAGATGGTGGGCAGATCCACCCGCGGCAGCGGCGCCACCGGGAGCTGGGTGTAGGCGCTGGCCCCGAGCAGGATGATCGCCGCGGCGAGCAGCGACGTCCCGATGGGCCGGCGGATGAAGGGCTCGGAGATGCTGGCCGCCCCGCGGGTCAGGACCGTGCCCCCGGCACCGCCCGGTCCGGCAGCGCCGGTCGGGCGCTCCTTGTCGGGAGGGCTCACCCCGGAACCCCTTCGGGCGCGCCGTGCGTCTTCCCGGGCCGCCGGCGCGCGGTGATCCACCGGCCGAACCGCTCCATGTACAGGTAGATCACCGGCGTGGTGTACAGGGTGAGCACCTGGCTGATCAGCAGGCCGCCCACGATGCTCACCCCGAGGGGCTTCCGCAGCTCGCTGCCGGTGCCCCCCTCCAGCGCCAGCGGGAGGCCGCCGAGGAGCGCGGCGAAGCTGGTCATCATGATCGGCCGGAAGCGGAGGAGACAGGCCTTCTTGATCGACTCGGCCGGCGAGAGCATCTCCTCACGCTCCGCCACCAGCGCGAAGTCGATCATCATGATCGCGTTCTTCTTCACGATGCCGATGAGGAGGACGATCCCGATCAGCGCGACGATGTCGAACTCCATCCCGCACAGCATGAGTGCGAGCAGCGCTCCCACGCCCGCCGAGGGCAGCGTGGAGAGGATGGTGACGGGGTGGATGTAGCTCTCGTAGAGGACGCCGAGGACGATGTAGACGGTGATCAGCGCGGCGAGCACCAGGATCGGCTCGTTGGCCAGGCTGTCGCGGAACTCCTGCGCCGTGCCCTGGAAGCTGGCGTTGAGCCCCCGGGGGAGCCCCAGCTCGTCGGTGGCCTGCCGGATCGCCTTCACCGCCGCGCCGAGCGCGTACCCGGGCGCCACGTCGAAGGAGAGGGTCACCGAGGGAAACTGTCCCTGGTGGTTCACCGTGAGCGGCGCGGTGGTCTCCACCCGCTGCACCACCGCCGAGAGAGGCACCGGGCTCCCGGAGGCGTTCCGGACGTAGATGCGGTCAAGCGCCCGAGGACCCTTCGCCAGCTCCGGATTCACCTCGAGGATGACCCGGTAGAGGTTGAGCTGGGTGAAGATGGTGGAGACCTGACGCTGCCCGAACGCGTCGTAGAGCGTGTCGTCGATGGCCTGGGTGGAGATGCCCAGCCGGGAGGCGGTGTCGCGGTCGATGTTGAGGAGCGTCACCGGGCCATTGCCCAGCTGATCGGTGGCGACGCTCTTCAGCTCGGGAAGGCTACGGAGCTTTGCGAGCAGCTTCGGGGCCCAGGCGGCGAGCTCGCCGGGATCGGCGCCCTCGAGCGTGTACTGGTACGGGGTCCGGCTCTGCCGGGTCTCGATCTGGAGGTCCTGGACCGCCTGCAGATAGACGGCGATGCCGGCCAGCTCCGCGAGTCGCGGCTGCAGCCGGGCGATGAACTGGGTGGCGTTCGCGCGCCGCTCGTCCCGCGGCTTGAGGGTGATGGAGATGCGCCCGCTGTTGGTGGTGGGGTTCGTCCCGTCCGCGCCGATGAACGAGGCGACCGCCACGACGTCCGGATCCTCGCGGACGACCTGCACCACCCTCTGCTGCAGCTCGCTCATCCGGCTGAAGCTCACCCCGGGGTCGGCCTCGGTGATGCCGGTGACGAGGCCCGTGTCCTGGACCGGGAAGAAGCCCTTGGGAATGACGAGGGCGAGCACGACGGTCAGGAGGAAGGTCCCGATGGTGATCGCGAGGGTGAGCGGCTGGTGCCGCAGGACCCAGTCCACGCCCCGGCCATAGGCGGCGATCACCCGCTCGAAGGTGCGCTCGCTCCAGGCGTAGAACCGGCCGCGCTGCTCGGCCGGGGGCTCGGGCTTGAGGATCCACGCGCACATCATCGGGGTCAGGGTGAGCGACAGCACCGCCGAGACCCCGATGGCGAGCGAGAGCGTCACCGCGAACTCGCGGAACAGCCGGCCGATGAGGCCGGTCATGAAGAGCAGCGGGACCAGCACGGCGATCAGCGACACGGTGAGCGAGACGATGGTGAAGCCGATCTGTGCCGCGCCCTTGATCGCCGCCCGGAACGGCGACTCGCCCTCCTCGATGTAGCGGCTGATGTTCTCGATCATCACGATGGCGTCGTCGACCACGAAGCCGGTCGAGATGGTGAGCGCCATGAGTGAGAGGTTGTTCAGACTGTACCCGAGCAGGTACATGAGCCCGAAGGTGCCGATGAGGCTCAGGGGCACCGTGATCCCGGGGATGGTGGTCGCCCGGAGGTTCCGGAGGAAGACGTAGATCACCGCCACCACCAGGAAGATGGTGAGGACCAGGGTGAACTCCACGTCCTTCACGCTGGCCCGGACCGTTTCGGTACGGTCGGCGAGGATCGAGACGTGGATGCCCTGGGGCAGGCTGGCCTCGAGCTGAGGCAGGAGCGCCTTCACCCGGTCCGCGACCTGGATGACGTTGGCCCCCGGCTGGCGCTGGACGTTGAGGATGATCGCCCGCTGCTCGTTGGCCCAGCCCGCGAGCTGTGCGTTCTCCACCGAATCGACCGTCCGGGCCACGTCCTGGAGCCGCAGCGGCGCACCGTTGACGTAGGCCAGCACCACCGGGGCGAAGGCCTTGGCGTCCATCAGCTGGTCGTCGGTCTGGAGCGTGTACTCCTGCCGCGGAGTGTCCAGCGTGCCCTTGGGGGCGTTGATGTTCGCCGCGACCAGCGCCGCCCGGACGTCCTCGAGCGTGAGCCCGGTCCCCGAGAGTGCTTCCGGGTCCACCTGCACGCGCACCGCCGGGCGCTGGGCACCCCCGAGCGTCACCAGGCCCACCCCCGAGACCTGGCTGATCTTCTGGGCGAGAATGCTGTCCGCGTAGTCGTTCACCTGCGGCAGGGGCAGGGTGTCCGAGCTGATCGCCAGGGTGAGGATGGGGACGTCCGCCGGGTTGCTCTTGCTGTAGGTGGGCGGTGCGGGGAGGTTGGCCGGCAGCACGCTCGAGGCCGCGTTGATCGCCGCCTGCACGTCCTGCTGGGCCGCGTCGATGCTGCGGTCCAGGGTGAACTGGAGGGTGACCTGTGAGCTGGTGGCGCTGCTCACGCTGGTCATCACCGCGAGGGAGGGGATCTGCCCGAACTGCCGCTCCAGCGGAGCGGTCACGCTGGAGGCCATCGTCTGGGCCGACGCGCCGGGGAAGGCCGTCGACACCACGATGGTGGGGTAGTCCACCTGCGGCAAGGCGGAGATGGGTAGCTGCCGGAAGGCGACGAGCCCGGCGAGGGTCAGGCCGACGGTGAGGAGCGTCGTCCCCACCGGCCGCTTGATGAACGGCTCGCTGATGCTCACTGCGCGACCGCCTCCCGCGGCCCCCCTTGCTGTGCCGTCCTCCCCTGCGGTTGCGGCTGGCGCGGCTGGGACCGCGACCCGGCCTGCTGCGGTGAGGCAGGAACCGCCTGCTGGCCCGGCTCACCCTGCGGCACCGGCGTGGACGGGAGCGGCACCGCGCGCGGATCCACCTTCGCCCCGGCGCGAAGCTGGTTCTGCCCGTCCACCACCACCCGTTCTCCCGCCTGGACGCCCTGGGCCACGACCGTCAGCGGGCCCTGCGCGGTGTCCACCTGCACGTTGCGCACGGCGACCGTGCTGTCCGGAGCCACCACGTAGACGAAGATGCCGCTCGGTCCTCTCTGGATGGCCGGCGTGGGAACCACGACCACGCCCTCACGGGTCTCGAGGTGCATCCGCGCCTTGACGAACAGGCTGGGCCACAGCCGGAAGTCCGGATTGGAGAACTCGGCCTTGAGCCGGATGGTGGCAGTGCCCGGGTTCACCTGGTTGTCGATGACGGTGAGCTTGCCGGTCCCGAGATTCGAGAGCCCCCCGCGGTCCCAGGCCTCCACGGTGAGGGGCCCCCTGGAGTAGGCCGCGGCCACCCGCGGGAGGTCGTCCTGGGGAAGGGTGAACAGCACCGCGATGGGGTCCATCTGGGTGAGCACCACGATGCCGTTCGCGTCGGTGGGGGTGACCAGGTTGCCCACGTCGACCTGGCGGACCCCGGCGAGGCCGTCGATCGGGGAGGTGACGCTGGAGAACTGGAGGTTCAGCCGGGCGTTGTTCACCGCCGCCTGGTCGAGCGCCACAGTGGCCCGCGCCGAGTCCACGGTGGCCCGCTGCAGGTCGTACTGCTGCTGGGCGATCAGCTTCTGGGAGATCAGCTCCTTGAACCGGGCGAGGTCCAGCTCGGCGTTCCTCAGGGTCGCCAGGTCCCGCTGGAACGTGGCCTCGGCCTGCTGGAGCGCGATGCGGAAGGGGCGGGGGTCCAGCTGGACCAGGAGATCGCCGGTCTTCACCCGCGAGCCCTCCTGGAAGGCGACGGAGAGGATCTGCCCGCTCACCCGCGCCCGCACCGTCACGGTCGCGAGCGAGGTGACGTTCCCCAGCCCCTCCACCCAGATCGGCACGTCGCGCCGCTCGGCGGCCGTGACCCCCACCGGAACCACCCGGGCCTGGGCGCCCGCCCCGGGCTGCTGGCTGGAGGACCCCTTGCCCCGGCGGACCAGGGCGAAGGCCACCACGGCCACCAGGGCGACCGCGATCCAGATCCATGCCCGCCGCCTGCGGGCAGGGCGCGGCGGCGGTTGCTCGGACGGCGTTTCGGGCACGGTCACTCCTGCCGGCCGAGCGCCGCCAGCAGCCGGGCTCGCGCGGTGGCGAGATTGTACTGCGCCTGGACCAGCTGGGCCTGGGCGGTGGTCAGCTGCACCTGCGCGTCGGAGAGCTCGATGATGGTCCCCACCCCGGCCTGGTACCGGCCCTCGGCCAGCCGGAGCTGCTCCTTGGCGTTGTCCACCGCGTCCTGAGACGCGACCAGCGACTCCTTGTTTCCCAGCAGCGTGGCCTCGGCCTGCTCCACGTCGAAGCGGACCTGGAGCTGCTGCCCGGTGAGCCCGGCGGTGGACGAGACCAGGTTCTGCTCGGCCTCCCGGACCCGCCCCACGGTGAGACCGCCCTGGACCAGCTGCCAGGTCAGGGTGAACCCGAAAGCCCAGCTGTCGGCCAGTGCACTGAGATCCGGGCCTGCTTTGAAGAAGCTCCCGGCGAAGTCGATGGTCGGGCTCCATTCCCACCTCGCCGCATCCAGCACCTTTCCCGAGGCCTGGCGGGCGTACTCGAAGGAGGCGATCTCGGGGCGCTTGGCCAGCGCCTGGTCGAACAGGAAGGGAAGCGGCCGGTCCTCCACATCCACCGGCGGCAGCTCGTCCCCGGCGACCTGGTAGTCCGTTCCCTGCGGCAACCCCATGGCCTGATTGAGCTGGGCCTTGGCGATCCGGTCGTTGTTCTGGGCGGTGATGAGGAGCACCCGCGCGTTGGCCACGTTCAGCCTCGCCAGGGCGAGGTCGATCTCCGGACGGGTTCCGACGCGGACGAAGCCCTCCACCTGCTTCTGGTGGGTGAGCTGGTTCTGAAGCGTCTGGTCCGCGACCGACACGAGATCTCGGGTCGCGCGCGCCAGGAAGTAGGAGGTCCGGACGTTCAGGATGACGTTGTTCAGGGCCGCGGTCGCCGAGGCGTTCAGCGAGTCGAAGCTGCGCTGGGTGGACTCCCAGGTGGCCCAGGTCGACGGGTCCCAGATCGTCTGGCTGCCCGCCACCCCGAACCGCCAGGTGTTGCAGGTGCTGGTCGCGCACTGGGCCGCGTTGGGGGTGGTCCCGGTTCCCCCGGTCCCCACCGAGGTCAGGGCCCGGTAGCTCCGCGTCCACGACGCCTGGGGGGTCAGCTGGGGAAGCAGCGGCGAGCGGGCCTGGATGACCCTGCCCTCGGCGGCGGACGCCGCGGCCCGGGCCTGGATGAGCTGCGGCTGGTTCTGCAGGGCCGCCTGGACCGCCTCGTCCAGGTGGAGAAGCCGCGGTGCGTCGGATGGGGGCTGGGCTGTGCCGGCGTCCGGGGCAGCCGACTGTGCCCGGGCCAGGCCCGGGACCAGGGCAAGGAAGAGCAGGAGGAAGGCGGGTCGGAGCACCGCCCCCTCATGCTCCAGTCCAGGCCGGGGCGCACGTTTTTCCTGGGAGGAGGGCATGGTTTCGCGTGGCCGACACCCGACCCGCGGAAACGTTGTGGTAGCAAGGGTCATTCCCCTGGTGCGTGCGCGGCATGCCTCCGATGAGGACTCGGGTGGGCTCGCGCCGGGGTGCTCGTTAGTACGAGGGCTCACGCGGGAGGCTCGGGGAATCTCATGTGGATCGTCCGGCTGGCGCTGCGCCGGCCCTACACCGTGGCGGTGCTCTCGGCCCTGATCTTCATCGCCGGGCTGCTCTCGGTCACGCGCATGCGGACCGACATCTTCCCCTCCATCGACATCCCGGTGGTGGTCGTGGTGTGGAACTATCCGGGCCTGTCCGCCGAGGACATGGAGCGCCGCATCGTCCTGATCAGCGAGCGCGCCTATTCCACGGTGATCGACGGCATCACTCACATCGAGTCTCAGTCCATCGCCGGGGTGGGTTTGCTCAAGCTGTACTTCGAGCCCGACGCGGACCTGGGAACCGCCATCTCCCAGATCACCTCGGTGTCACTCACCGCCAGCCGGATCATGCCCCCCGGCATCCAGCCTCCCAACGTGCTCCGGTTCAACGCCGGCAACGTGCCGGTGGCGCAGATCAACGTCTCCAGCAACACGGTGGGGGAGCAGCAGCTGTTCGACTACGGGCTGAACTTCCTCCGCGTCCGCCTCTTCACCATCCCCGGCACGTCCATCCCCGGCCCGTACGGCGGCAAGCAGCGGCAGATCATGGTGGACGTGGACCCGTCGGCCACCGCGGCCAAGGGCCTGAGCCCCAGCGACGTGGTGCAGTCCCTGCTGCAGTCGAATGTCATCGTCCCGGCGGGGACCGCGCAGATCGGGTCCACCGAGTACACCGTCAAGCTCAATTCCAGTCCCAGCACCGTCGAGCAGTTCAACGCCATCCCGGTGAAGGTGGTGAACGGTGCTCCGGTGCTCCTGCGCGACGTGGCCCACGTCCGGGACGGGTACGCGGTCCAGCAGAACATCGTTCACATCGACGGCAACCGCGCGAGCTACATCGTCGTCCTCAAGCACTCCAACGCCGGCACCCTCGCGGTGGTGGACGGGGTGAAGGCGCTCCTCCCCTCGATCCAGGCCGCCGCCCCGGAGGGCATCACCCTCAAGCTGGACTTCGACCAGTCGATCTTCGTCCGCGCCGCCCTGACCAACGTCCTCCATGAGGCGGTCATCAGCTCAATCCTCGTCTCGCTGATGATCCTCTTCTTCCTGGGGAGCTTCCGGAGCGTGGCCATCGTCTCCAGCTCCATCCCCCTGGCAATCCTGGTGGGGATCGCCGGGCTCTTCGTCACCGGGAACACGCTGAATCTGATGACCCTGGGCGGGCTCGCCCTGGCCATCGGCATGCTGGTGGACGACGCGACCGTCGCCGTCGAGTCCATCCACCGCAACCACAATTCCGGCAAGCGGCTGACGGTGGCCATCCTCGACGGAGCCCACGAGGTCGCCACCCCCGCGCTTGCCGCCACCCTCACCATCTGCATCGTCTTCTTCCCGGTGGTGCTGCTCACCGGACCGGCGCGCTACC
Source organism: Myxococcaceae bacterium (assembly GCA_003818285.1). Taxonomy (GTDB): domain Bacteria; phylum Myxococcota; class Myxococcia; order Myxococcales; family Myxococcaceae; genus RPRB01. The sequence goes on from RPRB01000008.1 coordinate 15,752, forward strand.
TCTTCACCCCGCTGGCGGTGGCGGTGGTGTTCTCGATGCTCGCCTCCTACGTACTCAGCCGGACCCTGGTCCCGGCGCTGGCGCGACTGCTGGAGCCGGAGCATGCCCACGCGGAGACCGAGGGCAACGGGCTGTTCGCGCGTTTCAACCGGTGGCGCGACGACCGGTTCGAGCGCTTCCAGGCCGGATACGGACGGATGCTGAACGTCGCGCTCCACCACCGGCCGTGGATGCTCGGCACCTTCACCGTGATCATCCTGATCTCGGCGACGCTCCCGGTCTTCGCGGTCGGGCTCGACTTCTTCCCCGACGTGGACGTGGGCCTGATGCGGCTTCACTTCCGCGCCCCGGTGGGGACCCGCATCACCGACACCGAGCGCCTGGTGCTCGAGGCCGAGCGAAAGATCAGGGAGATCATCCCGCCCGAGGAGCTGGAGGGGCTGAACGACAACATCGGGATCCCGCTCTCGTACAACCTGGCCTTCGTCTCCACCGACAACATCGGCCCGCAGGACGCGGAGATCCTCATCTCGCTGAAGCCCGGCCACAAGCCCACGCGCGGGTACATGAAGCGGATCCGCGAGGAGCTTGGGAAGGCATTCCCCGGCAGCTCGCTGTACTTCCAGCCCGCGGACATCGTGACCCAGGTGCTGAACTTCGGCCTCCCCGCGCCGATCGACGTGGTCATCGAGTCGAACGACCTCGAGAAGGGCTACACCGTCGGGCGGCAGCTGGCGGCCAGGATGCGCCGCATCCCGGGCGTGGTCGACGTGCGCATCCCCCAGGTGCTCGACTACCCCACGCTCAACCTCGACGTGGACCGGCTCCGCGCCGCACAGGTGGGGCTGTCCCAGCGCGACGTCGCCAACAATCTCCTCACCTCGCTGGCCAGCAGCAGCCTGGTGAACTCCAACTTCTGGCTCAGCCCCCAGAACAACGTGAACTACCTGGTGGCAGTGCAGACGCCGCTGCCGCGGATGCGCAGCACCAGCGATCTGCTGGCCACGCCCATCACCTCGCCGGGCTCGCAGTCCCTCCGGCAGACCCCCACCAAGACGCTCACCGATGCCGCGGCCAGCCCCGGGAGCCTCTACCTGGGCACCTTCTCCCAGCTCACGCCGGGCAGGACCCTCGCCTCGGTGAACCATTCCACCATCCAGCGGGTGATCAACGTCCAGGCCGCCGCCGGCATGCGGGACCTCGGCTCCGTCGCCCGTGACATCGACCGGGCGATCGCCTCGCTCCAGGACGTGCCGAAGGGGATCAAGATCTCCGTCCGGGGGCAGATCGAGAGCATGCGCACCTCGTTCGGCTCGCTCGGACTGGGGCTCATCCTCGCGGTGGTACTGGTGTATCTCTTGATGGTCGTGCTGTTCCAGTCGTGGCTGGACCCGTTCATCATCCTCGCCGCGGTGCCGGGGGCCCTGGTGGGTATCCTCTGGATGCTCGCCCTCACCGGGACCACGCTCAACGTCGAGTCGTTCATGGGCGCGATCATGTCCGTGGGTATCGCGGTCTCGAACAGCATCCTTCTGGTCTCCTACGCCAACGAGGTCCGCAGCCAGCGTCGCGTCTCGCCGCTGGAGGCGGCACTGGAGGCGGGGAAGGTCCGGCTCCGGCCGGTGCTGATGACCGCTCTGGCGATGGTCCTCGGAATGTTGCCAATGGCCCTTGCCCTGGGCGAGGGCGGCGAGCAGAACGCTCCGCTCGGCCGAGCGGTCATCGGCGGACTGCTGGTCGCCACCTTCGTCACCCTGTTCATCGTCCCGGTGGTGTACTCCGTGCTCCGGCGGAAGGAGCCCCAGGCGCACCGGCTGGACGAGCGTTTCCTGGAGGAGAGCCAGGGCGCACATCCTGGAGCGCTGGCATGAGCGAGATTGCCGTGAAGACCACGCCCCCCACCCCCGAGGCGACGCCAACGACCGGGTCACGCCGGTCACGTCCGCGCGCGCTCACCATCGGGACCATCGTCCTGGTGCTCGCCGCCCTCGCCGGCGTGCTGGTCCTCGCGCTGTCCCGACGGGGGGCGGAGGCCAAGGAGCGACAGCAGCGCGCCGCGGTGCAGGACAGCGGGCCGGTGGTCCGCCTCGCCCCGGTGGAGCTCTCGAACGCCGAGCGCACCCTCGGCATCCCAGGCGAGGTCCGCGCCTGGAACCAGGCCACCCTCTACTCGAAGGTGGCCGGGTACGTCCGCGAGGTGCTGGTGGACAAGGGCAGCCGGGTGAAGAAGGGCGACCTGCTCGCCCGCCTCGAGTCGCCCGAGACCGACCAGCAAGTCCTGGGTGCGCGGGCGGACCTCCAGCTGAAGACCGTCCAGGCCGAGCGGGCCCGTAAGCTCCGGCCCCAGGGCTTCATCGCCCAGCAGGACCTGGACAACGCCGAGAGCGCGCTCTCTGTGTCCCGGGCCACGCTCCAGCAGCTGCTGGCGCTCCAGAGCTACGAGCAGGTGCGCGCGCCCTTCGACGGGGTGGTCACCGCCCGCTACGTCGACCCTGGTGCGCTGGTCGCCGCGGGCACCGCGTCGAACCAGGCGGTGCAGCCGCTCTTCGACTTCGCGGACATGCGGACGGTGCGAGTCCAGGTCTACGTCGGCCAGGACGACGCGGCGGACATTCACCCCGGGAGCCCGGTGAGCATCTCCTTGCCGGACGACCCCGGGCACCCCATCGAGGCGAAGGTCACCCGCACCGCGCAGGGCATCGACGCGCGCACCCGCACCATGCTGATCGAGGTCGACGTGCCCAACGAGCCGGTGCGCCTGTACCCGGGCAGCTACGTGAACGTGAAGATTCGCTTCCCCGGAAGGCGAACCCCGGTCGTTCCCGGGGAGGCGCTCGCGTGGCGGGGCGATGCGCTCTACGTCGCGAAGCTCGACTCCGACAACCGGGTCCGGCTGGTCCGCATCCAGCCCGGCGAGGACGACGGGCGTCGGGTCCAGGTGCTCTCCGGCCTGCAGGGCGGGGAGCAGGTGGTGCTCAATCCGAGCGCCGAGCTGTCCGAGGGCGACCGGGTGCAGCCCCTCGCTCCGAAGGGCGGAGGGCCAGCGGCCGGCCGCTGATGGCACGCGCCCTGCGCGGTGCATCGTTGTCGGTTCAACAGCGCCACTTCCCGGGCGCGATTCAGCAACCCAGGTTGCAGCTCGTTCAACTCCAGCAGGGGGTCACACGAATGCTGTACTGGGCTGCTGTCTTCTTCGTGATCGCGATCATTGCAGCGGTCTTCGGCTTCGGAGGCCTCGCCGCCGGTGCCGCTGGCATTGCGAAGGTTCTGTTCTTCCTGTTCCTCATCCTCGCCGTGCTGTCGCTGATCTTCGGGCGCGGACGAACGGTCTAGGGAGACCGAACAGGGCGACTTCAACGCGGGCGGCGTCGTCTCTCCGGGCGGAAGCAGCGGAGACGGCGTTTGCCCGTGATTCTCTGCAGCTCAGGTCCGGCGTGGGCGGAGGAGCAGCAAGGCGAGCGCCACCGGCAGGAGCGCAAGCGGCGAGGCGGACTGACCGGTGACGTCGAAGCAGCCGTAGCTCGGGGGTGGGACCGATCCGCCGCCCGCCACGTTCGGGTCCGATCCGGCCTCGAGCTCGTCGATGTCCGGCACCCCGTCGTGGTCGCTGTCGGTTCTCTCGGCGGCGAGCGCGTCCAGCGCGGTGTCCAGGCTGGCGATGTTCTGCGACACGAGGCCCCGTGAGCGCATCGACGTCCCGAACGGCGTGGTGACGGTCCCGAACCCGGTCTGCCCGTTGGCGTGACAGACCGAGCAGTCGGGGGTGTACGACAGCCCGAGGTGGGCGCGCATCTCCGGCGGGTAGATGGAGGAAGCTTGCGCCAGGCAGCCGGCGAGCAGCGCGGTCGCGAGGACGAGGCGTCTCAAGGTCGGCTCAGGCTAGCGCAATCCGGCCCGCGCGGACCGTGCCGCGGGTCCCGGGCGGTCAGATGGCGGGCTTGAGCGGATCGTGCTCGGCGATGAGCTTGGTGACCCGTGCCTCGTCGATGCGCGCGGTGATCCGGTGTGCGTCATGGAGGTCACGGACCGTCTTCGCCAGGCTCAGCGAGGAGCCGACGGTGAAGAGCAGTCCCATCGCGAGGAAGCCCTTCACCCACCCGCCGTCGGGCAGGCAGTAGATCCCGAGCGCGGTCGCGGTGATGGAGATCGCGAACGAGAGCCAGGACTGCACCACCCAGGCCGGACTGTGCGCGGCGGGAAGCTCGGGCTGCGCGCGCATGGCTCACGCCCTCCCCAGGACGTCGAGGCCCGCGCGGAGCAGCGAGAGCGGGAAGACGCGGGGCACGAGGGCCAGGGCCAGCAGCAGACCGCCGTGGACCAGCAGTGCTCCCAGCGGGGTTCCGGTCCGGGTGACCAGCGCGGTGGTGGCCACCGCGAACCCCACGAACCAGAGCCAGAAGGCTCCGGCGCCCAGGAGGGCGGCAGGGTGGGCGAGGGCGCTCAGGGTGACCAGCAGCCCCACCGCCACCCAGACGGCGAGCAGGACCGCGTGCACCAGGTTGCGGGCAGGTTCGGACGGCATATTCGTTCCTCCTTCGAGGCGCGAGGGCGAGAGGTCGCCCCGCTGGGACAACCCTGGCTCGGGACCGTCGTTTCGGTCCAGGAACTAAGGGGTCAAATATTGATAAGCTCCAGTGAATGAACTCCCTCGACCGGCTCACCGGCTTCTACTGGGTGGCGCGCACCGGAGGGTACGCTCGCGCGGTCCGCGCCTTCCCGTACCCGATCACCGAGCCCGGAGTGCATCAACAGGTCAGGCGGCTCGAGGCCGAGCTCGGGGTGCGCCTGCTCCGGCGAGCGGCGAAGGACCGGATGGTGCTCACCCCGCACGGTCGAGCGCTGTTCGACGTCGTCGCGCCCTTCCTCGAGTCGCTGCGGGTCACCGTGGACGCGCTCCGGGCCGGCAGCTTCGGCGGAGTCCTGCGCATCGGGGCCGCGGCCCTCCTGGTGCAGGAGCTGGTCCCGGGCTGGCTGCGCGCGCTCCACCGCCGCCATCCGGAGGTGGACGTGACCCTCACCGAGCTCCGGGCTCCGGACGTGGCGCTCCTCCGGTCCGGGGAGCTGGATCTGCTCGTGGACCACCTGCCGGAGATCCCCCCCGACGTGGAGGTCCGCGAGGTGGGCCGGCTCTGGGGATTCCTCGTGCTTCCGGCGGGCCACCCGGCCGCGCGGCAGCCGCGCGTCGATCTCCGGCGGCTCACCGACCTGCCCTTCCTCACCTTCGGCGCCGACCCGGCGAGCCGCGCCCTCCAGCGGCGGGCGGTCGAGGCGCTGGGTGGCTCGGCGAAGGAGCGATTCGCGGCGGACTCCACCGCCTCGCTCCTCGGCTTCGTCGCCGCGGGGCTCGGCTTCTCGGTGGTCCCGGCGATCCACCCCGACGGGCCCCGCCGTTCCGGGGTCCGCGGAGTCCGCCTCCGCCTGCCCGGCTCCGAGCTTCCGGTGCACGCCGCCTGGCTGCGGGGCGTCCCCAACCCGATGCTGACCGCGGCGCTCGAGGTCGCGCCCTCGCGTCAGGCCTGACCTTCGGGACGCGCGCCCCCACGCTCGCCTCCGTTCGCGCGGCGTGCTACGGCCTGCGCAACACTTCTTCTTCGAGCAGCGGAGGCTCACGATGCCCATCCAGGTCGGACAGCGCGTCCCCGACGGGACGCTCAGCGAGTTCATCGAGCAGGAGACTCCAGGCTGCGTGCTCGGCCCCAACACCTTCGAGGTCTCGAAGCTGGTCGGCGGCAAGCGCATCGTGGTCTTCGGCCTTCCCGGAGCGTTCACCCCCACCTGCTCGGCGAAGCACGTTCCCAGCTATCTCACCCACGCCGAGGACCTGAGAGCCCTCGGAGTGGACGAGATCTGGTGTGTCTCTGTGAACGACGCCTTCGTGATGGGCGCCTGGGGGCGGGAGCAGAAGACCGGCGGGACGATCCGCATGCTGGGCGACGGCAGTGCGCTCTGGACGCGTGCCCTGGGGCTGGACCAGGACCTCACCCCGAGGGGGATGGGCGTCCGGTCGCAGCGCTACTCGATGCTGCTCGAGGACGGGGTGGTGAAGTCGCTCCATGTCGAGGCGCCGGGCAAGTTCGAGGTGAGCGACGCCGACACCATGCTGAAGGACCTGCGGGCCGCATGACCGAGGCGCCGCGCATCGGGAGCTTCGCCGAGTTCTGGCCCTATTATCTGCGCGAGCATCGGCAGCCCGGCACCCGGGCTCTCCACTTCACGGGGACCACCGTCGCACTGCTCCTTCTGGTGGCAGCGATGGTGAGCGGGCGTCCGCTGTTGCTCCTCGGAGCGCTCCTCGCGGGCTACGGGTTTGCCTGGGTGGGCCACTTCGCGATCGAGCACAACCGGCCCGCGACCTTCCGCTACCCGCTCTGGTCCCTCGCCGCGGACTGGAAGATGTGGGCGCTCGCGCTCTCGGGCCGGCTGCGGCCCGAGCTCCGTCGCGCCGGCGTCTGAACAGGGCGGACGGGCTTCGTGCGTCGGCCGTCCGCCTCATTCCCTCACCTCGAAGGCGGGGGGGGCGCCCGGTGAGTTGGCGCTTGCCAGGTGCGGCCGACGCGCTCAGCCTGCGCAGGACAAGTCGGAGCAACGGTCGGGATCGGCAACGAGGAGTCTCGAAATGGGCCTACCTCGCCTGACGCCATTCGAGTCACCAGGAGGAGGACCAGCATGAAATCGAGTCTCTGGCAGTGCACGTGGCTCACGGCGATCGCCGCCGCGCTGGCGTGGATACCCAGCACCGCCGCCGCCGAGGACGCGAAGCCATTTCGCGTCGGCATCGTCACCTTCCTCTCCGGGGCGGCTGCGGGGCCCTTCGGGGTGCCGGCGCGCAACGCCGCCGAGGTAGTCGTCGAGGCGCTCAACGCAGGTACCGTGGTGGCGCCCTACGGGAATACCAAGGGCATCGGCGGAGCGCCGCTGGAGATCGTCTTCGTCGACGAGGCCGGCGGGACCACCAAGCAGGTGACGGAGTACCGCAATCTCGTTCAGCAGAAGAACGTCGACGCGGTGATCGGCTACATCTCGAGCGGCGATTGCCTGGCGATCGCGCCAGTCGCCGACGAGCTGAAGAAGCTCACCGTGTTCTTCGACTGCGGCACGCCGCGCATCTTCGAGGATGCAAGCTACAAGTACCTGTTCCGGACGGGGGCCACCGCTACGATCGACAACGTCGCAGCCGCGCTCTACCTGAACGAGCACAAGAAGAACACCCGCAAGATCGCCGGCATCAACCAGAACTACGCCTGGGGCCAGGATTCGTGGAACGACTTCGTGGCCGCGATGAAGGTGCTCGTTCCCAACGTCCAGATTGCCACCTCGCAGATGCCCAAGCTCCTCGCTGGGCAATACGGCGCCGAGATCTCCGCGCTCCTGTCCGCGGACGCAGACGTCGTTCACTCGAGCTTCTGGGGGGGCGACCTGGATGCGCTGATCCTCCAGGGCGCTCCACGCGGGCTGTTCAAGAAGAGCACGGTCGTGCTGACCGCCGGAGAAACCGCAGTGCAGAAGCTCGGCGATCAGATCCCCGATGGCACGATCATCGGCGCGCGCGGGCCATTCGACATGTTTGCGCCCGATACCGAGCTGAATCGCTGGTTCCGCAAGGTCTACACCGACCGCTATAACGTTCCGCCTTCGTACCCGTCGTACAAGATGGCCCAGGCAATCTTCGGCCTCAAGGCTGCCTACGAGAAGGCCCAGGCCGGTGGCAAGGCCGCGCCTTCGCAGGAGCAGATCATCGTCGCGTTCGAACATCTGACGTTCGAGGGCCCCGGCGGCAAGGTGACGATGGGTCTCGGAAAGGGTCACCAGGCCGTGCAAGGAACCGCTTACGGAACGGTGAAACACGTTGGGGACAAGTTCACGCTGACCAACGTGACGACCTACACCGCCGAGCGGGTCACGCCGCCGGACGGCGTCAAGAGCGAGGACTGGATCAAGGGTCTCAAGGCTGCCAAGTAGGTGGCCGTGGTCCGAAACCGGCCCTGGCGGAGCTCGTCCCGGCCGCGCGAGAGTCCCCATGCGCGAGTTGCTACCGGTCGTCATCGACGGCGCGATCTACGCCTCGTGGCTGTTCGTCGTCGCCATCGGCCTGACGTTGATCTACGGGGTGATGAAGATCCTGAACATGGCGCACGGCAGCCTTTACGCGTTGGGCGCCTACGCCGCGGCGTCGCTCGGCGGTGCCTGGTTCGCCGGCGGTCACTCACCTTACGCCAGCTACGCGATTCTCGTGCTCGCCGCGCTCATCGTCGGGCTGATCGCCGGTCCGCTGCTCGAGCGCGGCTTGTTGCGCTTCATGTACGGCAAGGACGAGATCGTGCTGCTACTCGTCACCTACGCCGTGTTCCTGATCCTCGAGGACGTGATCAAGCTGATCTGGGGTGTCGACCCGTATTTCATCGCGCAGCCGTACGGCATGCTCGGCAACCTCGACTTCGCCGGGCTCACCTATCCCGTCTACAGCTTCGTGCTGATCGCGGTGGCGATCTTCATCGGCATCGGCATCGCCTGGGTGCTGCAGCGGACACGGCCCGGCAAGCTGCTGCTGGTGGTGATCCACGACCGCGAGGTGAGCCTGGCGATGGGCATCAACGTCTCGCTCTTCTATCTCACGACGTTCACCGCTGGCGCGATGCTGGCCGCCATCGGAGGCGCTTTGACGGCGCCGACGGTGTCGGTCGTGCCGGGGATGGGGGTCGAGGTGATCGTGCTCGCATTCGCGGTCGTCGTGATCGGCGGCCTCGGAAGTCTTCCCGGCGCCGCACTGGGAGCCCTGATTGTCGGGCTGGTGCGCTCGGCAGCGGTTCACTACCTGCCCCAGGTCGAGCTGTTCAGCATCTACCTGGTGATGGCGCTGGTGCTGATCCTCCGGCCCAAGGGACTCTTCGCCGGCTTCGAGGCGCGCAAGATATGAACCCCCGCGACCGCACCCTCGTCACCCTGGTCGCTGCGCTCGTCGTACTGCTGGCAGTTGGCGCGCTGCTGCCGCCCTGGCAGTTCCTGGCCACCGTCGCGCTCGCCAAGGGCTGCGCGGTGCTGGGGTTGATGCTCCTCCTGCGTACCGGGCTCGTCTCGTTCGGGCAGGGACTCTACTTTTGCCTCGGCGCGTATTCGGCGGGGGGCCTCGGCCAGTTCCTCGGCGTCACCGACGCGCTGGTGCTGCTGGCCGCTGGCTGCCTCGTTGCGGCAGTCGTCGCAGTCGTGCTCGGGTTCCTTCTGGCGAACTATCGCAACATCTTCTTCGCCATGCTGTCGCTCGCCTTGTCGATGATCCTCTATGGCTTGTTGGTGAAGAGTCAGGCGCTCGGTAGCACCGACGGCTTCAACGTCGCCCCGCCGACGCTGGCAGGCTGGGCACTCTCGGGTCACGATGGGCGGTTCTTCCTGTACGCGCTTGCCTGCGTCGTCGCATTCGCCGGCGCGCTGACGCTGGACCGCTACTTCAAGACCCCGCTGGGCCGCCTGGCAGCGGCGATTCGCGACAACGAGCTTCGGGTCGAGTACATGGGTGCATCGGTGCGGCAGGCGATTCATGTGAAGTACGTGATTGCCTGCGCCCTCGCGGGGCTGGGTGGAGCGCTCACGGGGCTGACCGTGGGTCACATCGATCCGGAAATGGCGTACTGGACCACCTCGGGCGAGTTCGTCTTCGTCGCGATCCTCGCTGGTACCGGAAGCGTCGCGGCCCCGTTCCTGGGCTCCGTGCTTTTCGAGATCGTGCGCAGCGTCGCCTACCAGCACTCGCCGAACACGTGGCAGCTTGCGCTCGGCACGGCGATGCTGCTGGTCATCATGTTCCTGCCCCGCGGCCTGTGGTCGATATTCGCCACGCGCGGCAAGGTGGCATGACCATGGCCCCCATCCTCGAGGCCAGGGCATTGAGCAAGCGCTTCGGCGCGGTGGTCGCGGCGGCGAACATCAACGCGGCGATCGAAGACGATTCTGTCGTCGGACTGATCGGCGCCAACGGCGCTGGCAAGACCACGTTCGTCAACATGATCACCGGCTACCTGAAGCCGGATTTCGGCACGGTCGCGTTCGAAGGCCGCGACATCACGGCGCTTCTGCCGCGCGAGGTGACGCGGATCGGCATCTGCCGCTCGTTCCAGATTCCGCAGCTCTACGACTCGCTGACGGTACGCGAGAACCTGGGGATCGCGCTCGGCATCGTGCTGCGAAATAGCCGCACCTTCGCCTGGGCGCGCTTACCGAAGCGGGTGCCGGGCCATGCCGGGACACTGCCGGAAGCCGCCGCCACGATGCTCGAGCGTTTCGGGCTCACCGATCACGGCGACCGGCTGGCAGGGGTCCTCCCGGAAGGCATCCGCAAGCTGCTCGACATCGCCATGGCGCTGGTGGTCAAGCCGAAGATGCTCCTTCTGGACGAGCCGACCAGCGGGATCAGCAGCGACGAGAAGTTCGACATCATGGACCGCGTCATGAACGCCGTGCGAGCCGATGGTGTGACTGTGCTGTTCATCGAGCACGACATGGACATCGTGAGCCGTTACGCGCAACGCGTGATGGCGTTCTACGAGGGCCGTATTCTCGCCGATGGTGTGGCCGCCACGGTGCTCGCCGACGAGGAGGTTCGCCGCTATGTGATCGGCGGGCCCCAGGTCCGGCTGGCAGAGGAAGCAGGCAACGCCAATGCTTAGGATCAGCGGACTCGACGTGTCGATCGGGTCGGTCAGCATTCTGCGTGACGTCGAACTGGACTTGCCGAGCGGCATGATGGCGGGTCTGATCGGCCGCAACGGTGCGGGCAAGACGACGCTCATGCGCGGCATCATGGGCCTCTTGCCGGCGCGTGGGGGCACCATCGAGTTCGATGGCGACGTGCTCACCCGCATCGCACCGCATGCGCGCACCCGACTCGGCATCGGCTACCTGCCCGAGGACCGGCGGCTGGTTCCAGCGCTCACGGTCGAGGAGAACATCCTCGTGCCGGCATGGGCACTCGGCTTGCCCAACGCGGAGGCGCGCTGGAAGAGGATCTGCGCCCTGATCCCCGAGATCGAAGCCCTCGCTGAGCGCAAGGCGTTGCACCTCTCGGGTGGGCAGCAGAAGCTGGTCGCGATCGGGCGCGCGCTGATGTGCGGCACCAAGCTTCTGCTGCTCGACGAGCCATTCGAGGGTGTCGCGCCGGCGCTATCGAAGCGCATCGCCGAGGTGATCGCGGGGCTCAAGCGCGAAGGCCTGTCGATCCTCGTGTCCGAGTCCGACCTGCAGCACTCGGCGAGCATGCTGGACCGCGTGTTCAGGATCGAGCGCGGCGAGGTGAGCGTCGGCTCGGCATGACGCGACTCGCTCGAGCGGTGATGGATCCGGCTCGCTGAGCCAGCCCTGAGCAGGCCCGGACCTGGGGTCGGGTCGGTGTGGGCATACCCCGGTGGCCGTGGCCGGCACCCGCCATGGCGGTAGGGCCACGGCGGAAATCTGCAGCACGGGTCCGGCTTTCGCGCGGGCGTGCGACTTGCTCTGCTCCGCCCCCACGCATGCGCCGGCTCCTCGCCGCCGTTTTCCTGGCCTCGGTCCCGGCCGCTGCACAGACCCTCAGCCCTGGCGGGCCCGCGAACTCGTTCGAGTTCACCACCTTCGTCGGCGGCCAGGGACAGCTCACCGACTTCCGCTTCCTGCCCGACGGGCGCGTGGTGATGACCGAGAAGACCGGCGCGGTGAAGGTCCGCCGCACCGACGGGACCGTGGTCACCGCGGGCAGCTTCACCGTGGACAGCGGGAGCGAGAAGGGCTTGCTCGGTGTCGAGGTGGATCCGCAGTTCCAGATCAACGGCTTCCTCTATTTCTACGCTTCCGACGGCCCGACCACGGCGAACAAGCACCGGGTCCTCCGTGTAAGGCTCAACCCGGACAACACGCTGCAGTGCACCGGGTCGTGCAGTACCGCCCAGACAGGTGTCACGGTGCTCCTGCAGAACCTTGCCGGACCCGCGAACCACGACGGCGGAGCTCTGGCCATCGGCCCGGACGGGAAGCTGTACGTGGGCGTGGGCGACACCGGCTGCAACTCGGGCATCCCTCCGGGCACAACCATCGGCAACTACATCGCGACCTGCCTCACCACGGCGAACGGCAAGGTGCTGCGCATCAACCTGGACGGCACCATCCCTGCGGACAACCCGCTCGCCGCTCCGGGCACCACCGTTCCCGCGTGCAACGGCAGCTGTGGCAGTGGCCCCGATCCCGGGACGCTGGTCACCGGGGCACGGACGGAGATCTGGGCCTGGGGTTTCCGCAATCCCTTCCGGTTCTCCTTCGATCCGCAGACCGGCAATCTCTGGGTCGGTGACGTCGGCGAGGTCAGCTACGAGGAGATCGACCTGGTCCGGAAGGGCCAGCACCACGGCTGGCCGTACCGTGAGGGCGGGTTCGGATATCCGGTCACCACCTGCGCGAATCTCGGCCCGAATGGCGTGGGCGCGAACTGCGTGGAGCCGGCGTACTTCTGCGAGCACGCCGGCGCTGCCGGCGACAACGACGGCAACTGCCAGAGCATCACCGGCGGCGTCTTCGTGGACAGCGCGAGCTTCCCCCCGCCGTACCGCGGGAGGTACTTCTTCGGGGACAACGCCAACGGCAACGTCTGGACGCTGACCCCCAACGCGAATCGCGACGGCTTCGTGACCAGTCCGCGGGCCGACTTCGGGACCGACTTCGGCACCGTCACCCGGTTCCTCGTCGGCCCGGACGGAGCGCTCTATGTCAGTGCGGCCGGGGGAAGCATCTTCCGCATCGCGCCGAAACCGGGAGTCGATGCCGGAACGCCGGACGCTGGCCCTCCCGATGCCGGACCTCCCGACGCGGGTCCTCCCGACGCTGGCCGCCCGGACGCAGGCCCTCGCCCCGATGCGGGTCCTCCGCTCGACGCGGGTCCCATCGACTTCGGCGGCGGAACCCCGCCGGGAGGGCTCGCCGGGGGCGCGCCCTTCCAGGGACCGGACACCTGCAAGCTCTGTCACTCCGCCGCGGAAATCGGCGGGGGCGGGAGCGACGGGCCGTGGGACGGGTGGGCGGCCACCATGATGGCCAGCGCCATCCGCGATCCGCTGTTCCAGGCGGCGCTCAGCGTGGCCAACCAGGACGTGCTCGGCATCGGCCAGTGGTGCCTGCGCTGTCACTCGCCCACCTCCTACGTCCAGGGGCACTCGCTGCCCGCCAGCGGGAGCGCCCTGGACGCGGTGGACCGCGCGGGCGTCAGCTGCGAGGCCTGTCACCGCACCCGCACCGACGCCGGGCTCATCGGCAACGCCCAGCTCACCTTCGAGCCCAGCTTCACCGTCCACGGGCCCTACCCCAACGTGGACAGCCCGGCGCACACCGGGGCGCAGGACCTGGCGGTGAGCCAGAGCAGCCTCTGCGGCCAGTGCCACGAGGTGCGGAACCCGGTCCTGAAGCGGGCCGGGAGCCAGCGGGCCTTCCCGCTCGACACCACCTATTCCGAGTGGCTGCAGTCGGCGTACGCCTCGGGTCCCGGGGCGAAGACCTGCCAGGACTGTCACATGGTGCGGGCGGCGCAGGACGCGCCGGTGGCCAAGGACGGGCCGGTCCGGCCCACGCCCAGCCGTCACGCCTTCGTGGGCGGGAACGTGTGGGGGCTGGACGCCGTCCGGGCGGCGGCCGCTCCCGGTGAGCTGGCCGGGCTGGACGCGGCCTTCGCCGCCAACCGGACGGCCGCGCTGCAGAACCTCGCCGGGGCCGCGGATGTGCAGATCCTCCTGCCCCAAGGCTCGATCCCGGTGGAGACCGAGGTCCAGCTGAAGATCCGCGTGTTCAACCGGACCGGCCACAAGCTCCCCACCGGCTACGCGGACGGCCGTCGCGTCTTCCTCGAGCTCCGGGTGAACGACCAGGTGGTGAGCGGCGCCTACGACAGCGACGCGGGGGTGCTCGTCGCCGATCCGCAGCTGGCGGTGTTCGAGGCGGTGCACGCGCGCAGGGACGGCGGGCTGGACCACCTCGCGCTCCACGACACCATCCTCAAGGACACGCGCATCGAGCCGCTCGGCTTCCGGCCCGACGAGGACACCGCCCCGGTGGGCATCACCTTCCCTCGCGACGCGGACGGTGGCGCGATGGGCGCGGCGGAGTGGACCTACCGCGTGCGCCTCCCGTCCTCGGCCCTCGCGGCCGGAAGCGCGACGGTGGAGGCGCGGCTCTTCCACCAGGCCACCACCCGCGAGTACGTCGAGGCGCTCGCCGCGGCGAACGTGACCGACGGGAAGGGCGACCAGCTCCACGCGATCTGGGAGACCACGGGGCGGGCCGCGCCGGTCCTGATGACCAGCACCCGCGTCTCGGCCCCGCTCACGCAAGGGGGCGACGTCGTCGGTGGCTGCGGGTGCCGGAGCACCAGCGGTGCCGCGGTCCTGCCCGCGCTGCTGGTGCTGCTCGCCTGGGGTGCGGCGCGGCGCCGGACGTCGGTCACCTAGAACCGGCGGCTGGCTTCACTTCAGGCAGACCGCCTCGACGTTGTTCCCGTCCGGGTCGAGGAGGAAGGCCGCGTAGTACCTCGGTCCGTAGTCGGCGCGCGGACCCGGACGTCCGTTGTCGCGCCCTCCCGCCTCCAGGCCCGCGGCATGAAAGCGATCGACCGCCTGCCGGTCCGGGGCGCTGAACGCGAGGTGGACGCTCGAGCCGGACTGCCCGGCCACCTTGGAAATCCAGAGCGCGGTCGCGTCAGGTGGGCCGAGGCCGGCGCCCTGCTCGTCGCGCGACGCGAGCCGGTAGCCCAGCGGTGCGAGGGCGGTCTCGTAGAAGCGGATGGTGGCGTCGAGCCGCGCCGTCCGCAGTCCCAGGTGATCGAACATCGGTGAGTCCTCCAGGAAGGTGGAGGCTCACCCTGCCCGGGTCGCCCCCGGTCGCGCTTGGAGGAACTTGCGCTCGGCGCGGGGGAGGCGCCGGAAGCGCCCGGGGGACACGCCGGCGGCGCGGCGGAAGGTCCGCACGAAGTGCGACAGATCTCCGAAGCCGACCTCGAAGGCGACGTTGGTCACCGGCTGCGCGGGATCGGCGAGCAGCCGCGCTGCCCGACGGAGCCGCGCTGCGAGCAGGTACTGGTGCGGAGTCACTCCGAGCACCCGGGTGAAGACCCTGAGAAAGTGGAAGGGGCTGAGCCCCGCGCGCCGTGCGAGCGTGGCGAGCTGCACCGGCTGATCGGCGTGCGCCTCGACCCACAGCGCGATGTCCACTGCCCGGCGCCGGTCCACGACCCGCGGAGCCCAGGCCGGCCGTGCCGCCCCGCCGCGCGCGAGAAACCGATCCACCAGGAGGAGCGCAGCCTCTTCCAGGGAAACGTCGGTGCCGCCCTCGGCCGCGGCCAGCGCGAGCGCCGCGAGCATGCCCAGCTCGGGCTCGGGGGGCAGCCCTCCGGTGCGCCACTCTGGCGTGCGCTCTCCGGCGAGCGTGTCCACCAGCGCCGGAGACAGGTGGAAGGACAGGCACCGGTCGCCCTGGCCATGCTCGTGGCTACAGGCGAAGACGTCTCCCGGAGCGCCGGTCATGAAGCCTCCGGGGACCAGCTGGTGCGCGCCGTGCTCGGTCCGGACGCCGAAGCTTCCGCTGCGGACGTAGGCCAGGACGAAGGCGTGGTGCACCTCGGGGCGGGCTGCGTCTCCGGGACCGGCCGAGCAGCGCACGTCGTGCACCTGGAGGTCGTCCTCGACGAGCAGCGGCGTGGCCTGGAGGTGAGCGCTCATGGGTGATCGCCGGTGCCTAACGGCGGGGGGCATCGGAGACTTGGCGAATCTTGCGATCCGCCCCGGCCGGTCGTCCAGCGCCGGACGGGCGGGCCGCCCTGCCTGCTCAGGCCTTCCCGCGCACCGACCGGAGGGCCGTGGCCCACGAGACGACCTGGCCCAGCATGGTGTTTGCCGCCTTCTCGTGCTGCGGCCCATGCGGCTTGAACACGGTGTAGCTCTCGAAGTCGTGGGTCAGCGAGAACATCACCTGGACCCGGACGTCGGCCACCATCAGCTCGCCCATCACCAGGCGGAGGTGCTCCACTGCCCGGACGCCGCCGGCGCTGCCGTAGCTCACGAAGCCGGCCGCCTTGTTGTTCCACTCCTTGAACAGGAAATCGATGGCGTTCTTCAACGCGCCCGAGGTCGAGTGGTTGTACTCGGGGGTGACGAAGACGAAGCCGTCGAAGGAGTCGATCTTCTCCGCCCAGGCCTTGGTGTGGGGCTTGGAGTACTGGCCCATGGCCGGCGGCATCGGCTCGTCGAGGTGAGGCAGGTTGTACTCGGCAATGTCCACGAGCTCGTACTCGGCATCACCGCGCTTCCGGGCGACGTCCAGCACCCAGCGGGCGATGATCTCGGCCTTCCGTCCGGGCCGGGTGCTGCCGATGATGATCGCGATCCGTGTCATGCCGGGACCGATAGGCCCGACGCCGGGCGCGACGCCAGCGAGATTCGAGGAACCTGCCGTTCCCCGGAGGACAACGGCCCCGGCTGTTCAGTTCAGGAACTCGATGGAGAACTCGCACTCGCCCGGAATCGGTCGCCCCTCGGGGTCGAGCGCCGGCAGGTAGGTCTCGTCCCGCGCGCAGTCGACTGCACGGCGATTGAAGTCGGGGGGCCCCGGGATGGTCACCAGCACCTGACCGGGCTTTCCATCGGGTTGCACGTGAACGCGCAGGCGCACCACGATCCGCCCGAGGTCGTCGTAACCAGGGCGCCGGCAGCGCCAGTCGGTATGGGACAGCCAGGCCTTTCGCGCCTTCGAGGCCACGCTCCCGCGGCCCGGCCCGATCCCCGGACCGAACCCGGTCCCCGATCCACCGCCTCCCATGTCCGACGCGCCCTCCGGGTCGCTCTCGCCCTCGTCGTCGCCGGCCTCCTCGGCCGCCGCAAGCTGCGGAGGGTCGGGGATCGGTGGCGGGGGTGGGGTCTCGATGACCGGGGGAGGAATCTCCTTCGGTGGCCGGACCGGGCGCCGGACCTTCTGGCGGCGAGGCGGGCGACTGGGACCACCGCCCGGGGGCTCGTCCACCGCCACCTTCCTGACCGGAAGCTTCACCACCACCACCTTGACCGGCTCCGGCGGGGGCTTGGTCTCGACGGTGACCCGCCGAGACGCGGCGACGAGCACTCCGGCGTGGAGCAAGGTCACCAGGAGGAAGGGTCCCACGAAGCTTCGGCGCGGCTCCCGAATCTGGAAGAGCGAAGGGCCGGTGCCACCCCCCGGAAGGCTCGACATGGGGCGCGCACCCTAACCGCGGGGATCGGGGTCGCGAAAGGTCCATCGAATGGTACGTCCGTCTCGGTCAAGCTCGCCTGCCCGCGGTTCGCTCGTGAGACCCGGAAAATTTGCTGCTGCGCCGGACGGTCAGGCCCCGGATGAGGGGATCGGCCGGGGCCCGTGCGTCCGGAAGTGGGACGCCAGGAAGTCGAGCAGCGCCCGGACCCGGGGAGGGACCTGCGTGCGGTGGGCGGTGAGCGCGTGGACGCCGAACTCCGCTCGCCGCGCACCCTCGAGCACCAAGTGGAGCCGTCCCGTGGCGACGTCCGCCGCCACCAGCATCGAGGGCACGGCGGCCAGCCCGGCGCCGGCGAGCAGGGCCTCGCGGAGGCTGAGTCCATCGGTGCAGGAGAGCGGGCCCCGGGTCGACACCTCGATGGTCCGCCCGCCCTGGCGGAAGCGCCACTCGGCCGAGCGCGGCACCAGCGCGTAGTGGAGACAGGTGTGCTGGAGCAGGTCGGCCGGCTCCCGCGGCGTCCCCGCGCGGGCCAGGTACTCGGGTGATCCGCACACCACCAGCCGGTCGGTGGCCAGCCGGCGGGCGATCAGGCCGGAGTCGGTGAGCCGGCCGATGCGGAACACCACGTCGAACCCGCCCTCGACCACGTCCACCATCCGGTCGTCGGTCGACAGATGCACCTCCACCTCGGGATGGAGGGCGAGGAACGCGGAGACCGCCCGCGCCAGGTAGAGCTGGGAGAAGGCCGGGGTGGCGTTCAGGCGGAGCGTCCCGCGCACCGCGCCCGTGGCCAGCCCCGCCACCTCCTGCGCCGCGTCGGCGGCGGCGACCAGTGCCCGGGCGTGCTCGAGGACCCGGAGACCCTCCTCGGTCAGCGACAGGGTCCGGGTGGTCCGGTGAAGAAGACGGACCCGCAGGGCGGCCTCCAGCTCGGCGATGCGCCGGCTCACCGCGGACTTGGCGAGACCGGCCTCGCGGGCCGCGCCGGAGAACGACCGGTGGTGGACCACGCGGGCGAAGAGGGCGAGCGAGGCGAGCTGGTCGACTGGAATCATCGTTCTCCTCCGAGAACGGTCAATTGCCGAAGCCGAGGATGCCTCAGAGGCATCTGACGGGCAATCTTGTCCCGGAGGTTCGCAATGGAGAACGACGCACGGAGCAGTGGACGGCTGCAGGCCATCGCCGCGGGAGGGCTGGCGGTGGCGGTGCTCGACGCGGTGGACGCGCTGGTGGCCTACAAGCTGGCGTACGGGATGTCGCCGCTCGCCATCTACCAGTTCGTGGCCAGTGGCCTTCTGGGACAGGGAGCGTACGCCGGTGGGGTGCCGGCCGCGCTCCTCGGGCTGCTCGTCCACTTCCTCATCGCCTTCACCGCTGCCGCGGTGTTCGTGCTCGGCAGCGAGCGGCTCCCTCGGCTTCGCCGGGAGGCGGTGGCCTGGGGGCTGGGGTACGGGATCGTCGTCTTTCTGGTGATGGGGTTCGTGGTGATCCCGCTGTCGCGAATCCCGCCCTCGACGCCCACGCTGCCGCTGCTCGTCAACGGGGTCATCGGGCATGCGTTGCTGGTCGGGCTCCCGATCGCGCTCGCCGCGCGGCGCTACCTCGGCCGCCCCGCACGCCCGGTGCTCGCCGGCGCGACGGCGTAGGGCGAACGTTCGGGGATCTCCCGGGTTGTCCCGCGGCCGCCGCCCCGGCAAACCTCGGCCCTGAACCCTTCTCCAGCGAGGTGAGTGATGGCGGAAGAGCGTGAGCTCGTGGTGCTGATGACCCGGGGAACCGACCACGAGCTGTCGTCGGTGGGCTTCACCATCGCGAACGGCGGGATGACGGCGGGCTTCAAGAAGGTGACGGTGTTTCTGACCAGCTCGGCGGTGGACCTCGCCCGCCGTCGGGCGATCGACATGACCCACGTTCCCCCGCTCGATCCCCTCGCCGAGCTGGTGAAGGACTTCCTCCGCCGCGGTGGGCGGCTGGTGGCCTGCACACCCTGCGTGAAGGCGCGCGGATACACCCAGGGGGATCTCGTCGAAGGAACGGAGATCGCCGGCGCGAGCGTGATCCACGAGCGCCTCCTCGCGGGCGCGGCCGCGCTCAGCTTCTGAGCCGGCGCGGGCTTGCCGAACGGGCAGGGCAGGGTCTCAGGTCTTCTCGAGCAGGGTGCGGATCTGCCGGGCGAGGAAGTGGCAGTACGCCTCGACGTAGCTCGGCTCACCCGGCCCCGGGGACGTCTGGAGCCAGGGGTTCATCAGCGTGTGGCGGAGCAGGAACAGGTCGGTGTCGTCCGGCCGGGCGAGGTCGAGCTGAAGCTCCCTGCCGACCCGCTCGAGCTCGTCGTATCCGAGATGGTCCAGCGGCACGGTGGTGGACGAGCCGAAGAACTCCTTCAGCTGCACCGGCTGGTCCGGCCGCACGTCGACGGTCTCGAACAGGCGGCGCCCGAACGCGTTGGCCGCCTTCAGCGAGCGGTTTCCCACGGGGTTGAAGGCCAGGCAGACCAGATTGCAGTCCGGCTCGAAGGGGATGCTCAGCCGGACCCACGGCGCGAGCTCCTGCTGGAGAGTCGGGAAGCGGTCCACCAGCCGCTCACAGCTCTGGACCGACCGGGCGAGAAGGCGCCCGAAGTGGTCGTGGTCCAGCGGAAGGACGCGGTGGTTCACGTAGCACGCGGCGGCGGCGGCTCCGGGCTTGCTCCCCTCGAGGATGTACCGGCCGAGCTTCCGGTATCGCCTCTCGTCCTCTTCGGGTGCAGAGGTGAAAACGTAGGGTGCCTCCTGCTGCACCAGGTCCAGCACCCGCCGGTTGCGCACGACGAGGGCGCCGGCGCCGAAGGGGACGAACCCGAGCTTGTGGGGATCGACCGTCACCGAGTCGGCCTCGGCGAGCGCGGCGGTGGCTCGGTACACGCGCTCGGAAGGGAAGTGGCGGAAGCCCTCCCGCACCGCCTCCCGGGGAAGCAGCTGCCCCTTCCGGTCGCGGAACAGCGTCGGAAGGTAGCCCCCCCAGGCCGCATCGACGTGAAGCCAGAACCCGGGGAAGCGCCGGCGCATCGCGAGCAGCTCGTGGAGTGAGTCGAGCGTTCCGAACTCGGTCGTGCCGTAGACCCCGACCACTGCGAGCACCGGCCGGCCCTCGCGGCGGAGCGCTTCCATCACCGGCTCGAGCGCCGCGCCGTCCAGACGGGCCTGCTTCACCGGGACCTCGACCAGGTTCGATCCCCCCAGCCCGAGCAGGCTCATTCCCTTGTGCCAGGAGTAGTGCGCGGTCGCAGGCACAACCACCGCCATCCTCCGCAGCGCGGGATGCCGTTCGGCGAAGGCCGCGAGCCCGGTCTCCTCCACCCGGGCGGCGCCGAGCGCCGCGAAGAGCTCGCCGCCGCGCGGGTCATGGGCGCAAAAGGCTGCGACGCGACGGCCGAGCGCCAGCACCTCGTCCACGCCCAGCCCCAGCAGCTCGAGGTCGGTGCTGGAGGGACGGACCTGGACCTCCGGCACCCAGATCCCGGTCGCGGTGCAGGCGTCCCGGAGGGCCAGTGGGTACAGGCGCGCCGAGCGCGCGAGCCACAGCGCCTCGTCGTTGGCCACGGTGCCGCCGGAGGTGAGGTGCCCCAGCGCGCACGGCTCGTGCGCCCCGTCCACGGCGAACCCCAGCATCCGCGCGAGCTGCCGGCCCACCTCCAGCTCGAGCTGGACGGTGATGGGGGCGACGTCCTCGACGATGTTGTTCGGGTTGTAGAGCGTGGTGACCAGCTGCGCGATGAGCCCGGGGAGCAGCAGGTCGGACACCATGTGACCCAGGTACCGGGGGTGGAACGAAGGCACCGATCGCTTGAGCGCGGCGGTGAGCTGGTGGAGCTCGTGGCGGGTCCGCGCCAGACCGTCCAGGTAGGCCCGGGTGTACTGGTCGTGGGTGCCGATGGGCGGCTCGTCCTCGGGGTGGAAGTTACGCCGCCAGAAGACGTGGTCGCGCACCAGCTCGAGCAGGGTCTTCTCGAAGAAGTCGTTGTTCTCCCCGTAGGCGCCGAGGAAGAACGGGGCGAGCGGATCCGTCATGCTGGCCGGCTTTGCACCCGGCGTACCGCCGGCTCGCCCGGCGTTCAGGTTCCGAGCGCGCAGGATCTGCGCGTTCATCTGCAACGCGGTCGCCGCCCGCGAAATTGCTCGCTGCAGGATGGGGGGTGCTGCCTGCACCGTGGCAGGAGGCGAGGGGCCGGACCGTGCAGCCTTCGATCGACTGGAGGCTGACCATGTTCCGGATCCTCTCGCTCTGCGCCCTGTGCGCGATTCCCTCGACGGCGATCGCAGCCTCCCCGTCCCCGGCGGAGATGGCGGTCCCGCCGGATGCCTCACGCTGGGAGCTCGAGGGCAAGGCGAAGATCGTCGAGCACCAGGGACGTCCCTCCATCTTCCTCGACGGCGGCGCGGCGACGCTGAAGGGCTTCGAGATGCGGGATGCGGTGATCGACGTGGACGTGTCCACGCCGGCGAGCCGCGGCTTCTTCGGGATCCAGTTCCGGGTCGACGGGGACGGTCGAACGGCCGAGTGGGTCTACCTGCGCCAGCACAAGTCCGGCCTGCCCGATGCGATGCAGTACACGCCGGTGCTCGGCGCCGGGCTCAACTGGCAGCTCTACAACGGGTCCGGGTTCACGGGAGCGGTCGACATCCCGAAGGACGCCTGGTTCCACCTCCGGCTCGAGGTGAGCGGGGCGCAGGCGAAGCTCTTCGTGAAGGACATGGAGAAGCCGGTGCTGGTGATGGACGACCTCAAGAGCGGTCTCCAGAAGGGGCAGGTCGCGCTGGCGGTGCTCATCGGCGAGACGTACTTCTCCAACTTCCAGATCCGCCCCACGGCCGACGCGCCCTGGGAACGGCACCTGCCGTCGATGCCACCAACGGCGTTGACCCGGTGGGCCATCTCGCCGGTGTTCGACGCTCTCGCCCGAGATCTCGAGCGACCGCTCGGCGCGTCCGAGGTGGCCTCGATCCCCTGGCAGGACGTCGAGGCGGAGCCTCCGGGGCTGGTGGCGCTGTACCGGTATCGCGACGCCCCCCATCCGCGGGTCACGTTCCAGGGCGACTTCTCCAAGCGCCTCGATCCGCAGCCGGGGATGAAGGTCCTCTACGCGCGGACCACGATCGTGTCCGACAGGGCGCAGGTGAAGCGCCTTGCCCTCGGCTACAGCGACGACGTCAGCGTCTTCCTCAACGGGAAGATCCTCTACCGGGGCCGCAGCGCGCAGTGGTTCCGCGACCCGGGGTTCCTGGGCATCGTGAACCCGGAGAACGACGCGGTGTACCTGCCGCTGAAGAAGGGGAAGAACGAGCTGGTGCTGGCGCTCAGCGAGCTCGGCGGCGGCTGGGGGTTCGTCTGCCGGCTGGAGCCGCCGGGAGGGTCCGCGCTCGCGTCGACCGGCGCAGGCGGTAGCTCCGCCCCGGCCACGGTCAGGTGAGGCCGCACCGAGCTGAGCAGTCGGTCACCGGCGTCGGCGGGGACTCCCGCTGAACAGCACCGCTCCGCGGGGTTCTGGACCACCCGTGCGCGTGTCGGGCCGATCGCGCCGTGGATGGCTCCGCGCGTGACGTCCAGGGAGCTGGCCGGCGGGACGACCGGAGACGCCGTGACCAGCCTGGCGCGGCCCGGGATCCGCCATCCGGGCGGCCGCCGAGCTCATCTCGGACTGGAACACCGGCGAGGCGAGGGGCACCTCCGCCTGTGGAACGGGCTTCCGCATCAGCCGCTCGATGTCGCGGAGCAGGCCGGTCTCCTCCGGCCCGCAGAAGCTGGAGGCCTTGCCGCTGGCCGCCATCCGGGCGGTGCGCCCGATGCGATGCACGTAGTCCTCCGGGACGTGGGGGAGGTCGAAGTTCACGACGTGGCCGATCTCCGCGACGTCGATGCCCCGGGCGGCGATGTCGGTCGCCACCAGGACCCGGAACTTCCCCTCCTTGAACCCTTCCAGGGCCAGCTGCCGCTGGTTCTGCGAACGGTTGGAGTGGAGCCGCGAGACGCGGTGCCCGGCACGCTCCAGCATCCGCGCCAGCTTGTCGGTCCGGTGCTTGGTCCGGGTGAAG
Source organism: Myxococcaceae bacterium (assembly GCA_003818285.1). Classification (GTDB taxonomy): domain Bacteria; phylum Myxococcota; class Myxococcia; order Myxococcales; family Myxococcaceae; genus RPRB01. The sequence goes on from RPRB01000008.1 coordinate 39,044, forward strand.
ATCAGCGTGCTGAGGTCGTCCTCGGCCAGCAGGGCCAGGAGGAGGGATGGCTTCTCCGCCTGGGAGATGCGGTAGACACGCTGCTCTGCCCGCTCCGAGGTGGTGCCACTCCGCGAGACCTCGACCCGCGTCGGGTTCCGCAGATGGGTTCGCGCGAAATCGGCGACCTCTCCGGCCATCGTCGCCGAGAAGAGCAACGTCTGCCGGTCGCGCGGGACGGCGGCGAGGATGCGGGTGAGCTGGGGCTTGAACCCCATGTCCAGCATCCGGTCCGCCTCGTCGAGCACGAGGAGCTCGATGTCGCGGAAGGAGACGTTCCGGGACTCGAGGTGGTCGATGAGCCGCCCGGGGGTGGCGATGACGAGCTGGGGCCGGGAGTGGAGCGCGAGCTGCTGGGGGCCGATGCTCACCCCACCGATGACCAAGGCCGTACGCACGCCGCGGGCCGCTCCGAAGCGGGCGGCGTGCTCGTCGATCTGGGTGGCCAGCTCGCGCGTCGGAGCGAGCACCAGCGCCCGCGTCCCCTGCTTGCCGGCGAGACGCTCCACCAGTGGAAGGACGAAGGCGGCAGTCTTGCCGGTGCCGGTGGCGGCGCAGCCGATGACGTCCTTGCCCGCAAGGGCCGGGGGAATCGCTCGGGCCTGGATGGGCGTGGGGACGTGATAACCCGCGCGGGCGATGAAGGACTGCGACTCGGACGAGAGCCCGAGGGAGGAAAACGACGGTTCGGACATGTGACGACGCACTCCAGGGACGGCGCGCGGGCGCGCTGTCGTTGGTCCGGACGCTGGAGCGGAGATCAGGACGATGAAGGAAACGCCGTCGACGCGGCCGCATTCACGGCTCCAGCCGCGATGTCGACGGCGAGCGCCATGTAACAGGCCGGGCGACGGAATGCGAGTTCCCGTGACGCCGGAAGAAAGCCGAACGGATCCGGAGGGATGGTCGGCGTATCGTCGGCGCGTGTACCCTCCATGACGGGGTGAACCATGACCAAGCTGGAAGGCATACTGCGGCGCGAGATCAGCATCGACGGCAAGCCGTTCACGCTCGCGATCTCGCCAGACGGGCTGAAGCTGACGCCGAAGGGAGCCCGGAAGGGCCGCGAGCTGCAGTGGAAGGACCTCGTGAGCGGGGACGCGGCGCTCGCGGTCGCGCTGAACGCGTCTGTCAGCGGATCGCGCTGATCGGTCGAGCCATTGCTCGCGGACCGGTCCCGGCGTCCGGCTATGTGGCCGTCGCCCTGGATCGACCTGCTGACGACAGGCAGACGCACACCAACCCACGCACCGCGCAGATCTCACGCGTCCTGTCCGGAGGACGTGGCAGTCCCAGACTGCCGCCGTTGCACGGACGCGCGGCGGGGGTTTTCCCGGAGCGAGGAACGAAAGAGACTTCATGCGTTTGCTGGCACCTCCACTCGGGGCGGTTACTGTACGAATGCGTTGAGCGTTCCGGCTCATCGCTCGAGTCATCTGCACTAGGTCAGACGTCCTCGATTCGAAAATGCTTAGTTAGACGAATCCGAGGTCTCACCATGTTTGCTCGTAACGTGCATCTGCAGCTGAAGCCCAACACCTCTACCCAGTTCACCCAGACGCTGGAGAAGGAAGTTCTCCCGCTTCTGCGCAAGCAGCCAGGGTTTCAGGAGGAGATCGCTTTCATCGGCTCCAACGGGAACGAGGCCTATGCGATGAGCTTCTGGGAGTCGAAGGACAAGGCCGAGCAGTACGGCCGCGCAGCGTACCCGGACGTGCTGAAGGCTCTGGGCAACGTCGTCAAGGGGACTCCGGAGGTTCTGAGCTACGAGGTGTGCAGCTCGACCATCCCCAAGATTACGACCCGCGTCTAAGCGGGGCTACCGAGCATTGTCGTGGGGCGGCCCAAGCCGCCCTTTTTTTTGGCGTACCCAGCTTCAACATTTGCTTGATCTCGGCCGGACGGCTCCTCATCAGTCGGGGATCACTCACCGACTCGCACGAGCGTGCTGCTGACGCGAACTCGGCTGAGTTCAGCGCGCTCGCGTCATCGCAAACATGAGGTATTTCATCGAGTGGCGCTGCAAGGCGTGCGCGGCTGGCCCGCCTCGACGAATGGCGCTATAGAGGAGGTTCTCGAAGGCCCTTCACGCTTCCGTGCAGCCTGCCCGCGAGCGAGGAGTGCTTCCGTGGACGACGTCGTTCTGCCGCACACGCCCTGCAGCGCGTTGGTACCCCAGGATTTCGGGCTCAAGGTCTTGCTCTGCGCGAGCGTCGATGGCACGCAGGGCGAGGCGAGCTTCCTTCCGATCGTCGCCTGGGTCACCCTGACCGAGCGCGGGAAGGGCGATGGCGACCTGCCCACCTGGAGCTGGCAGCCCGTCGTCGTCGTCGATCACGAGCTCCGGTTGGCCCGAACGGTGCTCGACTACCGGGGAACCGTGGCAAAGGACGTCATCGGTAAGGTCGCCCTGGGCCTGGTCAGGTCGCGTTTCGTCGCTGCACGTGACGAGCGCCGCTCGCAGAGCCCGATCTGGACGACCAAGAGTCTCTAGGAGCTAGGTCCCACGAGGGTTGAGCGCACGTGTTTCAACCCTTCACGAATTGCTCGCGGTTGCTGGCCACGACAGGGTGAGGAGCACGACGCTATCCCGCCGTGCCTCCAGGTCGTGGAGCTGTGAGCCCTCGAGCGTGAGCAAGCTTCCTGCGGAAACGTCCACGATCTGCTCTTGGTCTGCCAGGGCTCTCCGCCTCAAGTCGACTTCCGCGAGCCTTTCGGGACAGGTCATCGGCTCGGCTGAGGGCGCCGCCCGGCAGAGTTTCATTGCGGCAAAGGCCCGTCCCTGGTCTGAATGTCCCCCGGGACCGTCAGTGAGGAGCGAGGGGCGATGGTTCGGGGCTGGAAGCGAGGCGTTGTCCTCCTGGGCTGCATGGCCGGACTCCAGTCCGCGCGGGCGCAGCAGTTCGTGCTTCCGCAGACCCTGGCTGTGAGCAACCGCGACCGGATCTTCCCGGGTCTCTACGAGTTCAGCGAAGCGGGCGCGGTGGTGGCCCGGGTCCGGGATGCTTCCGCCACCTGGTACAACCCCGCCGGCCTCGCGCTGTCAGAGCAGACCACCTTCAACGTCAGCTCTGCCGCGTACCAGCTCACCAAACTGGGGAGCGCCAACGCGCCCGCCGAGTTCACGCGAACGGCCAGCTTCCAGCCCATCCCCAGCGCTCTGGGCGTTGCCTTCGGAAGGGAGGTCCTCGAGTGGCACGGGATGCGCCTGGGACTGGGGATCTACAACCAGGCCAACTGGGACTCCTCGGTGCGTCTCGAGAGCAACCCGCGCCCGGAAACCCGCGTGAGTCACGTGATGAAGTCCATGTTTCGCTCGACCGTCTTCAGCGCCGGAGCCGGGTGGGCGCTCGATCCCCGCTACCGCTTCGGCGCGGCGCTGCTCTTCGACTACACCGAGACCGGTGACATCGGGCAGACCTCGGCCGACATCCAGGACGGAACCGCGCTCCAGACGGTGATCCAGTCGCTGGACTTCAGCGGGAACACACTCCACCTCATGGCCACGCTCGGCGCCCAGGCCGAGCCTCTGCCGTGGCTGTCGCTGGGGCTGGTGGTGCAAACCCCGGGAATCGCGCTCGCCCGCGGAGGCTCGGTTCGCTACGAGGCCCAGACGTCCACGCTCCAGACCCACCAGCTGGCTCTGATCGACGACAGCAATGCCGAGTTCGACCTCCGCAAGACCTTCAAGGCCACCCTGGGCATCGGGGTGCGGTTCTGGAAGATCGAGCTGGAGGGAGACATCCGCTGGTATCCGGCCAGCGCGACGTACACCCTGCTCGCCACCTCGATGCCGATCCAGATCACCACCCAGCTACCCGGGCAAGCGCCGGTGGTGACCGAGGAGCAGTTCGCCTCGATTTCCTTTGCCACCCGCCAGGTGTGGAGCGGCAGCGTCGGGCTCCGGCTCCGGCTCAGCGAGCTGATCACGTTCCACGGGGGGTTCTACGTCGACCCGTCTCCGGTGAGCGGCGCAGTCAACGGTGTCTTCCAGAAAGCCGATTTCGCAGGGTTCCGGGGCGGAGTCTCCTTCACCGCCCGGCAGGGGCTCTCCGGCTCGATCAGCCTGGGCTACGAGCGGGGGACGGCCGATACCACCGTCGCCGTGGGCGGGGTGGCGCTGACTCCGCTGCCAGTGGGGGTTTCGTTCACCACCTTCAACCTGAGCTTTGCCATCGGCTACAAGTTCTGAAGGAGCTGCGCCTGTCCCTCGGGCTGCTTGTGCCCCCTCACCCCCGAGGCCTTCTTCGGCCAGGCGAGGACTACTGAGGAGACTTCGGTTCGGGGGCTCGTCGCATTGAAGCACGCGGCCCAAAGAGAAAAGCGCCCAAGGCCACTGTTGCCACTGCAACCGGCAGGGCGAAGGCCGCGTTTCGAGGAATCCTGCCGACGTATGTCCCCAAGATCATGAGCCAGATTGTGGTTGCACCCAGCCAGGCCGATAGGCGGCGCAGTTGCGCGCCGGTTAGCACCGCAAAGCTTGCGACGTAGAAGGCCACTCCTACGAGGGAGGTCAAGAGCGGGCCACCACGCCGTTCGATGTTCTCACCCGCAGTTGCGACGGTGAGCCATGCCACGAACCCGAAATGGATCGTAAAAGAAAGAATGAATACCTCGAAAAGTCTCAGCGGCGCTCGCGGCTCGCGCCCGCGATAGGCCTCAACTGCGAAACCGCCGAGCGCAAGTGAGTAGAGATCGACTGATACCTGGGCGGTGCGCGCCAAGGACGAAGAGGTTCCCGACCGGCTGCGAGGCCTCCTGCCCGGCGGTCCAGCCCGCGCAGCCCGCCGCAGAGCGTCGGTCGCGGCGCGACGGTCACGATCTCGATCAGCGCCGCCTCAGGTCCCGCCTCCGAGGCGCGCGTTCAGCTCTCTAGAGAGAGCGTCCGCCGCCGCCTGATCGCGCCAATCTGGGTCGAGGGCGTTCCACTCGTCCTCGATTCAGGAATCTGCTTACCCAAGATCTCGTTTTCGTTGGTCGCTTGGCTAACCACACGGAGGAATCGGTGCGCGCCTTCTTGTGCAACTCCCCGCGCTTGGCAGCCGCCCTTCTCGCCAAAGCTCCTTTCGCCCAAGCGCCAGACCCTTGGCTCTTCGTCGGGCCGATTCCGTGGAGCGGGAATCATCGGGATTTGGGCAGAGAAAGTTGAAGGAGCGTACGGTGAAGGAAGTCCGCGGCACCTCCGCCCCGGCCGGAAGGCCCGACATGAAGACCCTCCCTGAAGGCTCGAGAGTGGTGCGCTGCATGCGCTGCCGCGATCCCATCAACCAACCCATCGGTGTCGACGGTCAGAGCGCGACCCACTGCGCTCGGTGCGCGCCGACGCAGGCCGGCCGTGAGAACCGCATCGATCGAATTCGCGCCGCCGCACTGGCTGCGCAGGCCGCGCGAATGCGGGCTCCGCTTCCCTTGCCGAATCGCTCAGGCCGACGGCACGTCTGAGCGAGATCGAGATCGTGCAGTTCTTCGACGAGTCCGACATCGTCGGCTGAACAGGCGTCACCCCGACATCCAGGCCTCCAGCTCCCGGTTCACGGCCTCGGGCTGTTCCAGAGTCGAGAGGTGCCCGCATTGGGGCGTCACCAAGCGCGCGCCGGCGATGCCCACTTCGGCTACGTGCTGGAGACCGGCGAGGTGGTGATGCAGGGCCAGGGCAAGGCGCTGCTCGCCGCGCCGGAGATCCGCAAGGCCTATCTGGGGGAGTGATGGGCGGCATGCTCTCGAGACTTGCGAAATAGAAGGACGGAGATGGGAATACGACTGCGCCCACCACTGCCGCGGGGCAGGGTGGGCGCGAATGCCGGCAAGCGCCGGCGAGCAGGTGAACGACGACCTCAGTTCACCTTGACGCTGATGCTCTTCGGCTTCGCCTCGGCCCGCTTGGGGACGAAGACGCGCAGCACGCCGTTCTTCTGCTCGGCGGTGGCCTTGTCCGCCTGGAGGGTGGCGGGCAGCGTGAAGCTCCGGGCGAACACGCCGTAGCTCCGCTCGATCCGGTGATAGCCCTCGCGCTTGTCCTCGCGCTCCAGCTTCCGCTGGCCGCGGACGGTCAGCACGCCGTCCTCCAGACCAACGTCCACGTCCTTCGCCTCGACCTCGGGGAGGTCGAACTTGAAGGTGACGCCCTCGGTGTCCTCGAAGACGTCGACCGCGGGGGTCCAGCCGTACGACTCGGTGCTCCGGGTAAGACCGAGGCTGCCGTCGAACAGCCGGGTCACCTCGTCCTGCAGACGCGCAAAGTCGCGCGCCGGGCTCCAGCGTTGCATGGTGCTCATGTCCTGCTCCTGTTCCTTCGTCGGCGCGCGAAGATGCGCGCCCAAGTCCAAGGTGCAAACAACGTACAGCGGCGATCTCGATCGTCAAGGCGCGCCGGCGCGAGGCCGATCGACGAGGCGCCGCGCGGGCTTCCCGGACGTTCAATGTGAACGCACCGAGCAGGCGTCTCAGCCGGACAGGGTCCAGCGCGCGAGCGCGGCCCGCTCGGGAGTCCTTACTGGCGCAGCTCACGTGCCCCGTCGAGCACGAGCACGATCTTGCCTGTCACGCCGCCCTTCGCGAGCACCTCCTGCGCCGTCGAGGAACGAAGGACGACGGCGCTACCCGCCGTTGGCGTTGGCGGAGGCCATCAGCGCCTCCAGTGCGTTGGTGATGGTGAAGATGCCGACCAGGTCGCCCTTCTCGTTCGTCACCAGCACCCCGTTCAGCTTGCGGTCGTGGAGGAGCTTCGCCGCCTCGCGCACCGGGGTGGTGGGCGTCACCGTGTGCGGTCGGGGGTTCATCGCCTCCTTCACGGGCGTCTTGGAGAGCAGGTAGTGCGCCTCCCAGGCGTTCAACGAGGTCGACTTCCCGGGCGTGAAGGTGAGGAGCATCTTCTCGGTGACCACCCCGGCGATCTTCCCCCTGCGCATCACCGGCAGCCGGCGGATGTTCTTCTCCTTGAGCAGGTGGATCGCCTCCATGATCGAGGTGTCCTCCTCGATGGTGATCGGCTTGACGGTCATCCAGTCCCCGACGTCTGTCTTTCTTTTCATGGCTTCACATTCCCAGAAATGCCTTCCTCACGTGCTCGTCGGCGAGCAGCTCCTGCCCCTTTCCCGAGAGCACCACCCGCCCGGTCTCCACCACGTAGGCGCGGTGGGCAATCTTGAGCGATTGGTAGACGTTCTGCTCTACCAGCAGAATGGTGATGCCCTGCCGGTTTATCTCCTTGATGATCTCGAAGATGTGCTTGACGAGCAGCGGAGAGAGGCCCAGCGAGGGCTCGTCGAGGAGGAGGAGCCTGGGGTTGGCCATCAGCCCGCGGGCGATGGCCAGCATCTGCTGCTCGCCGCCGGACATGGTGCCCCCCAGCTGGCGCTCGCGCTCCTTGAGCCGCGGGAAGAGCGTGAAGACCCGCTCCATGTTCCGCGCCCGATCCTTTCGCGTCGCCTTCACGAAGGAGCCCATGCGCAGGTTCTCGAGCACCGTCATCTCCGGGAAGATGCGCCGGGCCTCCGGCACCTGAACGATGCCCCGCTCCACCACCTGGTGCGGCTCGAGCCGGAGGAGGTCCACCCCGTCGAAGACCACCTCCCCGCTCGAAGCTTTCACCAGGCGAGAGATGTTGCGCAAGGTGGTTGATTTGCCGGCCCCGTTGGCCCCCACCACGGTGACGATCTCCCCCTGGTTCACCTCCAGGTCGATGTCCCACAGGACCTTCAGGTCGCCGTAGCTGAAGCTCAACTTTCGGACGCTAAGCAACTTGGGCGTCTCCGAGGTAGGCGGTGATCACGTCTGGGTTGTGGACGATCTCCTGCGGCGAGCCCTCGGCGAGCTTCTCGCCCGTGTTGAGACAGACGATCCGGTCCGAGATGCGCATGATGGCTTTCATGTCGTGCTCGATCACGATCTGCGTGAACCCGCGGGCCTTGATCTCCAGGATGAGCTGGATGATCTCATCGCTCTCGGCCGGGTTCAGCCCGCCCATCACCTCGTCCAGGAGCAACAGCTCGGGCCGGGTGGCGAGCCCGCGCGACACCTCCAGCTTATTGCGCTCGCCGATGGAGAGGCCGCCCGCCAGCATCGCAGCGCGATGGGCCATCCGCACCAGCTCCAGCTGCTCCATCGCCGCCTGGCGCGCGACCTTGAGCGAGTTGGTGCGCGCCAGCGCTCCCACCATCACGTTGTCCAGCACGTTGAGCTTGGCCAGGGGCCGCACCTTCTGCCAGGTACGCGCCATGCCCAGCTTGCAGACCCGGTCCGGCTGGAGCCCGTGCAGCCGCTGGCCCTTGAAGACCACCTCTCCCTTGGAGGGCGGGTAGTAGCCGGTGATGCAGTTGAAAAGGGTGGTCTTGCCCGAGCCGTTGGGGCCGATCAGCCCCATGATCATCCCCTTCTCCACCGAGAAGCTGACGTCGGCGTTCGCAGCCAGCCCGCCGAAGAACTTGAACAGATGCCTTATCTCAAGGATTTGCATCGGGGCCTCCCAGCACCGCACCAGGGCTGGGCGAGGGCACGCGGCCGGGCGATCGCCGCGCGAGCAGCTTCTTCGCGAACCCGAGCACGCCGTCGGGCATGAAGAGGATCACCAGCACCACCAGGATCCCGTAGATGAGCACGTGGGCGTGGGCCAGGTTCTCCTTGAGGAACGCGCCAGCCCGCGACGTCTCGTCCAGCAGCCCGGCGCTGAAGAGGAGCCGTGCCAACAGGTTCGCCCGCAGGGCCTCCGAGAGCGGCACCAGCACCAGCGCCCCCACCACCGGGCCGAGGTTGGTGCCGATGCCGCCGATGATGCAGATCAGCACCATCTCCACCGAGAGGTCGATTCCCAGCACCGTGTGGGGGTCGATGAAGCCGATGTACAGCCCGTAGAAGGCCCCGGTCAGGGCGGTGAAGACCGCGGAGATGGCCAGCGCCACATTCTTGTAGAAGGCGGGGTTGATGCCCAGCGAGTGGGCGGCGTCCTGGTCCTCGCGGATTGCCTGGAAGCAGTACCCGAGCTTGGAGCGGCCCACCAGGTAGTTCACCAGCAGGGTGACCAACGCCAGGACCAGCCCGATGTAATAGAAGGGCGCCTTCGAGAGCCAGTCGGTGACCAGCATCCCTCCGATCTTGAGGGGCGGGATGTCCATCAAGAGGATGCCTTCCGCGCCGTTTGTCACCGGCTTCCAGTTGAGGGCGATCAACCGGATGATCTCCGCCACCGCGATCGAGGCCAGGGTGAAATAGGGCCCTCGGAGCCGGAAGCAGATGCTGCCGATAACCAGCGCCACCACCAGCGCGGCCCCCACCGCGGCCCACGCGCCCCACCAGGGCGCGATGTGGCGGTACTGGAGGAGCATCAGCGTGGTGTACGCCCCCGTGCCGAAGTAAGCGGCGTGCCCGAGCGAGTACTGGCCGGTGTAGCCGCCGATCACGTTCCAGCTCTCCCCCATGCTCACGGCGAGGAAGAAGAGGATCATCACGTGCAAAAGGTATGGGCTCTGCACCGCCCTGGGAACGAGGAGCAGCACCAGCGCCACCGCCGCCACCGCAGCGAACGAGAACAAGGTGGAACGGCGCGAGCGGGTGAGCGCGCGCGGCAGATCGTTCACTCGGATGGCCATTCACACTCTCGATCTGCCGAGCAGGCCCGCCGGCCTGAACAGCAACACGATCAGGAAGAGCACATAGACGAACAGCTCTTTCATGCCGGCGGAGATGTAAACCGCCGCCAGCGACTCCGTCACGCCGATGATCACCCCGCCCAGCGTCGCCCCGAGGACGCTCCCCATGCCGCCCAACACCACGATCACGAATGCCTTCAAAGTGAAGACGCCGCCCACCTGCGGGAAGATGTAATAGGTGGGCGAGATGAGGGCGCCGGCGGTGCCGGCCAGCGCGGCCCCGATCCCGAAGGCAAGAAGCGACATGCGCTTGACGTTGATTCCCATCAACTGCGCCGCGTCCCGGTCCTGGGCGGTGGCGCGGATCCCCTGGCCGGTGTCGGTCTTGAGCAGGAACCAGTACAGGAGCGCGGTGATCGCGCTGGTGATGGCGAAGGAGATGGCCAGCGGCGTGGAGACCGACAACCCCGCCAGGCGGAGGGTGCTCGAGGAGTAGCTGGTGGTGAGGATCCGGTAGTCGGAGGTGAAGAAGAGCATCACGAGGTTGCTCAGCACCAGGCCGAGCCCGACGGTGAGCAGGATCTGGTTCTCCGGCAGCGCCCCCAGCACTCGGTTGATGAGCGTCTTCTGGATCAGCGCGCCCACCGCGAACATGGCCGGAATGCTGATCAGGATTGACACGAAAGGGTCGATGGCCAGCCCGGTGAAGATGATCCAGGTCAGGTACATGCCGATCATCACCAGCTCACCGTGGGCGAAGTTGATCACCCGCATCACGCCGAAGATGATGGTCAGGCCGATGCCTACCAGCGCGTAGACCCCGCCGATCAGCACCCCGCTCAGCACCGACTGAAGGAAGACGATCATCGTCGCTCGTGCGATCCGCGCTGCGAGCGGCGCCCGGAAACGCGCGCCCCGCCCGCGAGCCGAAGCCCAGCGGTCATTTCCAGCCGGGGAACGGGTAGCTCGCCTTCTTGCCGCCCGCGAATTTGTCCGGGAACACCGTCACATACTTGCCGTCCTGGATCTGCTGCACCAGCATGGGGTGCCGGTTCTGGTTGGCGTAGCCCTCGTAACTCTCGAATTTCACGTCGCCCATGATGCCGTTCCAGCTGCCGGAGGCCAGCGCGCTGCGGACCTTCTCCCGGTCGCCGCCCTGTTTTGAAGCCACCTCCGCCATGATCATCATCGCCGCGTAGGCGCACGCCGCGTGATAGGGCGGCTCCTTGTTGAACTTGGCCTTGTACCGGGTGGCGAAGTCCTTGGCCCCGGGCCAGGGCACGTCGTCGGTCCACTGGGTGGAGGTGAGGACCTGGTTGGAGATGTCCTTCTCGCTGGCGAACTGGGCGGTGGTGAACCCGGCGCCCCCGCCCAGGAAGGCCTGCGGCTTCAGGCCCATCTCGCGCGCCTGTCGCATCAGGAGAATCGCATCCGCCACGTAGGAAACCATGAACACCAGGTCGGGGCTCAGGGCCTTCACCTTGGTGAGCGTGGACCGGTAGTCGGGCGAGCCCTTGGAGTACGATTCGTCCGCCACCACCTTGATGCCCTTCTTGTCCGCGTACTCCTTGGCGGTGTTGGCGGTGGAGGTGCCGAAGTCGGTGTTCTCGTAGATCAGGGCCATTGTCTTGGGCTTCCCGAGCTGGGTGACCGCGTCGAGGAGCACCTGGGCGTAGACGTTGGCCGGGGCGTTGAGCCGGAACACCCATTCGTAGCCCTGGCGCGTGATGTCTTCCTTGGCCGCCACCGGCACCAGGAGCGGCACCTTGTAGCGCTGCGCCTGCTTGGCGACCGCGTTGGCGCTGGCCGAGGTGTAGGGGCCGACCACCCCGGCCACGTTGTCGCGGGTGGCGAGCTTCTCGATGGCGCTCATCGCGACCTGGGGCTTGCCGGTGTCGTCCTCCCAGATCAGCTCGACCTTGATGTTCTTCTTGGCCAGGTCGTCCTGCGCGAGCTTGATGCCATTGGTGAGGCTTTCCCCGATCGGTGCCTCGGGGCCGGTCATGGAGTTGATGATCCCGATCTTGACGCCCTCGGCGCGCGCTGCCGAGGGGAGGCCAAGGCCGAGCACGATTGCAGCAGTGAGAAATGTCTTCATCGCTGTCACTCCTTGGGTGAAGGTTTGGTCAGAACGTGAACGCGGTGGAGAGGGCGATCTGCTGAATGCTCTCTCTAGGGCCGGGCAGGGGCAAGCGGAAGCAGCGTCCGCGGCGCCGGAGGGTAGAGGGGTGGCTGGCTGCGGAGCGTGGCTACACCGAATAGGCGGTCGCTCATCGGCGCTTGGACTCGGAGAGCCGCCGCCACCCCAAGCCATGGCGAATGAAGCACGACTGCAGCGGCGCCGAAGGCTTAGTCCAACGAAGAACAAACCGGGTTCTCGCGCCGGAGGCCCGGCAGGGCCCGGGTAACTTGAGCCCGGCGAGGGCAGGGCGACGGGGTCAGGAGGCGCTCGGCGGGGGTGCTCACCGTCCAGAGGGTAGAGCAGTCCCAGGCCGGTCGTCAGGCTGGGGAAGTCTCGGGCTCGGACGGCGCTGACCAGAAGCCGAGCTGGGGCGGGGAGGTTGCTGGGGCGAGGGGAAGAGGCCTGGAAGGCAGCCGCAGGTGCTCGAGGATGGCCTGGGCGGTGGCGGAGCGGAAGACGACAGCCACCACGCGCCGTGGGCCCCCGCAGCGGGGGCAGGTAAGGACGTCGGTGCGGAAGGTGCGTTTCACCGGGGCTGGCGCGTGCGGACGGGCTCGGGCACCACCGGGCAGGAGGCTGCCTGAGGCACTGGCGGAGAGGGGGGGGGCGTGGGCACGACACGGGGACGCACCCGGGCATTGGGGGCGAAGACGCCGAGGTAGCGGACGAGGTTGGGCTCTTCCGCTGGTCGATGAGCTCGCTGCCGACATCTTCATGGGCGCCTTCTCGGAGACATTCCTGCAGGCAGCGAAGGTGGCCGCGAAACTCCTGAGAGGCTCCCTGTGCGAGCGCTACTATGGCCTTCCCTACGACCGCGTCCTTCTCCTCGACGACGTAGAGAAGAAGCAGTTCGGGACGCCGCCGTCGCCCGGACTTGCCGCTCTGTGCACTGAACTCGCGAGGGCAGAATCGGGCCCGGCCTGGTCCGTCGCCCGAAATGGGACGATCATCGAGCAAGCGCAGATCTTGACGACGCACAATCTCGCGGTGCTCTTCGCGGAGGTTCAGCTGGCCCGTTCACTCGATCCGCGCGATCTCGCCAGCCGAACATTCGACTGGGTATGCCGCCGGCGCTGGCCGCGCTCGGTACGCCAGTGCTGTTTCTCGCGGATCTGATCCGGAAGCGCGTCGCCATGGCCCGGCGAGCCGAGGAATGAAGCTGCGAAAGCGGTCGCGAGGCCCACGGAGTCCGTGGCGCCTGCGGCTCAGTGGAGCCAGCGCCTGAGCGTCGCGTACACCTCGGCCCGGTTGAGCAGCTCGAAGTGGCCCATCCCGAAGCCGATCCACTGGTGCGCCTCGGGGAACGCCAGGGTCAGCTCCGGCTTGCGGTGCCGCCCGAGCGCGCTGTCCACCGACACCAGGCCGTCCCCGGGGAGCTTGCGCCGGGGGCCGGGTGCCGTGCTCGCGGCAATGGCGTAGCACTCCACACCCTCTGGCAGCTTCAGCGTCCTCCGGGGGTCCCCGCCGTGCGCGAACCGCTCGCGACCTTCCCAGTGCTCGTCCAGGACGAGGCCGAAGCGCATGTCCGTGACGCCTGCGCTGCGAATCTTCCCCAGCCGTGCCAGCGGAGCGCTGTACCGGCTCACGCCGAGCAGCAGGTCGATCCAGTTGCCGCCGCGCTCGAGCGGCGCGCCGTGGTGGGGCGAGCCAAGGCAAACCAGCTTGTCCAGCCTCGGCCGCCAGTGGTGTGCCGCGGCCTCGGCATAGTGGCAAGCGCTGCGCGCCACGAGCCCGCCCATGCTGTGGCCGACGATCACCAGCTCGTCGAGCTGCACGGGCCACTCGGCGACGAGCTCTTCGAGCACCGCCGCGAAGGCGCGCCCGTTGGTCGAGATGTGCAGGCCGCTGTTGTAGAGGAGATAGACCGGCGTGTAGCCGAGGTCGCGTGCGAGCGCGGCGCCATGGTCGTGCCCCAGCCGGAGCCACTTCCGGTCGTTCAGACAGGAGCCGTGGACCAGGAGGAGCAGCTTGCCCCCGGCCTTCGGAAGGAGCGCGCGCAGCGCCCGTCGCCTGCGCTCCAGCGGATGGCCGCCCTGGCGCAGCTGCATCTGGATCGCGAGCGGGTTGCCCGTTGCGGCCAGGTAGTCACCGAGCACGCCGTTGAGCACGGCGAGCACGGCTTCCCGCTCGGGCCCGGGTGCGCCTTCGCGAACGAGCGGCGCGAGCTGCGCGAGCGCGCGGTCGATGCTGGCGCCCACCAGCTTCGTCACGCCGCGGATACTTCCGTAGACCAGGCCGGTGAGGGCGCGGGTCGGGGCCTCGAGCGGCCGGCCGAGGACCGCGGGCCCCCCGCCGATGGTGAGGTGCATGGCCTCGACCAGATTGGTGACGCTCCGGGTCGCCTCGATCGCCAGGCGGCTCGCCCCACGCAGATCGTGGAGGTGGTTGCGCGTCGTCTTCGTCACCACTCGCTACCTCGCTTGGACCGACCCGGGGGGCAGCTTCTCTGTCACGGGCCTCGGTGCTTCGCGTTCCTTAACACCGACCGCGCGCTCGAGCGCGGGGCGTGCCCCCACTCCCCCGAGCAGGCCCGCGTCCAGCTCGAGCAGCGCCCGCCTCCATGGGAGCCGAAACGGCTCGCCGACGTGCTCCGCGTCTGCCCGGGGCGAAGTCCCTCCACCGGGCGGTACTTCTTCGGGGTCATCCGCAGCGCGCCGCGCACGTGGAGAGCGTCGGAGCTCGTCATCGTGGGGGGCAAGCTGCTCCCCACGCGTCCGGACGCCTCACCACGCTGAACCGTCGCTCTCTACGAGCCGACGATGCCGAGCACGATGGTGGCGATCCAGCCCGTCGGGTCCGCGCCGGGAATACGGAACGTCCATCCCTGCCCCCTCTACGATCGCCGGGCTGCCGGATATAGGCTGCCTCGATGAAGCTCACGCTGTCGGACCTGCACGCCGGGAACTGGGTCAGGTGCGTTCAGGCGTTCAGCGCGCACCCAGAGGGCGCCCCGTCGGAATCGACGAGGGTGTCGGTGGGGTCGCTCTGGCAGGTCGCTGCGGTGGAGAGCGAGAGCGTTCTCCTCGAGGACCAGAGCAGCCCTCGGACGGTCAGGGTCCACAAGGACCGACTGGACCACCTGGTCCGGCACTAGGTCCGCCAACCCGTCACTACTCTCTCCGGGACGTCCCGTGGGGACGTCCCGTGGCATCCTGCGTCCGCGGGGTCACCCGGAAACGAGTCTCGTCGCCGCATCGGCCATCGGGGTGGGAAGCGGCCCCGAGGCCGGCGGCGACGAGCGGGTGTCGGCTCAGGCGGCAGGGGCCCTGAGCTGTCCCTTGTCGACCAGAACCTTCCCGTCGACGGTCACCGTCGCCGCGGGCACGAAGCCGATGAAGTTCCACGAGCTCACGTCGGAGCCCCCGGCCCAGCTGGTGTCGCCGGCCATGATGCTCACCATCCCCCAGACGGGCGTGGCGTTGACCCTGGTCCCGGCCGGTGCCCGGAGGTTGGGATTGGTCCCGATGTTCACCACCCCGACGGCATCCTTCGCGCCGCCCGAGCCCTCGTAGTCACGCTTGAACTGCTCCAGAGGTCCACTCTTGGCCTGCATCTCGATGATCTTCCCGCCCTTGATCGTCAGCGTCAGCCCGTCGATGGGCTTCTCGTGGTACCAGAAGCGGTCCACCACCACCGTTCCCTCTGCAGTGCCGGGGACGGCGACCAGGTAGACGTCACCGGCTGGGAGCCAGGCGACGAGGGTCTGCCCCTTCTTCGCCATCTCCGGAGTCACCTGCCCGTCGCTGAAAAGGATCGGCCGCCCCTCGATGGACATGGACACCGTCGTGCCGTTGGCAGCGGTGACCGTGAGCCGTTTCCCGGCGAGCCCTCGGACGATGGGGTCCGCGGCCTCCCTCAGCTTGGCTGGTTCGACGTTGATTCCGTTCCAGTAGAGAGAGGAGAGCTGCGCCGGCGTGATGCCGAAGCGCTTCGCTCGCCAATCGGCAGGCTCCATCCCGTTCCCGAGGTTGATGGCCTTGATTCCACCCTTGGTGTAGGCCGCGTTCGCCTCCTGGAAGGCCTTGCCGCGCGCTGCGAGCCGTGCGGGGTCGACGTCGCTGCACAGCCGAGGATTGGTGCCGGGTGAGACCGAGATGTCCGCGGTCATCGCGGAGATGAGCTTCAGGGTGGCGGACGCGTTCCCCGCGTCGCGCTCGGCGGGAACCTCGTGACAGATGCGGCGAACCGACTCGTCGCTGCTCAGCGCGAAGAAGCTCGCCGCCCCGGCCTTCTCGACCTCGACGGCGATCGCCGTGAGCAGCGGCAGGTCCTTCGTACTTCCCGAGACCCGCACCAGGTCTCCCTGGGCGACACCGGTGCTCTGGACGAGCCGCCTGGCGACTTCCTCCGGATTTGGATTTGGCGGGCTCGCCAGCGCGACTGCGCCCCACAGGCACAGCGCGAAGGTCAGACGGTTTCGATTCATGGATTCACTTTCTTGGGTTGATTGCTCGTCACAGAGCGACCCTTTAGTGAGGAAAGTCAAGCGACCAACGAAAACGAGATCTTGAGTCAGGAGATTCCTGAATCGAAGGGGGGGTTGGGTGCACGCAGCTCGCCGACGTGGACGACCACCGGTTTCCAAGAGCAAGAGACAGGAAGCCGGTGGACCCGTGTGCCTCGGACTTGCTACGTCCTGACAGGGTGAGGGGCCTGGTGGCTCGCCTCTCGTCTTGGAGGCAGCGATGGCGACGGGTCAGGGCAACACGTGGGTGCTGGTGGCGGACGCCCACCACGCACGCATTCTCGAGGTCGGGGACGCGGGCTTGATGCCACGGCTCCGGATGACGCTGCACGCTCGTCCCGACGGGTCAGCGGCAATCGAGGGCGGGCGCCCGGACGAGGCGGCTGGCCATGGTGCCAAGACCGGCGGGCCGGAGCACGGCTGGACGACCGGGGACTACACCCCGGGCGAGGCCGAGGAGCACCGCTTCGTGCACGAGCTCATACGCGGACTCGAGCATGGCCTGGCCGACACGCACTTCCACCACCTCGTGATCGTCGCGCCCCCCAAGCTCCTCGGCATGCTGCGCGACGGTCTGACTCACGAGCTCGCCCAGCGACTACGGGCAAGCACGCACAAGGACTGGGGACACCTGCCGGACGGCGAGCTGGCCAGCCACGTGCGGAGCCTCGTGGAAATCTGGCCGCAGCGCTGAGCCGGGGAGGTCACACCTCACGCCATGGCCGCTCGGGTCCCTGTCCCATCCTGGCCCCGGCGCGAGTCAGGTCGCCGGCTTCGCCACTGGCAGTCCCAGCATCGCTTCCACGCGCGCCTTGAGGGCCGTGCGCTGGATGTCCTCCCCGCTCAGCCGCTCCGCCGTCTCCTTGCCGCGCTGGAGGAAGACGAGGGTGGGAATCGCGGTGACCCCGAGCCGCGCCGCGAGGCCCGCGTTGGCCTGGCGTGAAACCTTCAGGAAGCGGACCTTCCCGGCGAACCTCTCGGCGACCGCCGCGAACCGCGGGCCGAGGGCCTGGCACGCCTTCGACTCCAGGCCGTAGAAGTCGAGCACTACGGGAAGCTCCGCTCCGACCACCTCTGTCTCGTAGTCCTTCTCGGCCAGCTCCTTCACGTGCTGCGTCACGACCTCCTTCTTGCGCTCCGGGTCCTCGCTCCAGGCGAGCTTCACGTTGAATCGACTGCCCATTCGGAACTGTCCTTTCGGGTGTGGACGGACGAAGCGGGCTGGAAAGAACCCGCTCCTTCCGCGTGATGACTGCTGTTTCGGTTCTATGCGTCGATCGCTGACGTCGCTCGGGGACGAGGGCGGACGTCACCCGACCGCAGCCAGCGCGCGCAGGTACGGGAGCCGACCCGCCCAGTCCATCTCGAAGAAGCCGTGGTCAACGCCCCAGCGAGCCCATTGGATCTTCTTGCCGTCATGCACCCAGACGACCTGGCGATCGCGCGCGCGCAGGCGCCTCCGTTGGTTGCTGCACCACGAGCGACGCCCCAGATCGCGCAATCCCGGGATCGCGGTCGCCAGCAACGCTGTCACGTTCGCGATCACGGCCATGCTCGACTCATATCACCGAACCGCTTCGCTCGCCGGGGGCTCTCGGGCGAGCTCCACCTCGCGGGGGACAAGCTGACCCCGGGTGTCCCATCGACGGGCTCGGTGAGCGTGACCCAGGCGATGACGGGGAGGAACGAGACCTGGCCCTCGCTTCCGTCCACGCTCTCGCAGAGCAGCACCTTCAGCCCCAGGTCTCCGGCGGTGAGCGGGCTGGAGGCTCTCGTTGCTTGCGTCGGGGCTGTCGGCGCGATCACTGGGCGCTCCTCCAGCGGAAGGCCAGGCCCCCCGCGCCAAGGTCTCGCTCGAACCGTGCGAGGACGGACGACCGGCCGAGTCGTCGGCGACTGGCACCTGGATGACGCCATTCCGCGTGCCCTCGGGGCAGCCCGGCCAAGCGCAGACGAGGAGCGCACCCGAAGCGCGTTGCTGATGCGCACGTGGCGCAACTCACCGCGCTCGCAGAGCCCGTACACGGTGGAGGGGTGCACACGCACCTGTGCTGCCACCTCCCGAACCGTCAGGAGATCGCCGGCGCCGCGCGGATCCGCGGAAGGTTTTCTGGGACCCTTTCTGGCGTCGCCAGGGAAGGGTGAAGCACAGCCCGGAGACAGCTTTGGATTCCGCCGTCCATCCGGGGTTCTTACGAAGCGAGGAGTACGGGACTTGAACCCGTGACCTCCGGCGTGACAGGCCGGCGTTCTAACCAGCTGAACTAACTCCCCAGACGACGCGTCCTCGAATGGGCGGAACAGGGATCGAACCTGTGACCCTCGCCTTGTAAGGGCGATGCTCTACCGCTGAGCTACCCGCCCGGTCCCGGCTCCGCTCCTCGACGACGGGGGCGCTTGTACGGTCCCGGTTCCAGCTGTGTCAAGGCGAACGGTCGCAAGTTGTGCCTATCGCGCGCCCGCTCGCCCGCAGCAGTCTATACCGCATGGACACTCGCACCGCTG
Organism: Myxococcaceae bacterium; assembly: GCA_003818285.1. Classification (GTDB taxonomy): domain Bacteria; phylum Myxococcota; class Myxococcia; order Myxococcales; family Myxococcaceae; genus RPRB01. The sequence goes on from RPRB01000008.1 coordinate 57,819, forward strand.
CCGCCCAGTTCCGGACCCTCCACCAGGGGCCGCAACCACTCCTCCTTCCGAACGCCTGGGACGCCGGGAGCGCTCGCCTCATCGAGGCCTCCGGCGCCCGGGCCATCGCCACCACCAGCGCCGGCCTGGCCTGGGCCCGCGGCTACGCCGACGGAGGCGCGCTGCCCGTCCAGTTCCTCCTCGCCACCGTCACCGAGATCGCCCGGGTCATCCGGGTGCCGCTCACCGTCGACATGGAGGCCGGGTACGCGGACGACCTCACGGCCATCGCCGAGAACGCCCAGGTGCTGGCGAGCGCCGGCGCGGTCGGCATCAACCTCGAGGACGGGGCGGATCCGCCCGAGGTCCTCTGCGAGCGCATCGGCGCCACCAAGCGCGGCGCGGCCCGGGCCGGGGTGGACCTGTTCGTCAACGCCCGCTGTGACGTCTACCTCCGGGCTCTCGCTCCGCCCGAGCGCGCGGTGGAGGAGTCCATCTCCCGCGGCCTCCGGTACCGCGAGGCCGGCGCCGACGGTTTCTTCCTCCCTGGGGTGACCAGGCCCGCGGAGATCCGCCAGGTGGTCGCGGCTGTGCCGCTCCCCCTCAACGTGCTCGTTCGCGCGGGCCTGCCGCGGGTGTCCGAGCTCGCCGCGCTGGGCGTTCGCCGCATCAGCGCCGGATCGGGCATCGCCAGCGCGGTGCACGGCCTCACCCGCCGCGGGGTCCGGCAGTTCCTCGACACCGGCACCTACGACGCCATCCTCGACGGCGCCGTTCCTTACGCCGAGCTGAACGCGCTGTTCGGCGAACGTCCGTGAGCGCCCCCGACCTCCTCCTCCGCCCGGTGGGCGTCGTTCGGTCCGAGCTCCGCGACCGCGAGCTCGCGCCGATGCAGGGCAGCGAGGGTGCACCCGATGCGTGGATCGAGCTCGTGCCCGAGGTGGTGACCGCCGCGTCCTCCCTTGCGCCGGGGGACGGGCTGCTGGTGCTCACCTGGTTTCACCAGGCGGACCGGACAGTGCTCGAGGTCCATCCTCGCGGAGACCGCGCGCACCCGTTGACCGGGGTCTTCTCCACCCGCTCGCCGGACCGTCCGAACCCGGTGGGCCTGCACCGGGTGCGGGTCCTCGCCGTCGAGGGCCACCGCATCCGGGTCGGTCCGCTGGAGGCGATCGACGGAACGCCGGTCATCGACCTCAAGCCCAGCCTTCGTACGGACGGGGGCTAGACGTCCTCGCCAGCCCGGGGTCGTTCCTGGTACGTCCGGGCCCGTGAACGATCGGCTCCTCCGCGCCGCGCGCCGGCAGCCCGTGGACGTGACCCCGGTGTGGATCATGCGCCAGGCCGGGCGCTACCTCCCGGAGTACCGGGCCGTTCGCGAGAAGATCGACTTCCTCCCGCTGTGCAAGACGCCCGATCTCGCCGCCGAGGTGACGGTGCAGCCGGTCCGCCGTCTCGGCGTGGACGCGGCGATCATCTTCTCCGACATCCTCATCCCCACCGAGGCGATGGGGATGGAGCTCGAGCTCGGCGACCGGGGGCCACACTTTCCCTCGCCGCTCCGGACCGCGGCGGACATCGAGAAGCTCGCGGTTCCCGATCCGGTCGAGCGGACCGGCTTCGTCGCCGAGGCCATCCGCAAGACCCGGGCGGCGCTCCACGATTCGGTGCCGGTCATCGGCTTCGCCGGCGCGCCCTTCACCCTCGCCGCCTACATGGTCGAGGGCGGCGGGTCGAAGACCTTCATCCTCATCAAGCGGCTCCTCTTCGAGCAGCCGAAGGTGGCCCACGCGCTCTTCGACCGGCTCACCCGCACCCTCATCCCCTACCTCGAGATGCAGGTGGAGGCCGGCGCGCGCATCGTGCAGATCTTCGACAGCTGGGGCGGAGAGCTGAGCCCGCGCGACTTCGAGTCCTTCAGCCTGCCGTACCTGACCCGGATGGTGCAGGCGGTCCAGGCGAAGGGCGTTCCGGTCATCGTCTTCGGCACCGCGATGTCCACCCACCTGCCCCTGCTGCGGCGGACGGGAGCGGACGTGATCGGCTGCGACTGGCGCATCGAGCTCGACCAGGCCCGCGCCCTGGCCGGTCCCGACGTGGCGCTCCAGGGCAACCTCGATCCGCTGGCGCTCTTCCTTCCGCACGCCGAGCTGGAGCAGCGGGTGGCCGACATCCTTCGTCGCGCCGGACCGGTGGGACACATCTTCAACCTCGGGCACGGGATTCTCCCGCCCACCTCACCGGACGCGGCGAAGCACCTGGTCGAGACGGTGCACCGCCTCGGCTGTCACGTCACCGCGCCGCCGACGCCCTAGGAGCCGTCGCGCTGTTCATCAACACCTCTCAGTTCATCGGAGGCAGTCATGGTGGAGCGAATCGGCCTGGTGGGGGCGGCCGGGGCGGTGGGACAGAGCGTGGCGCGGGCGCTGGTCGCGCGAGGCAAGCCGTTCCGGGTCATCGGCCGGTCGGCGGGGGCGCTGGAGGCGAGCTTCCGAGGGCTGCCCGGCGTGGAGCGCGCGACCTGGAACCCGGAGGACCCTGGCTCGGTGCGCGCGGCAGTCCGCGGTCTGGACACGCTCGTGTACCTGGTGGGCGTCCCGTACCACCGGTTCGACCAGCACCCGGTGGTGATGCGCCAGACCCTCGCGGGCGCGATCGCCGAGGGGGCTCAGCGGCTGGTGCTCGTCGGCACGGTGTACCCGTACGGGAGTCCCCGCACCACCCCGGTCACCGAGGACCACCCCCGCGAGCCGCACACCTTCAAGGGCCGGATGCGCAAGGCGCAGGAAGATCTCCTATTCGAGGCCGACGCCGCGTGTATGATCCGCGGGACCATCCTCCGGCTCCCGGATTTCTACGGGCCCGGCATCGAGAAGAGCTTCCTCCACGATGCGTTCGTCGCCGCGCTCCAGGGGAGGACGGCGAACCTCATCGGTCCCATCGACACGCCGCACGAGTTCGTCTTCATCCCGGACGTCGGCCCGGTGCTGCTCGACCTCGCCGACCGGCCCGAGGCCTACGGCCGCTGGTGGCACCTCGGCGGGGCGGGGACCGTCACCCAGCGGGACTTCGTCACCCAGGTGTTCGCCGCGGTCGGGAGGAAGCCGAAGCTTCGAGTGGCGGGGAAGACCACCCTGCGGCTGATGGGGCTGTTCAACCCGATGATGCGGGAGCTGGTGGAGATGAGCTACCTCCACACGAGCCCGGTGGTGCTCGACGATTCGGCGCTCCAGAAGCTGCTCGGGCCGGTGAGGAAGACCTCGTACGAGCAGGGCATCCGGAAGACGCTCGACCAGATGCGGTCGGAGCTGCCCACCGGCCGTGCGGCCTGAGCCGGCCCCGCGAATCCGACCCGGTCGCTCCCCTCGAGGCAGGTCATCGGTTGACCCCGGTACACGGCCCGGCGCCGGCCGGCTGCTGGGGGTTGCGAGAGGCATGAACCACCGTCATGACCGCCGCTCCACCTCGATCTTCCCGGGAGAGGCTCGCCATGGAGCACCGCAGACTGGGACGTGAAGGTCCGAGCGTTTCCGCCCTCGGCTTCGGGGCGATGAGCGTGGGCATCACCGACATGTATACCGGCAGTGCGAGGACCCTCGAGGCAGGCGTCCGAGTCATCGAACGTGTCCTCGACCTGGGGATCGACTTCCTCGACACCGCGGACATCTACGGAGATTCCGAGCAGAAGGTCGGCGCGGCGATCAAGAACCGACGCAAGGACGTCGTCCTGGCCACCAAGTTCGGCTTCGTCCAGGGAGGGCGGGGCATCGACGGAAGTCCGCAACATGTCCGGGAAGCCTGTGAGCATTCCCTGGAACGGCTGGGGGTCGACCACATCGACCTGTACTACCTGCACCGGGTCGATCCCGCGGTGCCGGTCGAGGAGACGGTCGGCGCGATGGCCGAGCTCGTCCGGAAGGGCAAGGTCCGGCACCTCGGGCTGTCCGAGGCTGCTCCTGGGACCGTCCGCCGCGCACACCGCGTGCATCCGATCGCCGCAGTGCAGAACGAGTACTCGCTCTTCACCCGGGATCCCGAGGAGGAGTTGTTGCCGACCCTCCGGGAGCTGGGGATCGCTCTCGTGGCCTACAGCCCGCTCGGCCGCGGCTTCCTCGGAGGCCGTTTCCGCTCGCTCGACGACCTCGGTGCCGATGACTGGCGACGGACCAATCCCCGGTTCCAGGGCGAGAACTTCACCCGGAACCTGGCGCTGGCGGATCAGGTCCAGCAGCTGGCGAGGGAGAAGGGCTGCACCCCGGCCCAGCTCGCGCTGGCCTGGGTCCTGAGCCGGGGGAAGGACGTCATTCCCATCCCGGGAACGAGCAGCGTGTCCCGCCTGGAGGAGAACGCCGCCTCGGTCGACGTGCGATTGACGCCGGCGGAGGTCGATCGGCTCGAACGAGCGTCTCCGAGGGGCGCGGCGGTGGGCGACCGTTACAACTCCAGCGGGATGCAGCTCTTGAAGGGGTGAGTCGGCTCCTCCGGGCAGGGACCTGCTATCGGTTCAGTCCCTGCGCCGGAGTGCCGAAGAGTCGCCGGGCGTTCTCGTTCAGATCCTCGAAGCCCTCCACGAGCTGGGCCGCGACCCGCCACTGGCCCGCCACGAGTCGCACCCGCCTTGGCGGCCGGCGCGTCACGGCTTCGGCGGCGGGTCGTCGTTCCAGATGTCGACCACGCAGAGCCAGCGCCCATCGGACCCCTTGCGCCACACGGTCGCGGCCTTCCCACGGATCGCGATCGGCTTCCCCTCCGGTCCGTTGAAGGTCGTGGTCGTCGTCGCGAGCGCGTAGGCGAGCTCTCCGTGGGGCGCGACCGTCACCGAGGTCGTCTCCCACCGGAGCCCGAACCCGGGGACCTTGAAGCTCTCGACCACGAAGCCGCGGATCGCGTCCTTCCCCGCGAGGCTCGGCTGGCCCTGGGGCATGACCACGGCGTCGTCCGCCCAGAACGAGACGGCCTTCTCCACGTCCCTCGCGGCGATGGCCTCCTGCCACGGCCGGTCCGTCGCCAGGATGGCGGCGCGCTCGGCCTCGAGATTCACCCGTGAGCAGCCAGGGATCGACAGCAGGATGCATCCGAGGACCCATCTCCGCGCGATCGGCATGTGCTCTCCCCTCGGAGGCCCATTCGGTCACGCCGCTCCAGGCGGGGCAAGCAGGGACCGGGAGGCACGATCGCCGGCCGCGCCGGATTGACTGGCCAATCAGCTTCTGGTGGAACGCCGCGTCATGGCTCCGCAGCTCATCGGTCAGCCCGGCACCTCGCGCGCCGTCGTGGTCAAGGGGCTCCGCACTCCCTTCGTCAAGGCAGGCGGCGTCTTCGGCTCCCTCACCTCGCTCGACCTCGGCGCGGCGGTCGTCCGCGAGCTCGTCGAGCGCGCCGACATCGACCCCGCGGAGATCGACCAGATCGTCTTCGGCCAGGCGATCCCCACGCTCCTGGCCCCGAGCATCGCCCGCGAGGTCGGCCTCGCCTCCGCGCTGCCGAGGGGCCTCGAGGCCCACACCGTCTCCCGCGCCTGCGCCACCTCCATCCAGGCCTTCACCGACGTCGCCTCGGCCATGGCCCTCGGCGTGAGCCAGGCAGCCATCGCCGGCGGCACCGAGTCGATGAGCGACGTGCCGATCTTCACCAGCCGCCCGCTCTCCCGCGCCCTGGTGAAGGCCAGCCGCGCGAAGACCCTGCCCGAGCGGCTCCGCGCCTTCGCCGGCCTGAAGCCGAAGGACATCGTCCCCGTTCCGCCCGCCATCGCCGAGTACTCCACCGGCCTCACCATGGGGGAGAGCGCGGAGAAGATGGCCAAGGAGAATCACATCTCCCGCACCTGGCAGGACGAGATCGCGCTCGCGTCGCACCAGCGCGCCGCCGCGGCGTGGAAGACGGGAGTGTTCGACGCACAGGTGATGCACGTCCCGGTCCCCCCCGCGTACACCAGCACCGGCACCACCGACGACATCGTCCGCCCGGACACCTCCCTCGAGGCGCTGGCGAAGCTCAGGCCCGTCTTCGACAGGGCGCACGGCTCGGTCACCGCCGGCAACAGCTCGCCCCTGACAGACGGCGCCGCGGCGCTGCTGGTCATGCGCGAGGACCGGGCGAAGGCCCTGGGCCTCCAGCCGCTCGGCGCGCTGCGCGCCTTCGCCTACGCCGCGACGGACCCGGGTGACCAGCTCCTGCAGGGCCCGGCCTATGCCGCGCCCCTCGCGCTCGACCGTGCGGGCATGACCCTGAAGGACATCGACCTGGTCGAGATGCACGAGGCCTTCGCCGCGCAGGTGGCGAGCAACCTCCAGGCGTTCAGCAGCCCCGAGTTCGCGCGGAAGCTCGGCCGTCCGGCGCCGCTCGGCGAGGTCGACCCCGAGCGGCTCAACGTCCACGGTGGCTCGATCGCGCTGGGGCACCCGTTCGGCGCGACCGGCGCCCGCATCGTGATGCAGGCGCTCGACGCGCTCGCCCGGCGCGACAAGAGCACCGCGCTGTGCACTGTCTGCGCCGCCGGTGGCCTCGGCGCGGCCCTCATCCTGGAGCGCGTCTGATGGCGAGCTTCCGCACCGAGATGCGCGGCGACGTGGCGGTGGTCACGTTCGATCTGCCGGGTGAGCCGGTGAACACCCTGTCTCCCGCGGTGGGCGCCGAGTTCAGCGAGGAGCTGGAGCGCCTCGGCCGGGACGAGGCGGTGAAGACCGTCGTCTTCACCTCGGCCAAGCAGGACTTCGTGGTCGGAGCCGACGTGAAGTGGCTCGGCTCACTCCGGAGCGCCGCGGACGGCGAGCGCGCCTCGCGCGACGGGCAGCAGGGCTTCGACCGGCTCGCCGCCTTTCCCAAGCCCGTCGTGGCCGCCATCCACGGCGCCTGCCTCGGTGGAGGCCTGGAGTGGGCGCTGGCATGCCGGTCCCGCGTGGCATCCGACGCTCCCCGGACCCAGCTCGGGCTGCCCGAGGTGCAGCTCGGGCTCCTCCCCGGCGCGGGCGGCACGCAGCGGCTGCCGCGGCTCATCGGCGCCCAGGCCGCGCTGGACCTCATCCTCACCGGGAGGTCCGTCAGGGCCTCGAAGGCGCGCAAGCTGGGCCTGGTGGACGAGGTCGTCCCTCCGTCCATCCTCGTCGACGTGGCCGTGGAGCGCGCCCGGGCGCTCGCCTCTGGGACGGACACCCCGCCGCCCCGGCGCAGCCCGCGCGAGACCTTCACCCGCGCCGCGCTCGAGGGCAACCCGCTCGGCCGGCGCCTGCTCTTCGCCGAGGCGCGGAAGCAGCTGCTCAGGAAGAGCGGGGGCCACTACCCGGCGCCCGAGCGCACCCTCGAGGTGGTGCGGGAGGGCCTGGAGAAGGGGATGGAAGCGGGCCTCCGCGCCGAGGCCCGTGCCTTCGGCGAGCTGCTGATGACCGAGGTCAGCGCCCGGCTGCGCGAGCTGTTCTTCGCCACCACCGCGCTGAAGAAGGACACCGGCGTGGATGGGGCGGCGAAGGCCCGACCCGTCCGCAAGGTCTCGGTGCTGGGGGGCGGTCTCATGGGCGGCGGCATCGCCTTCGTCACCACCGAGAAGGCCGAGCTCCCGGTCCGCATCAAGGAGCGGGACGACAGCTCGGTGGGGCGTGCCCTCGCTCACGTCCGCGGCCTCCTCGACCAGCGCGTGCGCCGCCGGCGGCTCGACCGGCGCGGGATGGAGAAGGTGCTCGCCCGCGTCACCGCGACCACCGACCTCTCGGGCTTCCACCGCGCGGACGTGGTGATCGAGGCGGTGTTCGAGGACCTCACCCTCAAGCGCCGGCTCCTGGCCGAGGTGGAGGCGGCGACAGGGGAGGACTGCATCTTCGCCTCCAACACCAGCTCCATCCCCATCGGCCGGCTGGCGGAAGGGGCGAGGCGCCCGGGCAACGTCATCGGGATGCACTACTTCAGCCCGGTGGAGAAGATGCCGCTGCTGGAGGTCATCACCCACGGCGGCACGGATCCGTCGGTGGTCGCCACCTGCGTCGAGCTGGGAAAGAAGCAGGGGAAGACGGTCATCGTCGTCCGCGACGGGCCCGGCTTCTACACCTCGCGGATCCTCGCCCCCTACCTGAACGAGGCGGCGCACCTCCTGCTCGAGGGGGCGGACATCGCCGCGGTGGACCACGCGCTCCGGGCCTACGGCTTCCCGGTCGGTCCGTTCCAGCTGCTCGACGAGGTCGGCATCGATGTCGGCGAGAAGGTGAGCCACGTCCTCCACGATGCGTTCGGCGAGCGGATGGCCCCGCCCGCGACCATGGCCACGCTGGCGAAGGAGGGCCGGCTGGGCCGGAAGGCGAAGAAGGGCTTCTACCGCTACGACGTCGACGGCAAGCCGGTGGACACGAGCGTCTACGCCTCGCTTCCCGGTGGAGCGACCCGCGTCCCGTTCTCCGAGGACGAGCTGCGCGAGCGCCCGGTGCTGCTGTTCCTCAACGAGGCGGTGCGCTGCCTGGAGGAGGGCATCCTCCGCAGCGCCCGCGACGGGGACATCGGCGCGGTGTTCGGCCTCGGCTTCCCGCCGTTCCGGGGAGGGCCGTTCCGGGCGCTGGACGCGATGGGCGCGGCCGAGGCGGTCCGCCGGCTCCAGCACTGGCAGGAGCGGAAGGGCGCGCGCTTCGAGCCGGCGCCTCTCCTCCGCCGGATGGCCGAGCGCGGCGAGCGGTTCCACCCGGACGGGTAGGGGGCCGGGAGCGGGCGCCGAGGAGCTCCGGGCCCGGTGACGGTTCCTGCCACCGGTTTGCGCATGGCCCCGTGGAAAGGACCCTGCGCATGAACCCGAACGCTGCCCTGTCCACCGCCACCAAGCCCCAGATCATCGGTGCGCTGAAGGCTGCCAACTCCACCGATCCCGACGTGCTGCTGCACGTGAAGGAGGACCTGCTCGATCAGTACCGGCCACTGAAGATGATGTCGCTGGTCCCCATCATCTGTGGAGTGGGCATCTCCCTGACCGTCATCGGGGCCATCATCGGCATTCCGCTGATCGTCCTGGGGTTCTTCCTCCGGCGGAAGTGCAAGCGGAACATGGCCACCGTCGAGAGCGCCTACGACGAGTACCTCGCCTCGATCGGCCTCCGGCAGCTCGCTCCCGCTCCGCTGGCCGCTCCGGCCTCGGCGCGGGCGGTCTGAGCTAGGCCGCCTTCGCCTCCCCGTCGGACTCGAGGAGCCTGACGGGAAGCACCATCGCGTTCAGCCCGGCGAACTGGAGCCGGCGCTGGATCTGGTAGGCGGTCTCGTTGTGGAGCACGCGCTGGTACCAGCGCTCCTGCTCGAAGACGAGCTTCCCGGCGAAGAACAGCGCCCGCGGGAACTCCTTCGCCACCTCGCGGCAGAGCTGCGTCGCCGTCTCCACCGCCTCGGTGCCGAGCGCCATCCGCGACGTGGCCGCGAGCCCGAGGCCCTGCGCGAGGGCCGCGTACTGGTCGAGCGCGTTCCGGGTTCGCTCCTTCACCTCGACGACATCGGCGATGTACTTGAAGGGCGCCGAGACGATGACCACCAC